>JACPAV010000002.1 GCA_016180645.1 Nitrospirota bacterium | reverse complement strand
AAGGTCGCACGCCTGACAATCGATGAAAAAGAAACCTCGAAAACATACCCCCACGGCAGCCCCCGGAAAAGCCATATTCACGCCGGATTCAGGTTAAGGCTCGGCTACGTGCACAAAATGACGCATGGATGCCACCCACAAACGATTTCCTATTGCACCGCCGACTGCAACGTGGCCATGAGAATATTGGCCACCCCGTGAAAGAGGACCGGCGCGAGCACGCTTCCCGTCCTCTCCTGGAGCCAGCCGAAAATCAGTGAGGGGAAAAACACACCGAATCGGACCGGGGTCGGTTCGATGATGACATGCCCCAGCGCAAATAAGACCGAAGTTAGGATCAAGCCTCTTCCCACCCGGGCACCGAGGATGGCCTTCCCTCCAGGCCAAGCTCGATTGAGGGAAGACTGCAAATACCCCCTGTAGAAAACCTCTTCGGGGAGCGCAGCCCCGGCGAACTGGGCGACCATGAACGTCCAGTCGGGCAGACCCCAATCGGTTGTGAACGCGTGGCCGAGGACCATGCGGTGCCAGAGGTAGAAACCCGCCACAAAGGGAACGAAAACCACCAGGCATGTGGCTCCGGTGACCCGAAGCGAGGCGATCCAGTTCCCGATGAATAACCCCATCGATTCGGCGGTGGCTTTCCTAAGCACGATCATGAGAAGCGGCGTGTAAAGGAACAGGACGAGTGCAATGACGTGGAGGTATTTTCCGATGAACTCGATCCCCCGGAAGGTGTAGAGGATCTTGAGAGTTCCGACGACCGCCGCGTAAACCAAAAGCGGATTCACGGGGTCAATCTTGAATATTGACTTGTTTGTTCCCGCAGAACCTAGAAATTCCACTCGGCGAACAACTTGTCCTTGAACTTCGAGAACTCTTCGAGAGGTTTCCGCTCCGAGGCGCCGACCGTTCCGATGCGCCGGACCAGTTCCTCGTCCACCGCCTTCAGCCGATGGGCGATCACCTTCGCCAAGTAGTGAATGACCTTGTACGCCCCCACGGCCCCTTTTTCGAGACGCTGCATGAACGTCTTGACGTCGAAGGCGAGGACCTCGATATCGGCGACCGTACGGGCGGTGGCGATCCGCGTCATGGGGTTCAGGAAGAGCACGGTCTCCCCGAAAACGGCGGGCGGCTGCAAGGTTGCAATCCTCTCGTCCTTGCCGCTGGGAGTCCGTTTCGTAAATTCGACTTCGCCCTTGAGGAGGATGTAGAAAGCATCCGCTTGATCGCCTTCCTTGAAAATGGTTGTTCCCTCCGGAATCGATTGGCCGATGGAGTAGGTCAGGAGGTCATCCATCTCAAGCTTGTTGAGGCCGGCCAGCATGGGGATGGACCGAGGGTCGAAAGGAGGCATCACAACCCCCGTTGAACACGGGCGCGGCCGACCCGACCGATGCCGATGATGAACGCGGCAGTTCGCAACGCGAGCTTTTTCTCTCGGGCGAGCCTTGACACGCTCTTGTAGCTCTTGCGCATGACCTTTTCGAGTTCCGTATTGACCTGCACCTCGCCCCATCGGAACTGCTGGATGTTTTGGACCCACTCGAAATAGGAAACAGTCACCCCGCCCGCGTTGGCCAGAATATCCGGGCAGACAACAATGCCGCGTCGGTCCAGGATTTCGTCTGCCTCGGGCGTGGTCGGCCCGTTCGCGCCCTCGACGATGAACTTGCACTGAACGTCCCGCGCAACGTCGGGCGTGATCACGCCGCCGAGGGCGGCCGGAATGAGAACATCGCACGGGAGGCGAAGCAGCTCGTCATTGCTCACCGCCCGCCCGCCTTCGAATCCGTGAATGGAATGAACCTTTCGGACGTGCTCGATCAGGGTCGGGATATCGAGCCCCGCTGAGTTGTGGATGCCCCCATTCACGTCGCCCACCGCCACGATCTTGCCCTCCATGCGGTGGATGAGTTTGGCCGTGTTCGCTCCCACGTTGCCGAATCCCTGGACCAGGAACGTACAATCCTGGATCCGTCGCCCCGCCTCGCTCAGCAGTTCATCGCAAACGAAAAGGATGCCGCGCCCCGTCGCCTCTTCCCGGCCGGCGGAGCCGTAGAGGTCCACGGGCTTTCCCGTCACGACCGCGGGATGAAACCCGGCGTACCGGGAGTATTGATCCATGATCCAGGCCATCACCTGCGCGTTCGTGCCGACATCCGGTGCGGGAACGTCTATCGTGGGGCCGATCAACTCGTGAATGCGATCAATCAAGCCGCGCGTAAGACTTTCGAGTTCGTGTGAGGAAAGCTTGGAAGGGTCACAGGCGATTCCCCCTTTCGCGCCCCCGAATGGGAGATCGACCACGGCGGTCTTCCACGTCATGAGGCTGGCGAGGGACCTCACTTCATCGTCGTCGACCTGGAAATGATACCGGAGACCGCCCTTCATCGGTCCTCGGTCGCTGTTATGCTGGATTCGGAATCCGATAAAGTGTCCCAGTTCTCCGTTGTCCATCTCGATGGGGATCTCCACCCGCACCTCTCTCCGGGGAGTGACGAGTAGCTTCTGGATCCGCTCAGAGAGATCCATGATCTTTGCCGCCCGCCGGAAGTAATAGACCGTATGTTCGAAATGACCCACGTGAGCTTCCTATCATGACCCCCGTATTTCGCAAGCCGCGGTCGAACTTTACTTGTATCCGTTCAGCACCCCCCATCCTCACCTTCCCCCTCAAGGGGGGAAGGGACAACAAGAAGTGCGCCTTACTCTCTTTTCTCCTCCCCCTCGACGGGGGAGGGTGGGGGTGGGGGTGAACGCTTACCTTTGCTTCGGTTGTGGTCGCTCATAGAATTGATCCATGGACCGCTTCCGGACGGGATCCTCGAACTGAAAGCTTGTCTCTGTGAAAAAACCCGCCCTTCTCGCATTCCTGGTTCTGATTCTCACGTCCACCACGTGTAATCGGAAGAAAATCCCTCTTCTTGTGGCCGAGGCGGGAGACTGCAAGATCACCGAACAGGATCTGACTTACCGCCAGGCGGTTCTGAAAATCACCGAGGAGGGCCGGATCGTGGAGCCGGGCATCGTGCTGTCTCACCTGCTCAAGCCCTGCGTGGGAGCGGCCATCATGAAGAAATACGGTCAACCCGTGACACAGGAGGTTCTCGAAGGCGAGGCGAAACGCATAGACGAGAGCACGTTCATGCCCGATGTGCTCGCCCGGATCAAACAGGTGTTTGGGGAGAACCGGGAAGCGTATTTGAAAGACTACATCCTGCCGGTTTACGTCAACCGGGTTCTCCCCTACGATATTGTGAGACAGAACCGGGAGATCCAGGCGTATGCGCGTTCCGAGGCGCAGGGCTGGCTGGATCGAGTGAAAGCCAATCCCGGGAAATTCAACGAATGGGCGAAAGAGCGGACCGGCGGAGAACCTCGTTGGGCGAGAGTCTCGAAGACGGGAGGGTGGGAGCCCTTCGATCGCAAGGACCCGCGACGTATTCCCCCTCCGCCGGCCGCACCCCAGGGGGCCCCGCAGGCCGCGGCAGGGGCCTTGGCCCAACAGCGGTGGTCACAGCAACAAGACTCGATCCGTTGGGTGGAGGGCTTGATCGACACTCATCTCAAAGATGCCGTCTCCGGAATGCTTCTGCCCGATCTTTTGGAATTCCCCGATTCGTTCCTGGCCGGACGGTACGAGAAGAAGGAGGGCGACGCGACGCCCGGATCACCGCTCCATTCGTCGTCCCCGAAGCAAAGCGGAGGGGGCGATGCCTACCTCCTGAGATTTGTCAGTTTCCCCAAGCGCGAGTACGACGACTTCTTCTTTGATGCGGCCAAGGAATTCCCGGTGCGAGCCACGAACCCGGCGGCTGTGGGTGAGATGAAGAGGCTCGTGCCTTGGTCGCAGAAGTTCAGTTTTCGTCCGGAATGATCCGAAGCGCGGGCTCTTGGTCTTTGAAGGGGAGGTACTTCACATTGAAAGGGTGGATCTTCTTCAGATCAAATTGAGTCCCGTCCGGTCCGACGAGATAGTCGAGCAGCAACGGAATATTCTGGGGGACGGCTTCCTGCTCGAGCGCTTTCTGCGCATGGGTCCGGGCCTCGTCCTTCTGCCCCTGCTCCCAGAGGCACCAGGCCCACTCGATGTGAACCAGCGCTGTGCTCGGGGCCAATGTGAGCGCAGGTCCGAGCAGGGCGGTGCAGTCCACCGGCAGGTCCTTTTTGATGAGCTCTTGCATGTGAAAAGCGTACACGCGGTAGCTTGTCGGTGCGCGCTTGAGTTCGAGAGCGGTTTCCCGAATGGGGTCTTTCATCTCCCAGAAACGGACGAAGCCGCCGAGGACGACTATTGAGCAACAAGCGATCAAGATACGCTTCCCCCCCCCGCCCATGCCATCCCCCTCCGGGGGGGAGGGAGATTTTCTTCGAGCCTCTCCCTTGAGGGGTAAGGATGATTGTGGAGGTGAGATTTCCTTGGCGCTGACCAGAGCGGGTAGGGCCACCACGAAGGTGAGATAAACAACGCCGTACAGACGATAGAGAACCAGGGGGTCGTAGACGGGGAACACCCAATAGACTGCGTAGTGGATTGCCGGCAGCGCCAGGAGCGCCAGCCCGTTCAATCCAACGCGGATTCGCAGACCCAAGCCGAGGATTACTGCGCCGAGAAGGATCGCGCCGCCGACTCCAGTCCATGGCCATGATTTCGAGAAATTGTACGTCTCCTTGCCCAGAGGGAAGTTTCCGTAGTCTTTTACGAGTCCGAATGGAACAAACACAATTTGGAGGAGCTTCGGGACGAGGGCAGTTTGCAGCTTCAAGTTCTCCGATTTTGTTCGGAGAGGGAGGAAGATCGAGTCGTCGTTCGATATCTCCCGGCCTTGTTCAACGGCCTGATGAAAGGCCCGGCTGCGCTCGTAGTTCCGGACGTTCTGGATCAGAGGCCGGGAGTAGGAATTGGCCCACGCCCCGAAGAGGATGGCCGAGAGCAGCGCGAGCGCGGCGAGGGTGGACGGCATCGATTTTGTCTTCAACGCCATGAGGACCGCGAGAGTGAACGGCACTACCGCGTAAGATTCCTTCGACATCAGGGCGGCAAGGCCGCAAAGGGCGAGAAAGAGCGGGGCGAGAGGCGAGAGGCGAGAGGTGAGAGGCAAAGGATCGGAAGAATGAGCTCGGAAGAAGACAGCCAGCGAGAGAGCCAGAAAGACGCCGCCGAGGACTTCGCCGCTCTGGGACACATGAACCACTGTTTGCATCGAGACCGGATGGAGAAGGAAGGCGACGAGGCCCATGAGCGCAGGGACCTGGCTCCGTGAGGGGAGCGCCGGGATCACCCTTCTCCACGTGATCCATCCCGTCAGCAGATGCAGGAGAATCGCCACGAACATCGCCTTTTGCATGGACGGCTCGAAGAGGAATCCCTGGAGATACAGCAGCCCGTCGTGCAGGAGGCGCGAGTAGCGTTGCTCGATGTGGTAGTGGAAGAACTTGTTCTCCAGAATCCCGCGGTAGGTCGTGTCGTCGACGAGAATCCGATAAGGATGCGCGAGGTAGAAAAGGAGCCAGAAAGCCGCAACCGACCAGGGACAGTATCGTCGGAGGCGTTCGGCCACGGAAGGCCTGTACCCGGAGCTGTGACCAGAGGCCAGGATGGCTTCTGAAAACTTTGCGGAGGGTGCGGCCACGCGTTACTTGGACGGCGCGGTTCCGGAAGCGGGCGATCCGGCCCGAAGTTCCGCTTCCTGCACTCTTTTCTTCAGGTCGGCATTCGTGGGGTCCTTGTCGAGAAGAATTCTGTAGTGCTCCAGCGCCTTGCTCCAATCGCCGCGACCGGCCAGGAACTCCGCGTACTTTTCCCGAATCTTCATGTTGCCTGGATCCCGCGTGAGACCCTGTTCGTAGAGGTCGATGAACATCTTTGATTGTTCATCGAGCGGGCGCGCTGCGCCCGAAGTGACTCCCTGACCGGTAGGAGGACTGGGGGACCAGAACGTGCTTCGTCCATCCCCGGGCGGTGGACTCTGCGGACGGGGCGCTCCGGCCGCATCTTGAATCGGAGTCGGCGCCAGATATGCCTTGTTCATGGGGTGGACCCGATCGATGTCGATCTTGGGGAAGGGAGGTTCGGAGAGATATCCGAGCGCGGTTTGGGCTTCGATGAATCCGGTCTGCTGCTCGAGCGACTTCATGGCATAGGTCTGCGCTTCCTCAATCTTGCCCTGTTGTTTCAGGCACCACGCCCACTGGACATAGACGTGCGAACTGCTCGGGGCATACTTCAGCGCGGGGGCCAGTTCGGCTCCGCAATCGACGGGACGTTTTCCCGATTCCACGAGTTTGCGCATATGGGAAACGTACAGCCGGAAATTGTCCGGCCGACGTCTCAGGTCGATGGCGGTCTCCGCGATCGGGTTTTTCATCTCATAAAAACGAACAACCCCGCCCAGGACACAGATTCCTGCCAGGCCCGCGGCAATCTTTTCGGCGCGTTCCAGGCCGATCTTCTTCACGTCCACAAGGATGCCGGCCAGTGTGGGGAGGGCCACCACGAAGGTGAGAAAAGAGACTCCATAGAGCCGGTAGAGGAAGAGCGGATCGTAGACCACGAAGACGACGTACGCGCTGTAGAGAACGGCGGGCGACAGGATGAGGACCCATTGTTCGAAGGTCGCCGCTTTGCGTTTCACAAAAATGAGCGCGGTGATGCCGATCAGGATCGCGAGCCCGATCCAAAGCCATGGGAGGTCGGGGGAATAGGTCTGGCGGCCGTAGGGGAAGTGGCCGTAGTCCTTGGTGAGTCCGAAGGGCACGAACACGATTCTCAGGATGAGAGGTACCAATGCTACCTGGAGTTTCAGGTTTTCCACCGGTGATCGCAGCGGGAGGAAGATGGACTCCTCGTTCGTGACCTCGCGACCATCGAGGACCGCCTGCCTGAAGGCCCGGCTGCGGCTGTAATTGTCTTCACTCCGGATTTCCTCATGCGAAAAGGTGTTCAAATAGGAGCCGAGGACTATGAAGGCGACCATGACGCCTGCGGCGATCGCTCCCGCGTTGGATTTTGCCCGGATGGCGAGCGCCAGCGTCAGTGCGAAGGGGATGAGTACGTAATTTTCCTTCGAGGCCAGGGCGCCGAGGGCGCAGAGGGTGAGCCAGAAGAAGTGGTGAGTGGTGAGTGGTGAGTGGTGAGTAGGAGGAGCCGAGGATGGAAGGGGAGTTGTCCGTGACCGAGCGCGAAAGAAGACGGCCAGGGAAAGAGCCACGAAGAACGTGCCCAGCAGTTCGACGCGCTGTGAAACATGGACGGTGGTTTGCAGCGCGATGGGATGAAGCATGAAAGCCGTGAGGCCGAATCTTGCCCAGGAGTGCATTCGTTCGGGCATTCGTGGAATAACAACACGCCACGCGATCAAGGCGATCAGCAGGTGGAGAATCATCGAAACGAGCATTGCCTTGTCCATCGCTTTGCTCAAGAAATGGCCCTGGGCGTGCAGGAGGAGCGCGTGAAGGGGCCGGGAGTACTTCAGTTCATCGAAAATAGCGAAGTAGCGGTTTTCCAGGATCCCCCTATGCTGGGAGTCGTCCACCAGTTCCCGGTAAGGGTAAGTGAGGTAGAAGGCGAGCCAGAAGAGTCCGATCAGCCACGGGAGGTATCGCCGGACTCGTGCCATGGCGGGCATGTTACTCCTTCCGGTCGGAGGACTCACCTGATCGTGACCGTCAACCGGTTGGCGCAGGTGCGCTTGCCTTGAGCGTCGAAAACCTCCGCGATCAGAGTGTGATCGCCGGGGTCGGCGGGCGTGATGAAATCGGGGCTCTCGACGGTGGTGGCATCGTACGGCGCATAGGAGGCCAGCGTCCATTCCACTGGAGCGGCGTTCTCCCAACTCAAACGGACCTTCCTCGGCTCGATGGTGGAGCCGGACCAGTGGGAGTAGCGAAGCGGGACATGGATGGTTGCGCCGGCCCCGAGCTCATGATTCGGCAGCCAGTCGAAGGCGATGAAATCTTCGCCAAGGACATCCTTCAGGCTGACGCCGAATCTCGCGCAGAGATCCGGTTTGGGTGAGCGGTCATAATTTACGAGACCGTTTCGTTCGTACTCCACGTCCGTAAGTTGCGTGAGCACGTAACCGACGAGCTTGGGGAAGCGTCGCATCTCATTGAGGAGGCCGAAAAGATCGCAATAGATCCCGGGCCCTTCGGTTCCGCCCAGCGCGCTGAAACTGGCGAATTCGGAGTTCCACCAGGGATCGCCATCCTGGACGGCGCCGCCGACGAAGTTCCGGGGGCTGCCTGGGTAGGTCCCATCCGATTCGGTTTGCAGAAACTCTCTGAACTTGGCCATGTCGTTTCCATAGTAGTGGAAGGAATTGAGGTCGGTGTCGATGTGTTCGAAACGTTGCGTCACTCCGCCCGCGCTGTTGTCTTCGACGGGGCGCGTGGGATCGAGGGAGCGCGCAAGGGTGACCATGTCCTTCACCCATTTCTGGATCTCCGGGTTGTCACCCATCGGGACGGGGTTGGTCAGTGAGCCGTTCGAGAGGAGCCCCCAGTTTTCGTTGAAGATGGTCCACGCGATGATGCTGGGATGGTTGGCGTCGCGTTCGATGGCAGCGCGGAGCGTGTGTTCGAAGTAATCGCGGCCTTTGAAACCCGGCAGGTTCTCGGCTTGAAGATCGAGAGCGGGAATATCGTAGACGACGTAAAGTCCCAGTTCGTCCGCAATTCGATATTTGATCGGTTCATCCATCTTGATGTGGAGCCGGATGCAGTTGAACCCGAACGACTTGGCGAGTTCGAGATCGGCCCGGATTCGATCCACGCTCGGCGCGGTGTAGATGCCATCCGGGTAGTAGGACTGGTCGAGGACGCAACGGAGATACCGTGGGTAGAGGTTTACCGCAAGCACCGAGGATTCGATCGGCGCGTGATAGTAAGCCGCGTTCATCCTTGTCTCTGTTTGAGTTCTCAGAATGTGAAGGTCCCGTTTTCCGAAGTATGTGTGGACCACGTCGGGCGTTCCACGTTCATCGGTGAGCCGAACTGCAATCTCTTGAACGTGGGGATTTGGGTTTTCCCACCAGCAACATGCCGTGCTCTCCCCGGGGTTGAATGATCCCGGCTCTTCAGTCGAATCCAGCTTGAATTCGCCCTGCGGCGTGCCGCTGAATTGGGGTTCGATGGCAACCTCCTGCACGCCCATGTATGTATTCAATCGCAGCCCGGCCAAATAGAACTTCGGTCGTTGTTCCAGATACACCGTCTGCCAGATGCCGCTCGTGCGGGTGTACCAGACGCCGCCCTGTTTGCCGACGGGCTGGGCGTAGTCGTTGAGTTCGGTGAAGTCCTCGACGCGAAGGACGATTTCGGGAACGTCGTTGGGACCGGCCCAGTCGGCCAGATTCACCGAGAACGGATCGTAGCCGCCCTCGTGTTCGGTTGCCTGCTTGTCGTTGATCCAGACGGTGGACTTGAAATCGACGGCGCCGAAGATCAGATGCCAGTTGAGACCCTTCGTCTGCGGTAAACGGCCGGGAAGCTTGAGCCGGTACCAGCCCACTCCTCGGTACGTCTTGGCTTGGAGTGTCTCGAAAATCGTGTACGGACCTTCATGCGGCGGGACGAGCCCCGAGAGGGGCGCCTCCCATGCGAACGGCACTTGAATCTTGTGGGTCCAAACGTCCTCGCGTTTGAACCATTCCTCGCGCAGTCCGCGGTCGTCCGGGTCGTACGCGAAATCCCACTTCGTGTTCAGGTTGATGAAGGTGTTGCGCCGGAAATCGGGCCTTGGGTGTTCAGGCCGGGCGACAGGCTCGGGAAAGGTTCCGTCCCAAGGCTTTGGGCTGTCGCAAGAGAAGATGAGAAGGGCGACGGCCAATCGGGTGAAGCGGCTCCCCATGGGCGCGTACTTTACCACTCCCACCCGGCTATGTTGCAATTAACCATCCGGTTAGCTAGACTTCGCGGCGTGCTTAAAGAGAAAAGCGCGTACTCGCACCAGCCGCGACTGACATCTTTCAAAGCGAAAGGGGTTTTCCATGGGTAAAGGCCGCAAAGTCTGCATTATCGGCGTCGGAATGACCAAGTTTCACAAACCGGGAGAACACGACTATCCCGAATTGGCAAAGGAATCGGGGGAGATGGCCCTCAAAGACGCCGGCGTGAGCTATGACAAGATCGAGCAGGCATTTGTCGGATATGTGTATGGGGAATCCACCTGCGGCCAACGGGCGGTGTACCAGCTCGGTCTGACGGGTATCCCGGTCGTGAACGTCAACAACAACTGCTCCACGGGCTCCTCCGCGCTTTTCCTGGCCACGCAGGCGGTGGCGGGCGGAGCGGTGGAATGCGCGCTCGCGCTTGGATTTGAAAAGATGGAGAAGGGATCGCTCGCGCCCAAATACAGCGATCGAACGAATCCGATGGATAAGCACGTGGAAGTGATGAGTTCCGTGCAGGGATTCGAGATGGCACCTCCCGCCGCCCAATTGTTCGGTGGGGCAGGACGCGAGCACATGAAGAAGTACGGCACGACCAAGGAACAGATCGCCAAGATCGCCGTGAAAAACAAGAAGCATGCGGTGCACAATGAGCGGTCGCAGTTCCGCGTGGCCGTCTCGCTCGAGGAAGTGATGGCCTCTCCCATGATTTTCGATCCCCTGACGAAACTTCAGTGCTGCCCCACTACGGACGGCTCGGCGGCGGCCGTCGTCTGCTCGGAAGAGTTCGCGAAAAAAATGGGCAAGTCCGATCCGGTGTGGATTGCCGCGGCCGCGCTCAAGACGGATGTGAAGACCGCTTTCGATCCCCCCTCGATGATCAAAGTCGTTGGCTATGATATGGCGAAGAAGGCTGCGGACAGCGCCTATGAGCAGTCGGGACTGGGTCCGAAGGACGTAAACGTCATCGAACTTCACGACTGTTTCACGGCCAACGAGCTGATCACGTATGAGGCGCTGGGTCTCTGCAAAGAAGGGGAGGCCGGGCGTCTGCTCGATGAGAATCAAACCACCTACGGCGGCAAATGGGTTGTCAATCCCTCCGGAGGCCTGCTTTCCAAAGGGCATCCGCTGGGCGCCACCGGCTTGGCCCAATGTTTCGAACTCAACCAGCAGCTTCGTGGACTTTGCGGTCCGCGACAGGTGCCGAACGCCAAGATCGCACTCCAACACAACATCGGCCTCGGCGGGGCGTGCTTCGTGGCGGTCTACCGGAAGAACTGATTCCCTGATTCGCTGATTCCCAACCGGAAGGAGGGTGGTGTGAGAGGTGTTTTTCTTGCGTTATTGGTGACCTCATTAGTCATGATGGGGTCGATTTCCTGTTCGGAGGATTCGGAGGGACTGGCGAAACCGGCGCGCGGAATACAAGTGCATACCCCCGAGCTGCGCATCGAGCCGTATTCCGAAGTCTTTGTCTGCACGTACACGGATGTGGTGACCACGGACGACATGTACGTCACGCTCATCGAAGGGCGTCAAAGCGGTGGCAAAACGGGTCATCACGTGGCGGTGTATAGAAGCTCGATCAAGTACGATCCGACTTCGCATGTGTGCGCAGATTTCGACATGGCAGCTCCCTGGCTGATGTTTGTCGGTGGGGCGGGCGGCGGTTCAGGCGATGTTCCGGCGGCCGTGACGCGTCTGCCGAAGGACGTGGCCATCCTGGTCCCGCGGGGATCGCAGATCATGCTCCAATCGCACTACATCAACCCGGGGAGCGATGCGGCCCTTCAGACTGACACGGTGAACCTCCACACGGTCGATCCCACTCCGGCGCTATCCTCTGCGGCTCCGTGGGCGATCAACGAGAGTAGTTTCCAGATCCAGCCGGGAAAAACCCACCGCTCCGAAGCAACGTGCAGCGCCGAACGAACGTCCAGCATCATCACGGTCCTCGGCCACACCCACCAGTGGGGTGTGAATTTTGAGCTCTGGCTCACCCAGCAGGGGGAGGAGAGGTTGATCTACAAACAGGTTGGGGCGGGCGCGCAACTCCAGCGAGATCCGCCGATCATGAATTTTCCGGTCGATGCGCCGCTGCGTGTGGAAAAGGGTGACCGGTTTCGAATGGTGTGCGAATTCGACAACACGACCGACCACATCCTCCAGTTCCCCGAGGAGATGTGCGTGACGCTCATGTACCACTACCCCGCGGAAGGCTTCCAGATCTGCGATTGAACCCCGACCTACGCGCCGAAGCGGGAGCCGGGGATGAGGAGACCGAGTCGGGCGAGCGAATCGGCGGAGTAGAATCCGCCGTCCTCCAGGAGAATCACCTCCGGACGAATCGCGCCGTCCCCCGTGGCAATGAGGAAATGTCCCTCGTGTAGAAAACAAGTGCCTGGAGCGGCGAGCGATATCGCCCCCTGCACCATCGACGCCGAGAAGAACTTGACGGCCCGACCGTCGAGTGAAGTCCACGCTCCATAGGCCGGATTGCAGGCACGGATCTGGCGGAGAATATCGGCGGTCGGGTTGGCGAAATTGAGGACCAAATCCTCCTCCTTGATTTGCGGCGCAAGCGTGGCCTCGGCCGGATCCTGCGGCGAAGAAGGCACGTCATCCCGGCTCTTGAAAAGTCGGAGAGTGTCCAACAGGACCTGTTCACCCAGGGCCTCCAGTTTTCCAAGCAGACCGCCCAACGTCTCATGGGCTTCGATCTCCATCGCTTTCTGGAGAATGATCGGCCCGGTGTCCAGGGTTTCCTCCATGTAGTGGGCGGTCACGCCGGTGCGGGGCTCGCCGTTTCGAAGAACCCAGAAATAGGGATTCGGTCCCCGGTACTTGGGCAGGAGGGAGGGGTGGAGATTGATCGCCGCGCGGCGAGGCGCGCTCAGAATGCTTTTCGGGAGGCGCTTGGTGAAATTGATCGAGATGAGGAGGTCGATCTCGAGTTGGTGGAGGCGTCCCGGCAGCGTGGGATCGGCGGCGTCCGCCGGGTAGATGCAGGGGATCTTGAAGGCCTCGGCAATGGCCTGGATCTGCGGAAAATAGGGCTCATGCGGCTCCGAAAGAAACAGGGCGACGACCTTGTAGTTCTCCTGAACGAGGACCGGGACGAAATGTGTAGCGCGCTTGGGCAGACCGAAGAGGGCGATGCGCACGGCGGAACTACCCCGTCACGCCCGCGACAACGATTTCCTGTCCGGACACTCCCGCCGCCTCCGAGGACGCGAGGAAGACGCAAACGGAAGCGATCTCTTCCGGTGGGAGAAGTTTCGAGGCTTTCACGTAAGAAAGGGCAGCCTTCAGCCGCGAGTTCGCTTGATCCTGAATGATGCGATTGAAGTTTCCGAGGATCGTGGCGAGCCGCTCTCCCATGACAGCACCGGGGCAGACGCAGTTCACCCGAACGCCGGTGGTGCTCAACTCCAGAGCCAGTGTCCGGCTGAATCCGATCAGCCCCCACTTCGAAGCGGCGTAGGGGCTTCGGGTGGGATACCCGATGCGTCCCGCGACGGACGCGATGTTGATAATGACGCCTCGATCCTGCTTCAGCATAAGGGGAACGACTTCACGACAGGTGAGAAAGGGACCACGGAGATTGATGGCTTGAACTTCGTCCCACTCCTCCGTCCGAACCTGTTCGACCGGAGCGGTGGGACCGATGATGCCGGCGTTGTTCACGAGAATATCGATCCGGCCGAATTGCCGGAGCGTTTCCTGCACAAGCCCGCGCACGTCCGGTTCGCTCGAAACATCCCCCGGAACCGTGACCACCGATCCTGGCGCAGCCCCCTCCGCTTCGCTCCGGGGACGGCGAGCAGAATCGCTATGGGGTCCCGGCGCAGCCCCCTCGCCGAGAATCTGGCTTCTGGTCTCTTCCAGCTTCTCGGCTCTCCGGCCGGAGATGACGACTCGGGCGCCTTCGCGCGCGTAAGCTCTCGCGATCGCCCGTCCGATCCCGTCCCCCCCACCGGTGATGAGGGCTACCTGGTTTTGCAATCGCATGTTCGCGTCCTTTCCAAGTGACTGTTGTGCGCGACTTCCCAGTGAAAACCACAGTAGAGCCGTGCATCGAAATGTCAAGTGACCCCACAATCATAGATAGCCTACTTGTTGCTGTCACAATTTGAGTTTATCGGACGACTCGTCCGGGATTGCCACGGGGCCCTCGACTAACGTCGAGGACCTTCCCTCGCAATGACAACACAAGGTGGCATTGCGAGCAGTTTGTACGATCCGCCTGCGTGGGTGTGGGCAGGCAGGACGAGGGTGAAGCAATCTCGGATCCGAGGCAAACTTCGGGGCAGATGGCGGCGCGAGTTGCACACGTGCCGACGCGAAGCGCCCAATTTGCTTGACAAGACTACACCCTCGTGGTAATCGGGTATCAGCGAAAGAAAAACGGTAGAGTTGGTCGACCCACGGATGGACACGATACGATAAGTGAGGTCGATTGGGAAAAAGGTTCAGGAGTAGGGCAGGGCGATTCGTTAGCAGGCATGGGTTTAGCCTCTTGCTTCTCAGCCTGGTTATCCTTGGCGCGGCATGCAAGCGTCGATTTGGCAGTGGGTCCATAGACGTCGGCCTGAAACTTCTCCTCAGTTCTGAGGTCGGCACCGCCACTTTCCTCCACGAGATAACCATATGATCGCGTCCAACTTCGGTACAAAAAAGAGAAGACTGTGGACGAAAGGGCAGTAATTGTGCATACGCGGGCGGATCGTAACACGTGTCACACAGCTGCTCTAGGCGAAAGGGGGATACATGACTGGTGAGCGTTCCATCTCCAAGGGGTTTTCCCTCTCTTCCTATGTTCTGCTTGTTCTCAGCTTGCTTGGGCTGAGCTGTACGAATTCAGGTAGCAATACGCCCGGCGAAATCACGCCTGGCGAAATCGTGGATGGAAAAAACCTCACCGGCGAATCGCGCATCGTTGTCAAATTGACGGATGCTCCGGCTGATTTGGAAGCTCTTTCAGTCACGCTCTCTGAGCTCTTGATTCATTTCCGTGCATCCGGCACCGGGTCTCAATGGATCCGTATAAGTGGCGAGACACAGGTTGAGCTTCTATCTCTGCAAAATGGACAGACCCTGAAACTTGGCAGTGTGGGTCTCGGACAGGGCACGTTGATTGGAATTGGGTTTGGCGTTTCTTCAGCAACTGCTGTCGTTGGTGGCCAGCGGGTACCTGTTGACGTACCTACCGGTACTCGTGTTAGCGTTGACTTTGAAACATCCTACGGCGTGGGAAAGGGTGAACAGCTTTCTATCACCCTCGATTTTGATGCGAAAAGGTCGGTTGTCGAAAGACAAGGCCAAGGCCTACTGCTTTTTCCGATCGTGGAAATCAAGTCGGTTGAAACGACACAAATTAACGATCCCCCCTTCGCGAAAGTGTTTACTCCTCAACTGTTTGGTGGGCGAGGTTGGTCTATTGTCCAGACAGGAGATGGAGGATTTGCGGTTGCTGGCGAAGCAAGTGTCGTGGCGGGTCCAAACGATCTCTGGCTGGTTAGGCTCGATCCATCAGGCAACGTCATATGGCAGAAAAGATATGGTGGAGCCGCTGCCGATTTTGCGCAGTCGATCGTGCAGACATCCGATGGTGGGTTTGCCTTGGCCGGGCATACAGAATCCTTTGGCGCAGGTAATGCTGACTTCTGGGTGTTGAGGCTTGATGGAGCTGGGAACGTAATATGGCAGAAGGCATATGGTGGCAGCACCTTTGATGCCGCCCGGTCTATTGTTCAAACGGGGGATGGTGGGTTTGCGGTTGCTGGCGAAGCAACATCTTTTGCTCCAGGTGGTGTTTTGCGTGGCTGGATTCTGAGGTTGGACGGAAGTGGAAACATCATATGGCAGCGAGCGTCTGGCGGACCGAGCGCGGATGGCTTTCAATCCATTGTTCAGACCATGGATGGGGGGTTCGCGGTTGCTGGTTCCACGTCATCTTTCGGGATTGGTGACGCCTGGGTTGTGAGGCTTGATGGAGCTGGGAACGTAATATGGCAGAAGGCATATGGTGGAGCCGCTGGCGATTCTGGGCAGTCGATCGTGCAGACATCCGATGGTGGGTTTGCAGTTGCCGGTAGCACTGGATCCTTCGGGGCCGGTTCCTCTGACGCCTGGGTTTTACGGATTGACTCGGCAGGGAATGTGATGTCTCAGAAGGCGTATGGTGGCAGTGGCATGGATGTGGCGTTCTCCATAGTCAACGTGGTAGGCGGAGGATTTGCGTTTGCTGGTCGGACCGATTCATTCGACGCTGGCGACACCGACGCCTGGGTTGTGAGGCTTGACGCCGCCGGCAACGCAGAGTGGCAGAAGGTCTTCAACCTCGTGTCGTTTGGTTTTGCAACGGAGATCGTCCATACGGTCGGGGGTGGCTTTGCCGTGTCTGGCTTCGGGAGTGGCGTCGTTGTTCTCAACGTCGACGCTGGCGGTAACGTACCGATCTGCCCTCCACTCGGCGATACTTTGGCTACGGTAACGAACACGCTCGCAGGTGCACAACCGACATCTTCTGGAATTACCGCCACCACGGTGAGTCCGAGTCCCACATCAGCCATTGTATCCGATACAGTTTCGTCCGAGGTTCAAGAATGTCCTCTTCCCAATAACCCTCCAGTGATCACCTCTGGTCCTTCGGCGGATCCAACGACTGTCAATGAGGGTGGAACTGTCAGTCTATCCGTACAGGCGTCCGATCCCGATGGGGATCCCTTGTCGTTCTTGTGGTCGGCTCCAGCGGGCACCTTTTCAAATCCCTCTTTGCAAAATCCGATGTGGACATCTCCCCAGGTTGATGCTGACCAGACAATCACAATTACGGTGCAGGTCTCCGATGGTCAAGGTGGGGTGACCAGTGGGAGCGTTCAGGTAACTGTGCTGAATGTGCCTCCTCCACCTTCCCAGCTTGTTGTGGCTCTGGATATTGATCCGAATACTCTGAATATTAGGAGCCAGGGTAATCCTGTCACTGCTGTTCTTGAGGTAACACAAGGAGGAGACTCGTCCCAGATTGTTGTGGCAACCTTGACTTTGAATGCCGTAAATAGTCAGGCAATCGCTGCGTTGTCTCCTTTCAACAAGCCTGTTGAGTTGGCTGATGCGAACGGAAATGGCGTACAAGATTTGAAGGTTCAGTTCAGTCGTCAAGCGCTCATCAGCGCTCTTAAAGGTCTCGGCTTTGGCGAGGGTGACGCAACGATTCAGATTCAGGGCCAACTTACTACTGGCAGTACGTTCTCGGTGACAGATACCATCAAGGTGATAGAACGGGGGAAGTAGCCTATAGCTCCGTCCGCCCTAACTTGGGGGAGTCTATTTCTCCGAAAAGCGTGGGCGGACAGCTCACAGCAGATGGAGGTTTTGATCTCCTAGAGTTGAGATCTTGGCGAAAAGCCATCGCCAGTATCATAGCTCTTACACTTCTTGTTTTTCTCGCGTATTGGCCTGCCTTGTTCGGTCCGTTTGTCTATGATGATAGCGGTAATATTGTCGACAACTACGCGCTGCACTTGGATGATATTAGCCCAGGCGCCTTGTGGCGTGCGATGGTACGCAGCCCTACGGTTGCCGCCCCTCGTCCTATTGCAAATCTCACATTTGTACTCAATTACCGCCTTGGAGGGTTGAATCCTGTTACCTATCATGTAACCAACATCCTGATCCATGTTGGAGCCTCGATCGGCCTTTTCCTTCTATTGTACTTTGTGCGTCATGTTGTAGACCAAGATGGCAACACTCCATCGAAGTTTGGTATACCTCTAGTACTTACTCTAATCTGGGCCCTCAACCCCGTCCAAACCCAGGCTGTAGCATATGTTGTCCAGCGAATGACTTCCCTCTGCGCGGCCTTCTACATATGGTCCCTGGTGTGTTATCTCCGCGCTAGGCTTGGGCCTCGACCCGGGTGCCACCATTTCTTCGCACTTGCCTGCGTTCTCTACCTTCTCGCCTTGGGTACCAAAGAGTTGGCTGTGTCATTCCCTGCGGTGTTGTTCTTGAGTGAAGTCATGCTCCTCAAAACCGACGTGAAGACCGCACTTCGTAGGACTATCCTTTGGTTCATACCGGGTGTGCTACTGCTCATTTCCTCAGCTGAGTTCCGGGCCGGAGTCACACAGCTTGTTGTGTCTCTTGAAACTGGATCGACCGTTGAGGGCAAGGAGTGGACCTTACTAGAAAGGTGGCTAACAGAGGCTAGGGCGCTGTGGTACTATATCTCTCTTTTTCTATTTCCCGCACCAAGTAGGCTCAGCGTTGTGCATGATTTTCCTCTATCTACTTCTTTAGGGGATCCGCCCACTACGGCAACAGCATTGGTCTTGCTGCTCGCAAGTGTCGTCGTAACGGGGTGTTTGTCAAGGCGTTGGCCCTCCGCATCCTTTGGTTGGTTGTTTTTCTTGGTAGCCAGCGGCGTCGAGGTGTTCCATCCCCAACTGGCTTTAGTGTTCGAACACCGCATCTACCTGCCTTCGATAGGATTAGTCCTGCTCCTCCAATCCATGATCTGTAAGCTTTCAAAAGCGTTTTCGGTTCCGTTTCTTCTAGGAGTACTCATATTGCCCTTGTTGATTGCTACATTCGAACGGAGTGGATTGTGGGCTTCTGAACTGTCTCTTTTCGAAGATACGGTCAAGAAAGCGCCGCTATCGAGCCCCGCGCACAACAGCCTAGGAGCTGCGCTTATGCGACAGGGCAAGGTTGATGAGGCCATAGCGCATTACTCCGAGTCCCTGCGGCTTGACCCAAGTAGTGTGAGAACGCACTACAACTTGGGCGTTGCAGCCGAGAGGCAAGGTGCACCGGACAAAGCTGTCGCTCATTATATTTACGCTCTAAGCATCTTACCAACCTATCGGAAGGCTCATCACAGGCTAGGGAATCTGCTCATACGACAGGGCAAGGTTGACGAGGCCATGGCGCATTACTCCGAGATTCTCCGACTCGATCCTGAAGATGTTGAGACACACAATGACTTGGGAAATCTCCTGACCGAGCGCGGGAACGTGGAAGAGGCCGTAAAACATTACCAGAGGGCCATTGAAACTGCTCCGAACTTTGCCAATGCTCACGTTAATCTTGGTATTGCTATGGCCAGGCAGGGCAAGGTTGAAGAAGCCATCGTTTGTTACAGGAAAGCACTACGGATAAGACCCGATCACAAGGACGCCCACTATAGTTTGGGAGTAGCTTTGTTCGCGCAGGGCAAGGTTGACGAGGCCATGGCGCATTACTCCGAGGTGCTCCGACTCGATCCTGATCATGTTGAGTCCCACAATAACTTGGGAAATCTCCTGGCCGAGCGCGGGAACGTGGAAGAGGCTGTAAAACATTACCAGAAGGCCATTCAAAGCAAGCCAGAAGACGTGGTGGCACACATTAATCTAGCCAACCTTCTAGGTGAACAGGGGAGGCGTGAAGAAGCCATATACCATTACACGGAAGCCCTACGAATACAGCCAGACTCCGTGGAAATACGGAGGTTGCTTGCCGCTGCAAAACGGTTGAAGGCAGGGCAGAGGAAATTGTCTCCTTGACTAATGTCCGCATCGTTGCGTATTCCGCTCATGGTGCGCAGTTGTTCCGGTTCATGGCGCGCACCTTGGCCGCTTCGGCATTCAACAAGGGAAGGCCCTCCTGGCTTGGGGCCGATGGCTGCATGCTGAAAGCTGACAGTCTTTCATTTCAGCAGCTCGCCCACCTTGAACAGGCTTTCCAGGGGAATGCCGGCGGCTTCGACCGCTTCGCGGCCTCCTTCCTCCCGATCCACCACGACCATGGCCCGGACCACATGGAAGCCATCCAGCCGCGCGCGTTCGATGGCTTTCACGATCGATCCGCCGCTCGTGACCACGTCTTCCACGATGGCTACCTTGGCGCCCACGCGGAGGCGTCCCGACTTTTCAACCCATTGAGCCATCCCATGACTCTTGGGCTCTTTTCGTACGTAGAACCCACCCAGCGGTTTTTTCTTCAGTTGACTGATCACGGTGATGGCGGAAACGATCGGATCGGCGCCCATGGTCGGTCCACCCACTCCGGCGACTTTGGGTCGGCCCTGTGTCAGGCGATTGAACAGGAGGCTGCCAATCAGGAAAGCGCCTTCCGGGTCGAGCGTTACTCGGCGGCAATCCAAATAGTAGCTGGAGGTCTTGCCGGAGGAGAGGACGAACGGTCCGCGCTGAAGGGCGATTGTCTTGAGGAGCGTGCGGAGCCGGGAGACTTGTCGGATTTCGGAACGCATTCCCGGATACGTAGGGGAGGGTCTTCAGACCCTCCCGTCAAGAGGGAGCATCTGAAGATGCTCCCCTACAACGTGTGGACCTTGGGGCCCGCTCTCAGTAGACAAAATCCGTGCGGGTGCCTTTTTCCTTGGCGACCGGCGTTTCCGCCGGGACGGGCGGCTTTTCCTCTCTCGCCCCCGGGGATTCGCCGTTTGTTTTGGCGTGGCCCCGGAAAAGCGGGATCTGTTCCACTGTGCTGGGTTGGGGAATTTTCACGGGATACTGCCCCGAGAAGCAGGCGCGACAGAACCCTTCGATATCGTTCTTGGCGGCGATTTTCAGCAGACCGTCCAGGCTGAGGTAGCGGAGAGAATCGCTTGTCAGGAACTGGTTCATTTCTTCAATGGTATGCACCGCGGCGATCAACTCTTTCCGGGTGGGTGTGTCGATGCCGTAATAGCAGGGCCAGGCGAAGGGCGGAGAGGTAATGCGGGCGTGGACTTCCCGCGCGCCGGCGTGGCGGAGCATCTTCATGATCTTCCGGCCCGTGGTGCCCCGTACGATCGAATCGTCGACCACGATCACACGCTTTCCCTTGAGAACGTGCGGAATGGGATTGAGTTTCAGCTTCACGCCGAAGTTGCGAATGCTCTGCTGGGGTTCGATGAAGGTGCGGCCGACGTAGTGATTTCGGATCATTCCTATTTCGTACGGGATCCCGGATTCTTCCGCGAATCCGATGGCGGCGGGCACACCGGAATCGGGCACGGCCATCACGAGATCGGCCGGCACGGGAGCCTCGCGCGCGAGCTGGCGGCCAAGCTCCTTGCGCACTTCATAGACATTGCGGCCGAAGATGGTGCTGTCCGGTCGCGCAAAGTAGACGAACTCGAACACGCATTTCGCGTGTTGTTGCTGCGTGAAGGGCTTGAGGCTGTTGAGGCCCCATTCGTCCACCACGATGATTTCGCCGGGTTCGATCTCGCGCTCGAATTTCGCGCCGATGAGGTCGAAGGCGCAGGTTTCGGAGGCGACGACATACGAATCACCGAGCGTTCCCAGGACGAGCGGGCGGAATCCCTGCGGGTCACGGGCGGCAATCAGCGCCTTCTCGGTCAGAAACACGAGCGAGAAGGCCCCCCGGACGTAGGACAGGGCCGATATGATCCGGTCGATGAGCTTCTCTTGCTGGGAGATGGCCATCAGATGCGCGATCACTTCGGTGTCCGTGGAGGATTGAAAGATGGCTCCGTGGTTTTCCAGTTCGTTGCGGATGATTTCGTAATTGACGAGATTGCCGTTGTGGGCGAGGGCGACGGCGCCTTTGGAAGACGTGACGAGCAGGGGCTGCGCGTTCTTGAGGTCGCTGCTTCCGGCCGTCGAATAGCGCACATGACCGATGGCGTGGTGTCCGTGCAACTTCGCCAGGGTGTCTTCATCGAAGATGTCCGCCACGAGGCCCATGCCTCGGTGGGTCATGATTCTCTGTCCGTCCGCCGTGGCGATGCCGGCGCTCTCCTGACCCCGGTGCTGGAGGGCGTGCAGGCCGAGGTAGGTCATGTTCGCGGCCTCGCTGTGAGAATAGATGCCGAATACGCCGCAGCCCTCGCGAAGCTCTAACGCCACGGGGCCTCCCATTGCTCCCGGAGAGCGCGGAGTGGGATTCGGAGGAAAGGATCGAGGACGAGGGCGTCGCCGCCCGTGCGGCCGATCTCGGAGAACGTGACCTGGTGCGAGGAGGCGAGCTCATGGAGACGCCCAGCCGAATCGGCGTCCGCCGAGATCACGAATCGGGGAGGACCTTCGCCGAACAATTCGGCAATGGGATGATTTGAGTTCTTCAGGGACACGCGGGCTCCGATGCCGCCGATGCTTGCCGCACCCAGACAACATTCCATGAGCGCCACGGCAAGCCCCCCATCCGATACGTCGTGCACAGAAGAAACTATCGCTGCGTTCAGAGCCTCGCGGAGAAACGAAGCGGTGGCCTGCTCCTTTTGGAAACTGGGTTCGTAAGGAGGAATCCCTTCTGCGTCCTCGAGGAATGCGAGGGCTTCTGAACCAACAAGATGCATTGCCGAACCCAATGAGTCTCCAACCAACCCGATGATCTGATTATCTTTCCTGAACGAAGCGCCTACCGGCTTGGATACGTCTTCGAGTGTCCCAACGAGAGCCAAAGCGGGTGTTGGATGGATTTGGTCCCCTTCGGTTTCGTTGTAGAAACTGACGTTTCCACTCACAATCGGGAGTGTAAGGTTTTTGCAGGCCTCTTGCAAACCGGCCACGGCGGCGGCGAATTGGCCCATCACGCGCTGATTCTCCGGGTTCCCGAAGTTCAGGCAATTGGTCACCCCCACGGGTTCCGCTCCCACGCAGGCAAGATTTCGGAAGGATTCGAGAAGCGTCAGGATCGTTCCCTTTTTCGGGTCGGCGAAGCACCACCGCGGGTTGGCATCCACCGTCAGTGCGATCCCCCCCCGCGATCCCTTCAGACGGAGGACGGCGGCATCGGAACCCGGCCCTAACACGGTGTTGGTGCCCACGCTCCAATCGTATTTCTCCCACACCCAGCGCTTGCTCTTCAGATTCGGGTCGGCCAGCAGCGCCTTGAAGATCCGTTCCGGTTCCTCGCGGAGCGCCGGGGGGGGGGTCGCGGCCGGGCGCGGGTCGGCCTCGAAGGCACGGGTGTATTGCGGCGCGCCGTCCACGATCACGTGAACGGGAATCCGCCCGACCTCCCGGCCGTCGGAGAGCAGTCGGACGGCGCCGTGATCCGTGACATTTCCGAAGACTTCCGTATTCAGACCCCACTTGCGGAACAGTTCGACGGCTTCCGAGGCTCTCGAAGAGGGAACCACGAGGACCATTCGTTCCTGCGACTCAGAAAGCACGATTTCGTAGGGTCTCATCGCCGGCTCCCGGAGAGGCACGCGTTCCAGTTGGAGATCCACTCCGTTTCCCCCGCGCCCCGCCATTTCGGACGTGGAGTTGATGATGCCGGCCGCGCCCATGTCCTGCATCCCGAGGACGAGGCCCTTGTCGATGGCTTCGAGGCAGGCTTCGATCAGAAGTTTTTCCATGAACGGATCCGCGATCTGGACGTTGGGCCGCTTGACCTCCTCATCCTTGGAGCCGAATGCGGCCGAGGCCATCGTGGCGCCGTGGATGCCGTCCCTTCCGGTCTTTGCGCCTGTGTAGATCAGAGGATTTCCAATGCCCTCGGCGCGTCCGCGAATGATGCGGTCCTTCCGGACGATGCCGAGGCAGAACGCATTGACGAGATTGTTCCGATTGTAGGAGCGATGGAACTGGATTTCACCGCCCACGGTGGGCACGCCGACACAGTTTCCGTAGGAGCCGACGCCGGAGACGACTCCGTTCACGAGGTATTTCGTTTTCGGATGATCGGGCCAGCCGAAGCGGAGGGAGTCGAGCAGGGCGATGGGGCGGGCGCCCATGGCGAGGATGTCGCGGATGATTCCGCCCACGCCGGTGGCCGCACCCTGGAACGGCTCGATGTACGAGGGATGATTGTGGCTCTCGATCTTGAAAGCGGCGCACCAGCCGTCCATCAGCTCGACGATGCCTGCATTTTCGCCGGGGCCCTGCACGAGGCGCGGGCTGGAACTCGCCAACTTGCGGAGATGTACCTTGGAGCTTTTGTAGCTGCAATGCTCGCTCCACATGGCGCCCATGACGCCCATTTCGATCTCGTCCGGTTCCCGGCCGAGCAGCTCTCTCAGGCGCTCGTATTCGGCCGGTCCGAGACCGTGGCGAGCGGCGAGAGTCAGCATTGCAATTCCATTCGCGATGCAGAGACCCCATGACGAGTCCTTTCATCGTCCCCGAAGCGGAGCGCAGGGGGCCGTCCCTGAAGCGCCGCGGAAGGGGCGGCGGATTCGGCAGGCGAGCGTTCAGTTCCGGTGTTGGGCGTGGGCAAGGATGGATTCGAAGAGTCTGAGTCCGTCCGCGCGCCCCAGAACGGATTCGGAGGCGCGTTCGGGGTGGGGCATCATGCCGAGCACGTTGCCTTGGAGGTTCTGGAGCCCTGCAATGTCCAGGGCCGAGCCGTTTGGATTGGCGTCCGGCGACGATTCCCCTTCTTCGCCGCAGTAGCGGAATAGGATCTGGCGGTGGTTCTGGATCTGCGCGAGGGTGTCGGGGTTTCCCATGTAGTTTCCGGTTTGGTGGGCGATGGGCAAGCGGATGATTTCGCCCAGGCGATAGAGCTTGGTGAAGGGGGTGTCCGTTCGCTCCACCCTCAGGGGGACCTCACGGCAGATGAAGGAGAGCGTTTTGTTCGTAATCAAGGCGCCCGGCAGGAGACCGGCTTCGACCAGGATCTGGAAGCCATTGCAGATGCCCACTACGAGGCCGCCCCGCTCCGCATAGGATTTCACGGCGCCCATGACGGGAGAGAAGGCGGCGAGGGCGCCGGCGCGGAGGTAGTCCCCGTACGAAAAACCTCCGGGTAGAATGACGGTGTCATATCCGGAGAGATCCGCTTGACCGTGCCAAACGAGATCGGCCGGCACGCCGAGGACGTTCCTCAGAACATACAGCGCATCCAGATCGCAATTGGAGCCCGGGAAGACGACGACGCCGAATCTCATGATCCGCTCCCCTCCGCGGATTCCCCATTTGAAATCTCAAATCTCAAATCTCGCCGTGGAGGCGGGGTCACCCCGCCTGCTCCTGCTTGACGGGCAGTTCCCACTTGTACATGACCATCCCGGAGAGGCGCTTGGGAAAAAAGAAAGTCGTCTTTGGCGGGAGGATGATCGATTGGGAGGCGGCCTCGAACACGGATTTGGTATCGACGGGCGGCACCAAGAAGGCGATCTGATATTGGCCCTCGTCCACCCACCGCATTAGTTCAATAGGATCGACGCCGTAACTCAAGGTGCGCGTTTCGCGCTCTTTCCCTTTTCCCAAGAGGGGTTCGATGAATCCTTCATGGAGGATCGGGACGGTCATCTGTTTCAACGCCGCCGGGACTTTCACCTTCGCGTTCCTGGCGTTCACGAAAACGAGCTCGGTGCTGTCCGCAATGTAGATTCCGAAATAGGGGAACTTGCCTTTTTTCTCGAGTTGGCTGAGGAGGCGCCGCGCCATCTTCTGGGGGTTTGTCCGGTCGAACGAGACGATGTCCGTCGGGTGGTCTTTTCGCAGTTGGGCCACGAAGGCCTGCGCATCCCGCTTTTCCAGACCCCCGACGAGACGGTGGGTGGGATACACGGAGACCCCTTCGCCTTCCATCCGCGTGAAGTACATGAGGACGTGCGACCACGGGGTTTCCCGGCCCGGATGATCTTTGGAGAAGCGAAGGGCCGCTTCATAGCGGTGATGGCCATCCGCGATCATCAGGGCGCTTTTCTGAACCAACTGGATGAAGGGACCGAGAAAAGCCTTGTCGGACTCGACCCACATCCGGTGTTCCGATCCTTCCACCGTTTGGAATTGGACCTTGGAGGCCTTGCCCCTGATCCGTTTTTTTAGGAGCTCCTCGATCTTTCCCGAGGGATCGGAGTAGAGTCCGAACACCTGGCAGAAATTGGCGCGGGTGGATTCGAGGAGCTTGTACCGGTCTTCCTTCGGGGGCCCGTGCGTCTTCTCATGCGGGAAAATGTCTCCCGATGTCAGCGGCCTAAGTTTGAACAAAGCGACGAACCCGACCTGCTTGCGCCGGGTCGGGGTCATGGGGCCGTGAGGCCAGAGGGGAACCGGATATTCCTGCTGGGTGATGTAGATGGAGGGCTCGGCATCCGCGGCCAGAGTTCCCTTGGCCATCCAGTCGTGCAGCAATTGCGCCGAACGGGTGTATCGATTGTCATCCGGCGTGTCGCTCCCGTAAATCTTTCCGAAGGTCAGACGGACGCAATTGTACTGGTGCGTTTCGTAGAGCGATTCCTGGAGATCAGGCGTGATGACGTCGTAAGGAGGGGCCACCACGTTCGAGAGGTCGCGGATGTGGGAGGCGCTGTACCGCACCCCCCGGAAGGGTTTGATCTCGATCATCCCACCACCCGTTCAGAGGATTTCAAATTTGAAATCTCAAATCTCAAATCGGCTGGAGGCTGGTGAATCACTGGGCGGCCTCCAGGATGTCTTTTCGCGCGATGGCGCCTTCACGGACGATCACCGGCCGCTTTTGGCGGGCGTCCACCACCGTGGATGGCGCGCGCAAGGTGCATCCCGCCGCGTCGAGAACCAGATCGACTCCCAGTCCGAACTCCCGCGCCACCTGGGCGCCGCGAGTGGCCGGGGAACGGCCGGATCGATTCGCGCTCGTGGAGGTGATCAACGTGCCGCAAGCCGCCACCCAATCCTGAACCCAGCGGAGTCGGGTCTCCCGAACCCCCAGTGTGCCGTCCTGACCGATGAGCGGAGCGGGCAATCCGGGACGGGCGGCGAGCAGGAGCGTGAGCGGCCCCGGCCAGAAGGCCTCCATCAGCCTTCGGGCGAGGGGCGTCACCTTGCGCGCCCACTGATCGAGGGAATTGCGCGAGGGGAGCAGCATCGGCATGGCTTTCTTTCGATCTCTTCCCTTGAGGGCAAAGAGTTTCTCCACGGCCTTTGAGTCGAGCGCGTTCACGCCAAGTCCGAAAAACGTTTCCGTGGGGTACGCCACAATTCCACCGGCATAGATTTCAAGGCGGGCGCGGTCCAGCACGTCTCCATCCGGGTAGGCCTCTCGGATCGGAACAAGTTGGGGGAATCTTGCATTCGAAATTCGTCGGGCGTCACCGGACTTCCTACGCACCCTTCTTGAGTTTTCCATCCGCTTCCTCAACACCTTCTTCCATGGTCTTTCGATGTTTCGCCAGGGCCTCCCGGAGAGGCGGCCGGCTCAGGGAAAGAATTTGGACGGCCAGAATCCCCGCATTCCTTGCTCCCCATCGGCCGATGCCCATGGAGGCCACGGGAACTCCCGGGGGCATCTGGGCAGTGGAGAGGAGGGCATCGATTCCCCTGAGTGGGGACGAATCGAGCGGAACCCCAATCACCGGAACGAGAGTTCGCGCCGCCACCACGCCGGCGAGGTGAGCCGCTCCGCCGGCGCCCGCGATGAATACTTCCACGCCGTTCGCTTCGCAATCGTGTACCAGTTTCTCGGTTCGCGAAGGTGTGCGATGGGCCGACGTGACGTGGGACTCGTATGGGATTCCAAAGTCCGACAAGGCCTTAGCCGCTTCTTGCATGGAGTCTTGATCCGATAGGCTGCCCATGAGAATGGCCACGAGCGGACCGTCCCGCCCTTTCTTGACTGATACACCTCGAACCGTCTTACGAGCCACGTGGCTCTGGCTATCACGTTCGCGTGGCTTCGGCAATCCATTTCAAATACGAGTCCGAACCGTCCACCACGGGCAGCGCGATGATCTCCGGCACTTCATAGGGGTGGACGCTCTTCACAACGTGGACGAGTTTCTGGAAGTGTGATCGAGTGGTCTTGACAACCAGTAACACCTCGGAATCGTCGTTGATTTTTCCTTCCCACCCATACAGTGAGCGGATCTGGGGAATTTGATTCACGCAGGCGGCGAGCTTGTCCTCCAGGATCTTGCGGCTGATTGTGTCCGCCGCTTCGCCGGGAGGAGCGGTGATGAGAACGACGATGGCGTCAACGAAATCAGCCATGGGGCCTCAGGGCGCCTCCGGTCGGTTCAGGCCTTTCCGCCCGATGTCTTTTCGGAAATGCATGCCTTCAAACTGGATGGTTTCGAGGCGGCCGTAGGCCTTCTGAAGGGCGTTTTGGAGCGAGCTGCCGCGCGCCGTCACTCCGAGCACGCGCCCGCCGTTGGTGATCCAATTTTCCCCGGATTTCTTTGTGCCCGCATGAAAGACGGCCACGTCCGGATCGGTTTCTTTCTTCCCCAGCCCTTGTATGACTTTTCCTTTCTCCGGGGTTCCGGGATATCCGGCCGAGGACACCACGACACACGCTGAAGGAGAAAACTCGATCGACTGAGGGCGACCCTCCAATCTGCCCTGCGCCACTTGGACCAGAACGGGAAGGAGATCTTCGCGGAGCGAAAACATTTGGGGCTGCGTCTCCGGATCTCCAGGACGGGCATTGAACTCCAGTACGGACGGCCCCTCTTTTGTGATCATGAGGCCGGCGTAGAGAAATCCCCGATAGGGACGTCCCATTTGCGCCATGCCGTGCAGAACGGGCCGGATGATCTCTTTCAGGACGCGCTGTTGCAGTTCGTCGGTGAGGACGGGGGCGGGGACGTACGCGCCCATGCCGCCGGTGTTGGGGCCTTGGTCGTCGTCGTTGAGCCTTTTGTGGTCCTGCGCCGGTGGAAGTGGAACGCAGTTCTCTCCGTCGGTCAGCACAATGAACGAGGCCTCCTCTCCGGGCAGAAAATCTTCCACGATCAGCCGTTTTCCAGCTTCGGCGAGTTCCTTCGAGTCGAAGATCATCCCCAGGGCCGCCCATGCGTCCGCAAGTTCATTCAAAACAAAGGCGCCCTTGCCGCCGGCGAGTCCGTCCACTTTGAGCACTTGAGGGAAGGGCCGGTGCCGGATGTAGGTCAGCGTGTCGGTCTTGCCGGAAAGAACCTTGAAGGGTGCCGTTTTCACGCCGACGCGCGTCATAAGTTCTTTCATGAAGACCTTGCTTCCTTCGATTTCTGCCGCGGTGCGGGTAGGTCCTACGGATGGGACGCCCGCCTTCTGGAGTTCGTCGATCAGACCGGCAACAAGCGGCTGTTCGGGACCCACCACGGCGACGTCGATTCTCTCTTCTCTCGCGAACTGGACGAGGTGAGGAATCTGGTCCACGCGGATATTGGCGGTTTCCGCGAGGTGAGAAATCCCATCGCTTCCCGGAACACAGAAGATGCGGGGTTTCTCGGGACTCTGAGCCAGCCTCCAGACAAGGGCATGCTCCCGCCCTCCGCCGCCGACGACTAGAATGTTCATTCCAAGTTCTCAGTTGTCAGTATTCAGTGTAGGGGAGCAGCTTTAGCTGCTCCCAAGCAGGGAGGACCTGAAGGTCCTCCCCTACGGCACTGAAAGCTGACAGCTGACCGCTGAGGGCTATCTGAGACATTCCTCAAACGCCTTTGCGACGCGGAGCACCTTCTGCTCGTCGAGCGGTTTGCCCAGGATCTGGAGGCCGATGGGGAGTCCGCTCTTCGTTTTCCCGCAGGGAATCGAAATGCCGCAGAGACCCGCCAGATTGCAAGGAATGGTGAAGATGTCCGACAGGTACATCTGGAGCGGATCGTCCAGCTTCTCGCCGAGCTTGAAGGCCGGTGATGGAGTCGTGGGAGTGACGATAACGTCGACCCTTGAAAACGCGCGGTCGTAATCCTGCTTGATGAGCCGGCGCACTTTCAGGGCCTTGAGGTAGTAGGCGTCGTAATATCCGGCGCTCAGGGCGTAGGTGCCGATCAGGATGCGACGCTTCACCTCTTCGCCGAATCCCTGTGACCGTGACTCCGTGAACACCTCGAGGAGTCTGTCCGTGCCGGGGGCGCGGCCCCCTCCGCTACCGTCCATGGTGCTCCGGGGACCGCCAGCCATCCTGGCGCGGAATCCGTATCGCACGCCATCGAAGCGTGAAAGATTCGAGCTGGCTTCGGCCGGCGCCAGGACGTAGTAGGTCGGCACGGCGTACTCCGTGTGCGGCAACGTGACTTCTTCCACCGCCGCGCCTGCGGATTCCATTTTCTTGAGCGCTCCGTCGATGGCCGCGCGGATTTCCGGATCGAGACCCTGCACGAAGTACTCCTTCGGCTTGCCGAGCCGGAGGCCCTTGCTCACGGGCTCCAATTCCGATTGCAGGTTGGGGGCCGGCAGAGGGGAGGACGTGGAGTCGAGCGGATCGTGCCCCATGATGGCTTGGAGGAGAAGTGCGGCGTCATCGGTGTTCCGCGCGAAGGGTCCGGCCTGATCGAGCGACGAGGCAAAGGCGATCATGCCGTATCGGCTCACCCGGCCGTATGTGGGCTTCATGCCGACCACGCCGCAAAAGGCCGCCGGCTGGCGGATCGACCCGCCCGTATCGGTGCCGATTGAACCGAACGCAAACTTCGCGGCCACCGCGGCCGCGGAACCACCACTGGAGCCGCCCGGAACGCAGGCGGTGTTCACCGGATTCCTCGTCGGGCCGAACGCACTGCGTTCCGTGGAGGAACCCATGGCGAATTCGTCCATATTGGCCTTTCCTACAATCACGGCGCCGGCGTCTCGAAGTTTTCGCGTGACGGTGGCGTCGAAGGGGGGCACGAAGTTTTCTAGAATCCGGCTGCCGCAGGTGGTCTTGACGCCTCTCGTGCAGAAGATGTCCTTCAGCGCGATGGGCACTCCACACAGCGGCGGCGCGTTCCCTTTGTCGAGTGCCGCATCGGCTTCCCTGGCTTGGGCCATCGCGAGATCCGGCGTGAGGGTGATGAAGCTGTGGATTTCAGGCTCCCGCTTTTCCACTTCGGCCAGAACAGCCTTGGTGAGATCGACGGAGGAGAATTTCCGGGCACGGAGCCCGTCGCGCGCTTCCTTCAGAGTCAGATCTAGGAGATCCATCGCTGGAAGTGCTGAGTGCTGAGCAGAGAAAACTTCGCTTCGACTCATGGCTCGGGACTCAGGACTCGGCACTATTCAATGATCGGCGGCACTTTGAAGTACGGGCCTTCCTTGGCGGGCGCGTTGGCCAGGGCGTCTTCCAGCCCGAGCGAAGGTTTCACGGCGTCCTCTCGATATGGCGTCTCCAGATCGAGGGTATGAGTGAGGGGCGCCACGTCATCCGTCTTCAATTCATTCAACTTCGAGACATAGTCGAGAATGTTCCCGAGCTGCTCGGTGAGCTTGGCCTTTTTTTCCTCGGGAAATTCCAGCCGGGCGAGCTTGGCGACGTGATCGACGGTTTCTTTGGTGACCGGCATTTCGACGTGAACCTACGACACCCCCACGACGATTGTCAATTTGAAGCGATGAGCCTCAAGTGGAAGGTTTTTCTTTCGGTGGGTGATATACTCGCGTCATCTTGGAACGAAGGGAACCGGGGCTGTTCGGAACGCTTTTCTCCTTCGGCTCTCCTCTCTTGGCCTGCCTTCTGATGCTGTACGAAGGGATGGAGATGGCCCATGAGGCCGAACTCGCCCTGCAGAGGCCATGGTCGGCCTCGTCCACTCAACACTTTCCAGATCTCATGCCCATTGCCTATCTCCTCCTGGGGTGGCTCGGTTTCAGCCTGATTCTCCACATCATCGCCTGGTTTATAAACGGCAAGGGATCGTTGATGGACAGCATGAGAATGACAGGACGAATGATCGGGATCATCGCTCTTCTTGAAGCCGCGCGTTTGGGCGCGACGCTCAATGGACTGCACGAATGGGCCGGCTTCGCTGGATTCATGCTTGGATTCCTGTCCGTGCTGGGTTGGACGGGAAGGACGTGGGGAAAGGTCCACCTGCTGAGCCGCAAGGAAACCTGGGTGGCCACATTGACCTGCTTCTACGCCCCCGTCTTGGCCGCCGCGGCGGTCACGGCCTTTCCCCTTATCAACCTCCTTCGATGAAGCATCGGCGGTTGGCCTATTCGCTCGCGCTGTCCAGCCTGCTGGTTGGATGGGCCTGCCTCGGAGTGATGCAGATGCGTGAGCGAACGCGTTCCTACGGCTACTCCGTCAACCTTCTGGCGGGTCGTGAGGGAGAAAAGCCTCAAGTCCAATTGCGGATATCGACGTCGGCCGGCCGCGGGTTCTGGACCACGGGAGCTCAGGTGGTGTGGAACGGCCAATCCTACAAGAGCCCGGCGGGATCAAACGTGCCGCTGGATTCCGGCAGGGTCACCACGCTTGAAGATCTGCGAATCGAATTGCCGCCTCTTCAGGTCGGGACGACACAGCTGGAGATGACGAATCTCTCCGTCTATTCGCATGACGGCCGAGCCCTGAAGTTTCCCGGTAGCGTCTCCGTTCACTCGCGAGCCGTTCCTCGGGACTCGGATTTCCTGCTGGAATTCCTCACCGCGTCGCACGAAATCCAAGTCGATGATACCCAACTTACTTCCTGCCGGGAACTCGTTGATGCAGAGGATCTTTGGACCGATGAGCAGTGGACACGGGCGATGGTCCAACTTCGCAGGCAGTCGAGAGCCATCGAGGCGGTGCACCGGGCACTTCAGATCCTGCCCGCTCGTTCAGCCATGGAGTTGGACAATCCGGTGCTTGCGGAGGCACTCCTCAAGGCGCGCGACCTCGGATGCTTCCTGCTTCTCCTGGGCTCAGGCGAGCAGAAATCGGGAGAACCGGAGGCCGCGGTTCGTACCTATTTCGACACGGCGCGATTGGGCCTCCATGTGGCCCTCTCCAGCCACACGGTCGAAGGGTTGATCCTTGCCGGAAGCCTCGCGGCTCAGGCGTTTACCGTTCTCGGCTCTTCCGTCGCGGCCGGATCGCTCGATGCAGATCGTCTTCTCGAGATCGAGTCCGAGGCGGCGCGCCTCCTGGCCGGTTGGATGGAGGGCGTTCCAAGCCTTGTACAAATCCAGGCGCGGGAGAGTCGGCAGATGATCTCTCCGGTCGCGTGGTACTACTCTCCCGCGGGACCCGTTCAACGGCTGTTGATGGAAGCCATGACCGATCTCCCGCATGCGATGCTTCGCGAGCGGATCGATCGAGTGCCGATGAGAATTCGGATTGTGGAAACGGCCGCGGCCTCCTGCAGGCAGTATCGAGAAAACGGTTCCCTCCCCGCGCGCGAGGGCCTGCCCGGAGGGATCACGATTGAACCGCTTTCGGGTACGGAGTGGATGGTGACGGTGTCGGCTCCCGCCGGCGCCGAACGATCGAAGGATTTTTGCTGGAAGGAAACCGATTCCTGCTCCGGCAGGCTCGGCCTGCGAGTCCGCTGCGGCAGCGGATGAATTGAACTCAGTCGCGGTAGAGAAGGACGTCGGCGAACTTCTGACGGATGGCTTTGGGCTTCAGTTCCTTCAAAACCTGCTGAAAGACCCGTTCCTGCTTCTTCGGCGCCAGGCCGGGAAGAAAACGCGCGCCCTCCCTGGGGCACTTGAGCCAGGCGAGGAAGTCCTGCGGGCTGGTTCCGACTTCAAAGACCTTGCACTGCATGAGCGTGAAACCGGAGGTCGGAATGGTCTTGTACATTTCAATGAACTTGAAGATCCGCCTTTCAGGGGCCGGATGAGCCGTGGGTGAATATCCGGGCTCCACATGTTGGGCCAGTTCCACCACCTTCTTTCCGAATTCGGTCATGAATCGGGCCGATGCCTTGGCGAGCGGGAGATCGTCCGGCATGACATCCCATCGCAAGTTGAATGCGAGTGCGCCGTGGGCTTTGAGCACGGCCCGGGCGGCGGCCAAGGTGAGCGAAAAATCCAGATACCAGATCGCGGCGCTGGAGATGACCGAGTCGACCGACTCCGGTTTCACCCATTGTTGAACCGCCTCCGCGGTGGAGACGTTGAAAGCAACGTTCGAGTCACCGAGATTTCGGCGGGCACTTTCGATCATCGGTTCCGAGGGATCGACGCCGATGACCGTCCCGGTTTTGCCGATGACCTGCAGAATCGCCTTGGTCGATTCGCCACAGCCGCAGCCGAGATCGAGGACTCTCTCGCCCTTCTTCAGCGCGGCCGTGTGGATCAGGTGACGGGCGAGGGAGACATAGGCGTTCCGTGACTTGAGACTCTTACAGTAGGCGGCGTAGGGCGCCACCACGTCCGGAGAAGAATAGGAAAGGACATCCATGCGGGGCCCGAACGGGAGGGTCCTCTCGGGAAGACCTTACGACCCGCTCAACTCCTTCTTCGATACGGTGTCCAGGAAGGGCCGGATGATGTCCATGGGCAGGGGGAAGATGACGGTGGAATTCCGCTCGGAGGAAATCTCCACAAGCGTTTGAAGGTATCGAAGCTGCAGCGTGGTGGGGTTCTTGGACATGATGTTCGCCGCCTCTGAGAGCTTCTGGGCCGCCTGGAATTCGCCCTCGGCGTTGATGATCTTTGCGCGCCGCTCCCGTTCCGCCTCCGCCTGCTTGGCCATCGCCCGCTGCATTTCCTGCGGGAGGTCCACGTGTTTCACTTCCACGTTGGCCACCTTGATGCCCCACGGGTCTGTGTGTCGGTCCAAAATTTCCTGGAGCTTGTGGTTGATCTTTTCGCGGTCGGCCAGCAATTCATCCAGTTCGGTTTCTCCCAACACGCTTCGCAAAGTTGTTTGCGCGAGCTGAGAGGTTGCATAGAGGTAGTTTTCAACCTCGATCACGGCCTTGCGCGCGTCCAGCACGCGGAAATACACCACGGCGTTCACTTTCACGGAGACGTTGTCTTTGGTGATGACATCCTGCGGAGGAACGTCCAGCACCACGGTTCGGAGGCTGACTTTCACAAGCCGATCGACGAAGGGAATGATCCAGCGCAGGCCGGGGCCCTTGGTGTCCTGGATGCGTCCCAGCCGGAAATGGACGCCGCGTTCGTACTCATTCAAGACCCGGACGCCCGAGATGAATCCGAAAATGATGATGGCGATGACGACCAGTAGTCCGAGTCCCATGAGTCCTCCTTACGTTAAACTCTTCCGACCTTTATCGTGAGGCCGTTCACGGATTTCACTTTGACTTTTGATCCGGCCTCCAGCGACTCATCGCTGACGGCGTCCCAGTATTCCCCGTGGACGAACACTTTCCCCCCGCCGGACGAGATCGGACTCAGGGCGTGACCGACTTCGCCGGCGAGCCCTTCCGCTCCGGAGGCCGGCAGGGATCGTTGAGCGCGGGCCACGGCGAGCATGACGAAGGCAAACAGCAGCCCCGTGGCCCCCACGGTCGCCAGCACCACGGATTTGGAGATGGTGAAAAACGGCGCCGGCCCCTTGATGAGCATCATCGAGCCGAGGGCCATCGCAATGAGTCCGCTGATCGTCAGCAGGCCGTAGCTGGTGACTTTGATTTCGAGAATGAGGAGCACGATGCCAAGGCCGATGAGGGCGAACCCGGCGTAGTTGACCGGAAGTGTTTGAAGCGAGTACAGACCGAGGAGAAGGCAGAGACCACCGACCACGCCGGGGAAAATGGCGCCCGGATTCGTCAGCTCGAAGAACATTCCCCACACGCCGATCATCATGAGGATGTAGGCGATGTTTGGATTGGAGAGGGTGTTGAGGAGCCGTTGCCGGAAACTCATTCCAACGGGGCGAAGCTCGGCTCCCCGGGTGGCGAGAGTGAGGGATTCGGTTCCCTTTTTCAGGACTTTCCCGTGGATCTTCTCCATCAACTCCGTCACGCTCGCGGCCACTACGTCCACCACATTCTGTTTCAACGCCTCGTCCGCCGAGGTAGAGATGCTGTCCTTCACGGCGCGCTCAGCCCATCGCTCATTTCGGTTTCGCTTTTTGGCGAGGCCCTTGATGTAGGCGACGGCGTCGTTCACCACCTTCTTCTCCATGGTCTTGTCCATGCCGCCGCCCATGGCGACCGGGTGTGCCGCGCCGATGTTCGTGCCGGGCGCCATGGCGGCCACATCGGCCGCAAGTGTGATGAGAGCTCCCGCCGAGGCGGCCCGTGCTCCGGAGGGTGAGACGTACACGATCACCACGACGGGGGTGTTGAGGATTTTCTTGATGATGTCCCGCATGGATTCGTCCAGACCGCCCGGCGTGTCCAGCTCGACGAGCACGCCCTGCGCGCCTTCCCGCTCGGCCTGCTCAATCGCGTCGATGATGAACTCGGCGACGACCGGGTTGATGGCCCCATCGATCTTGAGATGGAGCAGGGCGGAGGGGTTTGGGACATCCTGCGCATGCGCCGCCCATCCAACGAGCACGAATGCCACGATGCCCCACGCGAACAATTTCTTACGCACGGAAATCAATATAAGGAACTTTCGCGGCGAACACAACCTTCGCCATCATGATGCTGCTATACTTCACCCTTCTCATGCGCATTTTGACGGAAGGAAGTTGGCTGCGGGAACACCTTCAGGACGCCGCGGTGGTGGACGTGCGGCCGCGGGAGGAATACGACAAGGGACACATCCCCGGGGCGATTCTTTTCGACATCTGGGAGTACCATTGGTTCGATACGACCCAGGCTGGAATGAAAAAATTCAATGAGTGGATGGCGGCGGGGCTGCGCGAGGCGGGACTCCATCCCGACCGGACCACGGTGGTCTACGAGGGCTACTCGGGAATGCTTGCCGCGCGGATGATTTGGGTACTTCACTACTTTTCATTCAAGGAACCGCTCATGCTGGACGGCGGATTGCGCGAATGGTTGCGGTGCGGCCACGACCTTTCGACCGACCCGGCGGCGCTTCCGGGAATCGAGGGATTTCAGTACACGCCGCGCGCCGAACTCCTGGCGACGGTCGATTCGACGCATTCAAACCTCTCAGGCATGGGAGCGAGGATCATCGACTGCCGGACGCCGGATGAATTTTCAGGACAACACGTGCGTGCGGATCGAGGAGGGCACATCCCCGGCGCCGTGAACGTGGAGTGGAAGAGGAATCTGACGTCCGACGGATACTTTCTGCCGCCCTCCGAACTGGAGAGTGTGTACCGGGGGGTAGGGATCGATCCCAAGAAGGAGTTCATTACTTACTGTCACGGCGGCTACCGATCTGCACACACCTTTCTGGCCCTTTGGCTGATCGGAGCGGATCGGGTTCGCAACTACATCGGATCGTGGGGCGAATGGGGAAATCGAAAAGATCTCCCCCTCGAAGAGTGAGTCTCAGCGTTTCCGGGCGGCCAGGCGCCGTTTCGAGTTCGCGAAAAGATTCACCAGGCTGGAACGCAGTTCGTCATCGGCGATTCCCTCGGTGATGCGGAGCGTCGAGGCCCGTTCTTCTGGACTGAGCGGGGCGGGTCCGGTTGCTTTGGGCTTGCCCGCCGGAGGGGTCTCCAGGAATCGGGGACGCAGGGAGAATTTGATGTCCCGTATCGCCGTTCCAAAATAGGACTGAACTTTTTCCAGCATCTGCGGCTTCTGGTAGAACAGCTCGTGCAGGAGCACCGAGTTGTTCACCGCCAGGTAGAGGAAGCCTTTCTTGAAACCCGTCGGCATGGTCAGTCCGGCAAGAAACGGACCCACGGCGTCCGGCCATTGCGCGACAAGTTTCTGCTCGAAGGCCCGATCTCGCAGTCCCCAGTTCGATAGGAACCGCTGGGCGAGCTGCGCGAAGGTGTTTTCAGGCATGAAGCCTGCCGACGGATCAGGCCTTGGCGGAAGCAGGAATCCGGGCCTTGCGAATCGCCCGGCGCAGGGCTATCCAGGCCGGAAAGCCGAGAAACACGGTGAGGAGAAACCACTTCACGGGGTTCTGCTTGGCTTGGAAACCGAAATAGGCGCCGACAAGGCCCTCGCCGAAGTGTGCGATCAGAACGACCCAGAAGGCGAATCGGATGAAACCCTGGAGGGACTCGTTGGGCAGCCGGACCATGAACCCTAGTCCGATTAGAAAGGCCCACATCAGTGTGAGCATGATCCAGACGGGCGATGGGATGCGAACTTCGATGTTTGTTGATGGGGCGTTCATCGCCGGAGCCCAGCCATACCATGATCGGCCGGCCGCGTAAACCCGGAAATTGACCCCGTTTTCTCTTGCGAATGCGGACCGCTTCCGTTACGTTCACGCCCGATGGCTGAAAAGCGACCCATTGAAAAGAAAGAGAGTCTCCTCACGAGAGGAGTGGGCGCTTTTCTAATCCTCGTGGGAGTACCCGGTTTGCTCATCCCGTTTGTCCCCGGCCTGCTCTTCATCCTTCTGGGCACGGCCCTCGTCTCCGGCCGGACCACCGTGCTCCAGCGGATGGTCCACGCCGCCCGGCGGTTCCGAGGCAAAGATGCCGAAGATAAGCGAGACTAGGGCGCGCGAGATCCTCGATTCCCGGGGTCTCCCGACAATCGAGGCCGATGTGGTTCTCTCTTCGAAGGCCTTTGGTCGTGCGGCGGTGCCCTCGGGTGCCTCCACCGGCACGCACGAGGCGTTGGAACTTCGGGATGGGGACCCGGTCCGCTTCAAGGGCAAGGGGGTTCTCCAAGCTGTCGGAAATGTCAGCGGGAAGATCGCCCCCCACATTCGAAACAGGAACTTTCCTGACCAGAAGGCACTCGACAAGGACCTCCTGAAGCTGGACGGCACCCCGCAGAAGAAGGTACTCGGGGCCAACTCCATCCTCGCCGTCTCCATGGCGTTCGCCCGCGCCTGCGCCGATCACGCGGGGAAGGAATTGTTCGAGCATATCGGAGGCAAACAGACCCGGACGTTGCCCGTCCCCATGATGAACGTGATCAACGGTGGGGCGCATGCCAACAACAATCTCGATTTCCAGGAGTTCATGATCGTTCCGGCCGGCGCGCCGACTTTTCGGGAGGCGCTTCGAATGGGAGCCGAGGTCTTCCAGGAATTGAAACGGCTTCTGCACGACGGCCAACACTCCACGGCGGTGGGCGACGAGGGCGGCTTCGCGCCGAACCTGGGCTCGCATCAGGAGGCTCTCGAACTTCTCATGCAGGCGATTCGTGGCGCGGGCTACGAGCCGGGAAAAGACGTTTTTCTGGCCCTGGATGCGGCGGCAAGTGAGTTTTGCGAAAACGGTCTTTATGAGTGCGAGGGAAGGAAACTCAAGGCAACGGAAATGGTTACACTCTACGAGGAGCTTGCGTCCAAATACCCCATCGTTTCCCTCGAAGATCCCCTGGCGGAGGACGACTGGGAGGGCTGGGCGGAAGTCACGGCCCGTCTGGGGAAGAAGATCCAAATCGTGGGTGATGACATATTCGTGACCGACCCCGGGAGACTTGAGCAGGGAATTGAAGAGAACGTGGCGAACGCGATTCTCATCAAACTCAACCAGATTGGATCGGTCACCGAGACCCTGGAGACGATTCGGAAGGCGAAGAAAGCGAACTACGGGACGGTCATCTCACACCGGTCGGGCGAGACGGAGGACACGTTCATCGCGGATTTCGCCGTAGCCACGAACGCGGGCCAGATCAAGACGGGATCCCTCTCCCGCTCCGAGCGCCTGGCCAAGTACAACCGTCTCCTCCGCATCGAGGAACTCCTCGGCAAACGCGCGGTGTTCCCGGGTGCCAAGGTCTTCCGCTTGTCCGTTTCCTAACTCCACGCACGGTCAGCATAGTCGGCGGCGTAAGCGAGACGCCGTTGGATGCTGAATTCCCTACGCCCCACTCAACTCTGACAACTCGTTTCCAAGCCAACATGCCAAGCCGGGAAAAGGGGGTGAGACGGAGGCAAGGGGTCGCGTGGAAACAAAGTGAACAAGTCCCTCGCTCCGTCATTCCCGTGAAGACGGGAATCCAGACTGGAGGCCCGCCTCCGCGGGCATGACGAGAAGATGGAAAATTGAGTAGGTTCTTTCCTCGCAACCCCTAACGTACCCCTGTGGCCACGGTCACGGCAGGTTCCATGCCAACTGCCCATGAACAATCGGGAATCATGAGAATGGAATCCCGACCCTATCCGTCACCCCCGCGAAGGCGGGGGTCCAGTGAAATCAAGAAGCTCTGGATTCCCGCCTCCGCGGGAATGACGATTCTTCCCTGACTTTGCCGACCTCCTCCCCTGTGGCAGGCCCGGCTTGACAAGCTCGCTGGGGGTCGCTTACTGTCGCCCGTGGTGACCGGCGGATATCAAGAAATTCGCGAATCCCTCAGCCGCCTCTACATCGAGGATCCTCGTCCGTGGCTCGTCGGATTCAGCGGGGGGAAGGACAGCACCATGCTGGCCTCGCTCCTCTTCGACGCGGTCGCGTCCATCCCCAGGGAAAATCGCAAGAAGCCGATCAATCTCCTCTGTACGGACACGCGCGTGGAAATCCCGGCCATCGTCGGGATGGTAGAGGGCACGCTCGACAAAATGAGGAAGTTCTCCAGCCAGAACGAGTTGAACTTCGAAGCCCACCTCCTGAAACCCCCGGCCGAACAATCGTTCTGGGTCAACATCATCGGGCGTGGATACCCCCCTCCCAATCGCACCTTTCGTTGGTGTACTCAGCGGATGAAGATAGATCCGGTAAATGACTTTGTAAAGAAACGGATAGGACACTGGGGCGATGCCATCCTGCATTTGGGGGCGCGGCGGGAGGAAAGCGCAACTCGGGCGCAAACAATGGCGGGTATCGAGACCCGCAACGGCTTGCGCCGTCACCCGGACCTGCCGCGCGTGTGGGTCTCCAATCCAATCGAATACCTGACCACCGAGGAAGTTTGGGCCTATCTCCTCCAAACGCCGAACCCCTGGGGTGGCGACAACCGCGCACTATACAAACTCTACTCCAGCGCCTCCAACGGTGAATGTCCCATTCAGATCGACACCAGCACTCCAAGCTGCGGCAACTCCCGCTTCGGCTGCTGGACCTGCACCGTGGTGGATCGCGACAAAGCCAGTGAGGGGCTGCTGGCCGCCGGCGACGAGCGGATGGAGAAGCTCATCGAATTTCGAGAAACCCTACAGTTCTACCGCGACCCCGCCAACGGCAAGCGCGACATGAAACGGATGAATGGCGACAAGGGCCCGGGGCCTTTGCACATTGAGGCCCGGCGTGAGTTGCTGGCCCGATTGCTCGCGTTGCAGGAGGAAACCCGTTTGCCCATTATAGCCTCCGAGGAGCTCCTCTTGATCCAACAAATGTGGAAGGCCGCGCGCGATCCCGATGACGGCCGGGGCGTCGCCCGTATCCTCAACAAACAGCGAGGTGTCATGATGAGCACGGATCTGAAGGAACTCAACAAACTTCGGGAGCTGGAGGACGAAATCGCCCGGGAAAAGGGGATCAACACCGACACGCTCCGTCGGATGCTTGCCAAGGTGGAGGAATACAGCGAAAGCCACCGCGCCCACGGCCTCCCGGACGATCTGCTCTTCATCTTGAAAGACGATTTGGCGAAACAGGAGGCAGAGAAGAAGGCCTAATCATGGCGGAAGTCCATATCGACTCACTAACGCTGGAGAACTTTGGGCCATTCTACGGCGAGCACACCGTTGACTTCCGAAGTCTTGAGGGCAAGTGTGGCGTTATCGTGGGCGGAAAGAATGGTGCCGGAAAAACTCACCTGCTGCGCGCCCTATATCTTGCGGTGGTCGGCGAGAGCGGCGTCGGCGACTTGAAGAAGGTGGAGACTGGGTCAGATGCGACGCGGTTCACCTTCGAGAAGTCGCTCAATCGGCATGCACTGTCTGAAGGTAAAGACTTAGTGCGTCTCAAGGCGGTGGTGAGTCTCCGCGATGACAAAGTGGGCAGTCGGAAAGTGGAGATCCTTCGCCAAGTGCGGTTCCGCTCCAACTCGGCGCCAGTCTGGGAGCATCATGCCACACGGTCCGACAAGCCGGGCACCATCCAAGACGAACAAGAGATACACAAACTTCGGGACGCTTTCCTGCCGCGCCATCTGGCGCGGTTCTTCTTTTTCGATGCTGAGCGCAGCCAGGCCATCAACTTGGGACAGCAGGACATCGTTGAAGGCGTGAGTCGAATCCTTGGCCTTCAGGCCTATGCCGAACTGGAAAACGATCTCCGTCAACTGATCAGCTCGAAGATCCCACGCGTGTTCAATTCCACCGGCGGCCCTGACCCATTGACGACCCTCAACGAGTTGAACAGCAAGGTGAGGACTGTGGAGGGCAACTTGAAGGTCAGACATCTTGAACGCGAAACCCTTGACCGCGACTTGAAAGAAGTCGAAGCCGAACTGGTTGAAGTCGAAGACGACTTGAAAACGCTTGGAGCAGTCGACCCCGATGAGTTGCAGAGAGCTCAAGAACGCCGCGGCGAACTTACAGGGGCCAAAGCCAAACTCGAAGCCAGACTCACAGAAGCTTGGGAGTTGGCTCTACCGGTCTCGTTGCTTGGGGTCTACTGCAAGGAATTGCATGGCGCTTTGCTATCCGAGGAACGTCGTCGCGAGTGGGAAAGCGCCAAGTCCACGGTCGAGCCGAAGATTCCGCAGGTAAAGCAGGACGTGTTTGGTGGTGTTCCCAAGGAATTCGAGCTCCAACCTGATGTCGAATCCTTCTACATGAAGCGATTGGAAGACGCTCTCCACAGCCTGTTCCATCCACCACCGCAAGGGATGCCCGACCGCATCTACATTGCCGACCGCAACGACACGAGTGCGCAGATTCGCCGACAGCTTGCCCTGAACCAGAGCGATATTCGCGACCTATCGGACAGGTGTGCGGAGATCGACCGAATGGACGTTGAGCTACGCGAGTTGAACCAGAAGCTGAGACAGATGCAACAAAACACGGCGGCGTACAAACGAGGCGTGGAACTCCACGAAAAGCGGGGCGGCCTCATCACTCGCCGCGATCAAATCTCCAAACGACTGAAGGATATTGATGCCGAAATCGCGCGTCTTGAGGTTGAGCTTGTGGATCTGAAACGCCAGGAGACGACGCAGTCGGAAATTGCCGAACGTGCCAAGCGGGGCGAAAGTTTGGCGGCGATGGCGACCCGCTACCGCGAGGCCGCCGGCGAGATTCGCAGCCGAGCCGCAATTCTGATGCGGCGGAAGCTCTCCGAGGAAGTCGGCAAGTTGTGGGTGGAAATTACCGAGCGGGAGCGGGAGTTCGAGGGCATGGACTTTGACGGCCATTGGCAATGCTGGCTCGTGCGCCGGGATGGCAGGAAAGTTACCTGGGAGGAAACGAACACGTCCGCCGGTCAGCGACAGGTGCGAATGCTGGCGTTCTACGAAGCCCTGCGTCGTCTGGCCAAGCTCGTTCCGCCGCTGGTTGTGGACACGCCACTGGCCCGCCTCGACAAAGAAGTCCGCGCCAACGTGCTCGACCGGCTTTACCTCAGCGGCCACCAGTCCATCATCCTCAGCACGAATGCTGAGATTGATCCGGATGGACCGCTGTTTGACCGCGCCCGTGGCCGGTTTGCGCGTGCCTACACGTTGCACCCGCATGGCAGACCCGACAGCCCGAACTACGAAGTGCGCATCACAAGCGACTACTTCGGAAAGGACCTGTAACAACGAAGGAGGAATACCATGAGCGGCTACGCTGAAGACATCATCGAAGCTACGGGTTGCAGTCCGGTGGACGCAGGGATGATTGAAGAGATCATGCGCAACGAGATATTTCACAGTACGCTGGACTGGCAAACTGCGGCTGAGTTTCGCCGCGCTGCGCGAAAGGCAGCCAAGATGCTTGAGGCTGATCGAGGGGTTTACGAAGAATTCCGCGACGGCGTTCTCGCAGCTTTTTGGGCCTCTCCCACAGGGCAGCGGCTTGTTCGGGAAGGAAAAGGCCCATGAAATTCGAGACCAGCGGCGAAGCTCACGAGTTCATCGAGAACGTCTTTGCCCGCGTCGGCGCGCGGAATCAGGCGATTGTCGGACGCGCGGCGCTCTTCCTCGCTCTGGGGCAGGGCGTGCCCACCGAGTACAAACCCAAGGACTCCAAAGGCGTGACGCTGAATGACGAGCAGGTTGTCGGCGATGATCTCCGGGATCTGGTCCGCGCCGCATTGAACCACCGGGCCGGACGGACCCTCGACGAAGCCGGGTACCGGCAGGAGTTTCGTCGTCACTTTGAGTTTGGCTGCCAACGCTTGGGGCAGATATGGTCGGAATCGGGGAACGATCAGGCCCGGTTCGTGGCGTCTCTCTTGCGTTTGGCGAGTGGCGAGTCTGGGCTTCCCGGCGCGGAGCCCGTCGCTCGACCGATGCCGGTGGTCGAGACCGAAGTGAAATTGAAAGTATTGACGGACGGTCCGGAATGGTCGGTAAACGGTCCGGGCACGAACAACGGCTTGCTGGTGATTTCCGGTCAACCCGGCAGCGGCAAGAGCCAGCTTGCGCTCGACCTCCTGGCGCAAGCGGCGAATGGTGGCGTTCGTTTCGTGTTTTTCGACATGAAGGGCGAGCTTGAAGACAATCCCAAGGACGCAAGGCAGACGGAGAATCGCAGGCGCTTCCTGGAACAGACCGGCGCGCGGTATGTCCGCCTGATCCAGCAGAGCCTGCCGATCAACCCACTCTACCGCCATCAGAACCCAACACAGAATGCCCAGGTTGCCTACGAGATGGCGGGCCTTATCCGATGCTTCGCGCCGCAACTCGGCGCTAGACAGGAGGGCAATCTCAGCGACTGCTACCAGCGACTCGCCGAACCGGATTTCGCGTCCTTGTCGGCGGAGCTCGTGAACAGCGGCACGGAGGGTGTTGAACAGCGCATCGTTCAAAAGATCGAGCGGTTCAATCTGTTCGCCTCCGCCCGGACCGCGATCACCCCGGAGGAATGGTTGAATGGTTCCCTGGTCATCGATTTCAAGGAGTTCGGGACGGACAACGATACGAAGGCATTGTCGGCCGCCCTCATTCTGAACTTCCTCATCAAGAAATTGAGCCGGCAACTGGCCGTGAAGAATGACATCCAGCCTCTCAAGATGGTGCTATTTGTGGATGAAGCGCATCTGATTCTGCCGAAGGAGAGCAAGGCCGGCCTGCTGAGCCTGCTCGCGAGGCAGGGTCGATCATGGGGCTTCCCCGTCTGGCTGGCTTCGCAGGACGCCGATAAATTCCTGACGCCGGGCGCCAACGATACCAATTTCGCCGAGTTGGCCGAATGCGGAGCCCACTTCTCGCCGCACACGCTGAAAGACGCCGAACAACGAATGATCCTCGGCGGTGTGGTTCATCAGAAACTCACGAAAGCCGAAGCCGCTCTGCGCTTGCAAGGCAAGCTCATCACCGGCCCAGCCCGCCAATTCTGGCGTGATGGGGGGAGGTAGACGCATGGCACCTACTTCATCCTCCCAAGGTGGGCAGAAGCTCATCAATGCGTCTCCAACAAAGGAATTCTTCATTCACATGCTCACAAGGGACATCCCGCTAACGCGAGCCATTCTTGATCTCGTAGATAATTCGGTGGACGGAGCACGGAGACTTCGTCCCGCTGGCAACTATGGCGGGCTAAGGGTGGAAATGAAACTGGATGCTAGGCATTTTCTCATTGCCGATAACTGTGGCGGAATTCCCGTTGATGTCGCACGCGGCTACGCATTTCGCTTTGGGCGGCCAGAAGAAACTGAGGGCACCCCTGGCTCAATGGGACAGTTCGGAGTAGGCATGAAGCGGACCTTCTTTAGGCTTGGACGCCATTTTGTCGTGCGCTCGACAACAAGGGAGGCGCGATTCACGGTGGATGTCGATGTGGATCAATGGATGGCTGATGCCCAATCTCCCGAGGAGTGGCACTTCACTTTCAGTGAACTAGAGACTGGTTTGCACGTTCCGGAGAAGGACACCGGCACGCGCATCGAGGTCGACCGGCTCCTGGCGAATGTTGCGGATACTTTCGCATTGGATAACTTTAAGAGCAGGCTTGCAGAGGAGATGAGCCAAGCTCACCCCTTAACTTTGGATCGCGAGCTTGCCATCACCTTGAACGGTCTGCCGATCAAGCATGATCCGCAGGAGCTTTTTGTTTCGAAGATGTTGCAGCCCGGCTATGTGGAGAAGTCTTATCCGAGCAAAATACTCGTAGGTAAGCCGGGCCCGCCGGTGCGAGTAAGGCTATATGCTGGCGTTGCGGAGCGTAGCTTCCACGATGGCGGCTGGTATGTCTTCTGCAACGGACGCCTAATATTGCGCGCCGACCAATCAGACGCAACAGTCTGGGGGAATCGTCACAACATGCGGGCATACCATCCTGATTTTGCCTATTTTCGTGGCTACGCTTATCTCGACTCTGATGATGGTTCTTTGCTGCCTTGGACAACGACGAAAACCGGAGTGGACGCCGACTCCCCCGTCTACAAGGCTGTCCAGCGCGAGATGATCGAGATGACCAGGCCGGTACTGACTTTTCTAACTAATCTTGTCAAGGAAAAGACTGCCGGTGAGGGCCAACATCCCCTCGAAAATGCAATCGAGACCGCCGACTCGAAACAGGTCAACATGATTAAGCGTGGGGGTAATTTCGTAGCTCCGTCAATGGCTCCCGCCGCTGCCGGGCCGAGAATGTGTAGAATTCAATACTGGAAGCCTGCGAGTGAGGTTGAGAGAGCCAAGCTGATTCTTAAATCGAAAACCTTCACTGGCGTTGGGGAGAAAACGTTCGAATATTTCATGCGCTACGAAGCCGAAGGGGAAGAATAGTGTCGGACAGCTTCCGAATCATCAACTATGCACTGCGTCCGGGAAAGGCGATTGAACGGAGGATGCTGTGTGCGGCGTTCGAACGTCTGCATCCCTTCCAGCGGATTCAGGAATACCGCTACGTGGGATTTGGCTCCATCTACTTCAGCGATTTCCAACTCCTCCATCGCGAACTCGGCATAACCAACATGCTGAGTATTGAAAAAGAAACGTCGTCGAGAGCCTGCTTCCGATTCAACCGCCCTTACCGGTGCATACAATTGAAGTTTGCAAACTCTGGTGAGGTTCTGCCTACAATAGACTGGCGGCGTCGCACCATCGCATGGTTGGACTACGAGAATCGTCTTGATACTGGAATATTGGGGGATATCGCAACCGTCTGTCTGCGTGCGGCCAGCGGCAGTTCGTTGGTAGTCACCGTAAACGCACACCCAGACGCCGAGCCAGCCAAGGAGGATCGCGAAACGTATGAAAAGGAAACTGGCAAAACGTTCGATCTCGACGAGTATCGCCTGCGTATCGCCAAGGAGCTTTTGGGGGGGCAACTGCCGGCTGGCACTTCTGGAACTGACTTGCGTGGTCAAGGGCTTGCTAGCGTGTTTCGCAAGGTCATTGATAACGTAATTTCCGAGCAAATATCTTTGCGAAATTCAATGCTTCCGCTGAATGAAAAGGTCCAATATCGGCAACTATTTCACTTCCGCTACAAGGATGGAGCCCAGATGGTTACGGTCGGTGGAATCTTTTTCCGTGCGGAAGAGGAGCAGAAATTCCTAGAGTGCAACTTTGATACGTTGCCGTTCATTCGCGCCAGTTCCGATCCTTGCCACATAAAGGCGCCCTGTCTGACGCCGAAAGAAATTCGTCATCTTAACTCGCAGTTGCCCAAGATATCCTCAGGAAAACTGCGCGTGCCCGGCGTGCCTGAATCGGATGTCAAGAGATATGCGGAGGTGTATCGATACTTCCCATCCTTTTCGGAGGTGCTATTTCCCTGATCTGCGGGTGAAGGTGAAATCAACGGCGGCTGGCGGGGGTCAGGCATGGGGGTTGATGCGGGCAGTGGGGTCAACTCTAGCGGGCAGTGGGGTCAACTCTAGACACAGGACATTTCGCGGCGGCTGGCATGGCGCATGGGGGTTGATACTTTGAGTCCGGCGTGTTCTGACACTCCGTGGGGCAGCACGGACAAGGCTGATCCCGACAACGTGATTGTGAGCATTCTCTCGATGGCTCGATACGGTCTGGATTCCCGGGATACCGTACTCAATTCACAAATAAGTATGGCGTCCCCCGATTCCCCCCGACAGCGCGGATCTCGCAATTCCGCCAGAGCGTGGTTTTGAATGTACCCCGATTGTGCCACTCCCCCTTGGCGCGCGTGAACCGCGGCGTTATGCGGGAGGTTCAGACGAGCCGGCGACGGAGGGCGATTTGGTAGACCTGCGATCTGTGGCAGACGACTCCAACTTCGACCGTCTTGGTTCCTTCGTTCACCCTGTAGACGATTCGGAAGTCGCCGCTTCGGATGCGTCGCAGACGGTGGAGAGGCTGGGCGAGAGGTTTCCCGTACAGATCGGGATGCGACCTCAATCGTTCAATGGCCGCGAAAAGTCTCTTGCGGACGGAATGATCGAGGTCAAGCCAGTCCTGTGCGGCTTCCTCGAGGAATTCGACCTTGTACAACGTCAGGGCTTGAGGTCCGCCCAGGGAATCCGCTTGTGAGATGCCTTCCTGAAGCGGTCGTAGGCTATCTTGGCGAGAAGGTAATCTTCCAGCGTCGGGCCAAGCCGATCAAAGAGCTTGATCCGGTCCGGAGTAGGAAGGTGGCGGATAGTTTGGGCGAGCGTGGTAATGGTCATGATCTCAATCGGAGTCTAGCAGAGGCCTCCACGCTCCTCAAGAGCGGCCCGAGCGGCAACCGCACGGCCGGGGTAAGGCATGGGGTTTGGCACATTTGGACGAAGCTTCAGGTAGGGGGTGGACCCTGAGGCGGGGGGAATCGGACGATATTACGCGGCGAGGGGGCGGACGCAGAGGATTTCGTTCTCGCTTAGGGGTTCGAGCGAAGCGGCTGGAACGGCGGTGACGGCGATGGTGTCGCCCACGGCATTGAACACCTCGATGGAGTAACCCTCCGTCCCATCTGGAGCAACATGGTGGTCCACCAATTTGACGATATCGCCACGCCTGAGGCCATGCTTGGGCAGGTCGGCCGTGAGCACGGCATCTCTGTACAATGTCAATTCCGTCATTTTTTCCGCCTGTCTGGAATTAGTGTAACGAATTTCGTGGCGCCGGACAAACGTTCCTTGAGCCAGATGGTTCGGATAGCCAACGTTACGCCGTTGGGGCCGGTCAGCGTGCCTCGGATTTCAAAATATTCCCCGAACTGATTCGATTCCACGGCCGTTGCCTCCAACGGGAGAATCTGCGCGCGGAGATCGTGGAGGAGCCTGTCAGGGTCTTCGAGAGAATAGCCTGCCGCCGCCAGAAACTTTGACTTGTCGCCACGGGCATACTGTACAAGCAGGTATCGCGTCACCTTCTCGGGGGCGATCACCGTGTCCGCCGGAAGTTTCATGAGAGAGAAGTCAGCCCCGCAAATCGGTGACAGCGTGGAGCACGGCCCCGACGGCTGCCGATACCTCATCGGACGTATTCGAAGGGGCCAGCGAAAATCGGATCATCTGACGGGAAGCGGAGGAATCGGGCTTCATGGCCTTGACGACGTGCGAAGGTTCGTCCGACCCGGCAAGGCAGGCCGATCCCGATGAGGCACATATTCCCTCCTGATCGAGCAGCAAAAGCAAAGCCTCCGATTCGATTCCTCTGAATGTGAGGTTGGTGGTATTCGCCAAACGGAAGGTCTTATGCCCATTCAATTCCCCGTAAGGAATTGACCCAAGGATCCCGGCCTCCAACGCATCACGCAACGGCCCGACTCTCTTGTCGTAGGCGGGCAGACTCTTGCCCACCAACTCCGCCGCCTTGCCCATCCCAACGATCAACGGGACGCTCTCGGTTCCCCCGCGCAGACGTCGCTCCTGATGCCCACCAACGATGAGAGGTGAAAACGGCGCCTTTCGGCGGATGTACAACGCCCCGATGCCCTTCGGCGCATGAAATTTGTGGCCTGTCAGTGAAAGGAAGTCTAAGGGCGCTTTTCGTGCGTCGATTTCCACTTTGCCCGCTGCCTGCACCGCATCACAGTGGAAGAATACCCCGCGGGACCGGCAAATCTCCGCGATTTCTTTCACCGGATACAGCACCCCCGTCTCGTTGTTCGCCCACATCAATGAGACGATGGCCGTTTCGCCGGTGATCGCAGTCTCCAAATCCGCCGGCTTCATCAGCCCTTCGCGATCCACCGGCAGATACGTGACGCGATAACCATCCTTCTCCAGTGCCTTGCAGTAGTTGAGCACCGACGAATGTTCCACAGATGACGTGATGATGTGCCGCTTGCCCGGATTGGCTTTGAGCACTGCATGGATCGCCGCGTTGTTGCTCTCCGTGGCGCACGAGGTGAAGATGATTTCCATTGGGTGCGCGCCTATCAGTTGAGCTACCTGCTCCCGCGCCTGCTCGATCACGGTTTTCAATTTGGATCCGAATTTGTAGCTGCTGGAGGGGTTGCCCCATTCCTTGGTGAAGTAGGGCATCATCGTCTCAAGTACCTCCGGCAACACGGGCGTTGTGGCGTTGTGGTCAAGGTAAATCATGGCGCCATTGTATTGTTACAGTACCGAACAGGCAAAGGTTGGGTTCACGCGGGGTGCCTCATCTCCGCATCGAGGAACTCCTTGGCCAACGCGCCATCTTTCCGGGCGCCAAGGCCCTCCGTTCGTCCGCCTCCTGAATTAGCGCGCTGAACGCCAGCCCTGCTATTTTTTCGGCAGGATGGCGGAGCGGTGGTTTTCGATGACGGGGCGGGCGGGGAGGAGACGTTTCATGATCTCGCGGATGCCGGCGCTGACCCGGACTTTGGGCTCGCCGAGCAGACGCTGAAAGGCCGGAGAGTCCACGGCCATCTTGTGAACGTCCTTCTCTGAACGCGGATTTTCGATCCAATTCATTTCGCACTTCAAGTTCAGCTCTTGCGCTGCCGCCTCCACGAGGCGGGCGAGTTCCGTAATGGTCACGATCTCCGTGAACTGATTGAGAACGTGGAAACCGCCCGCGGGCGGCTTCTCGGCGATGCGCACGAGCGACTCGACGCAGTCCTCCAGCGCAATGAACGGTTTGCCCCTCTCGCCCGTACCATAGATGCTGATGGGGTGGCCGATCATGGCCATCGCGCAAAATCGATTGATGACGATCCCAAAGTAGAAATCGAAATCGAAACGGGTAGCGAGGTGTGGATGGACGCTCGTTTCCACGGTTCCGGTCCCGTAGACGATGGCCGTGCGAAGATCGATCGCCTTCAGTTTCCACTGGCGGTGTGCGAGGTAGAGGTTGTTGAAGTCGTGGGCCTTGGTCATGTGGTACCAGGAACTCGCCAGGCCGGGATAGGGAAGCCGATCCTGTTTTCCATCCCGGCTCACGTCGAGGAATCCCTCGGGAATCGGAATCTCCGGAGCGCCATAAATGCCCATCGTGGTCGTTTCGACGAACGTGCAATCTTTCTCCAAACCCGTTTTCCGCAAACTCCAAAGCAGGTTCAGCGTGCCGAGCACGTTGTTGGCCTGGGTGTAATGGGCCCGTGCGGGACTCGACTCGGAGTAGGGCGCCGACGGTTGTGCCGCAAGATGAAGGATAAGGTCGGGCTTGGTCCGCCGGATCAGATCGTGGACTTCGTCCAGCCGGGTGAGGTCCAATTTCTGAAAGGAGATGCGTTCAAACCCGTTCGCGCGGGCGGCTTTGAGCCGGGTTTCCATTCCTTGGATCGGGATTGCAGAGGTGGATTTCGATTCCCGCACCCATTTTCGGCGTGCCAGATTGTCCACGCCCACGATTTTCGCTTTCGGAAGCCTTCGGGAAAGGCGCAGCGCCAGCGGCCAGCCGATGTACCCATCGATGCCTGTGACCAGTATTCGCATGCGCGCATTGTTGCGGAGAAGGCCCCGAGTGTAAAACGCTAAACTTTGGCCGAGTTCTGACGATCAGATAAGGCGACGGTGGCCTTCGGCAGGACGGAGGGCGTTCTGGCTGAATACAGGGATAGAGTTTCAAAGGGTGACTATGGAGTCGCCCTTTGCCATTTTCCATTCTTCCATTCGAAGGCGACGGCGCCGGTCTGATCCAATCGCACAACTTCAGCACCAACCTTAGCAATTCGCTCCAAGATTTCTTCATCGGGAAGTCCGTATCGATTGTCCGCTCCCACCGAAACGACCGCATGCTTCGGGAGGACCGCTTGCAGAAACGCTTCCGAACTGGAGGTGCGCGAGCCGTGGTGAGGGACTTTAAGCAAAGCGGCGTGTAGATCCTCACCGGCGAGCCACATCCGGGTTTCGGATCGGGTTCCGATATCGCCGGGGAAAAGTGCGTTCGCGCCATCCGCATCAATTCGGAGTACCAGTGAGTTGTCGTTGACGTCATCGTAAAGCGCCGTCGGCGGTGCAAGAGCGCGGATGATCTCGCTCGGTCCCTGCCATGCGACGTCCCCTGCCTGGAGCACGCGGTGGGGGATTCCCTTGTGCTTTGCGATGTCCAGAAGTTCGGCACCGTAGCCGTCCGGGCCGGGGAATTCGGGCGATGTCCACAGCTCCCCGACCCGAAAGTGTTCGAGGATGAACTTTGCCCCATCCGCGTGGTCCGGATGAGGATGCGAAATGGCCAGAACATCCACGCGGAGTTGTTTTCGCAACCAGAGGTATCGGGCCACGACGTTTTTTCCCACGTCGAAGGTCTGAAAGGCCCCTCCACCGGCATCGATCAGCATGGTCTTACCCGAGGGAAGCCGGACCCAGGCGGAGTCTCCCTGCCCGACATCGAGGAAGACGGCCTTGAAGGTCCCCGCACGGTGTTCGTGGAGGAAGCCTCCGCCCATAACCGCGCCCAGGCCAAGAACTGAGAGCGCGAGCCCTGCGCGTCCCACGCGCCTCCGGATCAACAGGAGGCTTGTGCCCAGGGTGACAAGGAGGCAGGTTTCTGTGAGGGTGGGTTCCGGCAGCCAGAGGGAGGCGGCGGGGAGATTGGAGAGGAGCTTCGCGCAATCCGTGATTCCATTCAGGAGGGCCTGAACCGGGGTGATTAGGACCGGAAGGATGGACGATCCCGACAGGGCCGCAGGCGTCAGCAGGAGGAGAAGAACGACGGCCACGCTCGACAGGGGCGCGATCACCAGGTTCGAGAGAATGGCGACCGGAGAGAAAAGGTTGAACGCTTGAAGGACGAGCGGAGCGGTAAGCAGCGTGGCCCCGATCGTGGCGGTCAGGCCCTGAATAAGCCCCCGGATCGGTTTGAACAAGATGCGAGTGATACCTTCAGCATCGAACTCCAGGACGGGAAAGCCGTGCATGGCCATCAGAATGCCGAGGACAGAGAGAAACGTGAGCTGGAATGAAATGTCGAACAGAAGAAGGGGGCGGGCAACCAGCATGATGAGCGCCGAAACAGCGAGGGCGTGGAACGGTTCTTTCGGCCTCTCCACCAACTGGGCCATGCAGAAAAGCCCGATCAGGAGAGTGGAGCGGACGGCCGGCGGTTCCGCTCCGGAGAGGAAGAGGTACAAGACCGTCGGCCCGATGGCGAACACGGCCGCCATTTTTCGGACGGACATTCGCAGCGCAAGCCCCGGAATCGCGGCGAGAAGGCGCCAGAGAACGGCGAAGACCGACAGGCCCACCACGCCCATGTGCAGTCCGGACACGGATAGAATGTGAACAACGCCCGCCCGGCGGAAAATATCTTCATCCTGCTCGGACAGAGCGTCGCGCCGGCCGATGAGGAAGGCCTTGGCCAGGCCCGCCGATCGCGGCGGGAAGTGGCGGGAGAGTGCGTCATCCAATCGATTCCGAACGCGAAGGATCCAACCGCGAAAACCGGTCGAGGGCCGATCACCGAGCACGGCGAGGTGACGGCTGTCATGCACATAGCCCACAACATGGATGTTCCGACGTTCCAGGTGCCGGACGTAGTCAAACGCCCCGGGCGTCCGGTAGTTCCGGGGTGGCGAGACCTTCACGCGTGCTCGGAGCCTGTCGCCGAAAGCGAGATCGGGAATCTTCTCCGGCAGGTAGATGAGGATTCGCCCGGTGAGCGGCTGCCATTCCGCCGGACCCAGAATCCGCCTGGTGGCGCGGAGCACAAAGCGTGTTCCATTGCGGGTCAGATCCGGAACCTCGTCGATCTGACCTTCGAGAATGACCGACTTGCTGGAATCCGACTTGGAAACGTCGTCTGAGGCTGGAGGGGTGAGGGATGCCCTTGTCCTTGCTGCTCCGAATAAGGCGGCCGTCGCGAGGAGCAGGAAGAGGTAGAGCGTGGGTTTGGTGTGAGTCCAAATCAGGGGCAATACGAGAATGGCATCCAGAATGAGAAGGATGGGGAGCGAGAAATGGATGGATGACGAGAGGAGGATGCCGATTGCGACACCGGCCAGACACACGATGAGCGGCTGAAGGAAGAGGGATTGAATGAGCGGCGTGGCCTGCCGTGGAGGCGGCGGATTCACGGCATGCGCCCAGGATCAGGCGGGTGTCTCAGGATGAAAGTGGCGATACAATCGATCGGCGAGTGCCGCATGCAGTTTCCCCCTGCCCACAAGATCCTCCACTGTGGCCTTTTTCACTGCGTCCGGGCTTCCAAATGCCCGCATGATTTTTCGCAAGGTCTTCGGCCCGATTCCCGGAATCTTTTCAAGTTCGCCGGCGATGGTGTTTTTCGATCTCAGGACCCGATGGTAGGTGATGGCGAACCGGTGCGCTTCGTCCCTCAACCGCATCAGAACGAAGGCGGCCGCCGCGTTGCTTGAAAGGATGATTGGGGCGACGGCCCCGGCCTTGTAAACCCTATCCACACGGGGCTGGACTCCTGATTCCTTGTCCTTCGCCAAGCCGATCAGATCAGTCTCCGCGTTCAACTCCGCCAAAACAGTGCGGGCAGCCTCGACGTGCCCTCGTCCGCCATCAATGACGATCAAATCCGGCAGCGGTTTGGACTCCCGGAGAAGGCGCGCGTATCTTCGACGGACCACCTCGCGCATCATGGCGTAGTCATCCACGAGCGTGGTTCCATCCGACGTCCGAAGGCGAACACGGAACTTCCGGTAATCTTTTTTCGACGCAATCCCGTCTCTGAAGACAACGGCCGATCCCACGGCGTGCTCGCCCGAAATGTTGGAGATGTCCAGACAGTCCATCACGGCGGGGAAATTCCGGAGAGAGAGCTCTTTTTGGAGACCGGCAAGCAGATCATGATTCCGCTCCTCTTCCCGCCGGGCGATTTGAAGCGCATTCTCCGCATTCTTCCTCGCCAGTTCGGTCAGCGACTTGCGCATGCCCCTCTCCGGAACCTCCAGAGATACCGCGTGCAGGGCCTTGGATTTCAGTTCCCCCTGCATCTCTTCCATGCCGGCAACGGAAAAAGGGAGCAGAATCTGACTTGGGACGGCGTTCTTCTCGTAGTGCTGCAAGAGAAACGCGGCCAGAACTTCGGGATCGTCTTCCATAACATCGTGCCGGTGGTAGGTCTTGGTGTCCGTCAGTTTCCCCTGCCGGATGGCCATGAGGATGACGGTCAACCGATCGGCCTCTCTCGCCATGCCTAGCACGTCCTGGTCCTGGGATTCCGCCCGATTCACCGACTGCGGTTCGAGTGTTTTCCGGATGGCGTCGATCCGGTCGCGGACCGCGGCCGCCTCTTCGAAGCGTTCCTCGGCGGAGAGGGCGGCCATCTCGGCTTCCAGCTCGCGCACGACCTCCGATCTCTTTCCGCTCAGGAATAGCATCGCCTCCCTGGCGCGATTCCCGTAATCCTCCCGGCTTATGTTGCCGACGCACGGGGCGGGACATCGCATCATCTGGTATTCGAGGCAGGGTCGGCTCCGGTTCGCGAACTCGAAATCGGAGCAGGTGCGGAGGGGGAACATCGAGCTGACGAATCGGACGGTTTCCCGCGCCGCCCGCGCGGAGGCGAAGGGACCGAATAGCTTGGACTGATCGTGTTTGGGGCGGCGCACGAAGACCAGGCGGGGGAAATCATGCCGCATGTCCATCTTGAGCCAGAGATAGTCCTTGTCGTCGCGGAACGACACGTTGTAAGGAGCCTGGTGCTCCTTGATCAGCGAATTTTCGAGTAGGAGGGCCTCTTTTTCGCTCGCGGTGACGATGCAGTCCACATCGGAGACTTGTTTCATGAGGGAGTGGATGCGCGGCCGGGTATCCTGTCCCGCGAAGTACTGCCTCACGCGGGAGCGGAGGTCGGTGGATTTGCCGACATAGAGAACGTCCCCGCGGGCCGATTTCATGAGGTAAACGCCAGGGGAGTGGGGAAACCGCCCGATTTTTTCGAGGAGCGCGCTGTCGGCGCTCATGCCATGTCAGCGAGCGCGAGCGGCCTGGAGCCTGCGACCGTACGCCTGTTCGTAGTAGTTCTTGTATTCGCCGGACTTGACGCGCTCCCACCATGTGCGTTGGGCTTTGTACCATTCCACGGTTTGATGGAGGCCGCGCGGCAGATCGAGAGCGGGCGACCAGCCGAGTGCACGGACCTTGTCGCTCTTTAGCGCGTACCGCCAGTCGTGCCCCGGCCGATCCGTCACAAAACGAAGGAGCGATCGAGACTTCCCAAGTTCCTTTAGGATGATTTCACAGATTTCGAGATTTCTCCGCTCCTCCCCGGCGCCGATGTTGTACACCTCGCCGTCCTTGCCCTTCTCCAGAACCGTGAGGATCCCCCTCGCGTTGTCGTCCACATACGTCCAATCCCGCACGTTCTCGCCCTTGCCGTAGACGGGAAGCGGCTGATCGTCCATCGCATTCGTGATCATGAGCGGGATGAGCTTCTCGGGAAACTGGTAGGGGCCGTAGTTGTTGGACGAGCGCGTGATCAGAGCGCCCATCTTGTGGGTGACGAAGGCGGCTCTCACAAGAAGGTCGGCGGCGGCTTTTGTGGCCGCGTAAGGGCTGTTGGGTTGCAAGGGGCTGTCCTCGGTGAAGTGGCCTGTCTCCCCGAGTGAGCCGTAGACTTCATCGGTGGATATGTGGAGAAAACGGGGAACCTTGCGCGCGCGGGCCGCATCGAGGAGGATTTGTGTGCCGAGGACGTTGGTGGCGATGAACGGATGGGAGTCCTGAATGCTCCGATCTACGTGACTTTCGGCGGCAAAATGGACAATGGCATCCAATCCGTTCGATAGGACCTCCTGGATCGCCTTGCCGTCCGTGATGTCCGCCTTGACGAATTGGTACCGGGAGTTGGTTTCGACCTCGGCAAGATTCTCCAGATTACCCGCGTAGGTGAGCGTGTCGACGTTAACGACGCTCCATGCGGCTCTCTCGCGGAGAACCAGCCGGATGAACGCCGACCCGATGAAACCCGCGCCGCCTGTGACGAGCAGCTTCATCTCCGCCTCAAACGATTTCGACCTGGGAACTGTCTCCGATCATGAACCGGTGCACCCGCGGGAACTTCTTCGCCCGTGTGATCACGCTGTCCTTTCCCACCAGGCTGTCTTCAATGCGCCCTTCCAGATCGAGAATCCGGCTGCCTCCCAGGATGATGCTGTGCTCCACTTCGCTGTTCTGGATCACCGCATTCTCCCCGATGGCCGTGAAAGGCCCGACGTAGGATCCCTCCACCCGTGCCCCGCGGCCGATAATCGCGGGCCCGCGGACGACGCTGCCGACGATTTCGGCGCCCTGCTCGATCACAACTTTGAATTCCACGCGTGACGACTCGCTGACTTTTCCCTCCACGCGCATCGTGAGATTGTCGAGCACCATCCGGTTTGCCTCCAGGATATCCTCCAGCTTGCCGGTGTCCTTCCACCACCCCGTGATCTGGTGGGGGACGACCTTGAAATCGTGATCGACGAGCCACTGGATGGCATCGGTAATTTCCAGTTCGCCACGCGCCGAGGGTTTCAGTTGATCCACGGCCTCAAACACGTGGTGATCGAAGAAATAAACCCCGACCAGAGCGAGATCGCTCTTCGGCTGCTTCGGTTTCTCGACGAGCTTCACCACACGCCCATCCTTCACCTCGGCCACTCCAAAGGAGGACGGGTTTGGCACCTTCACGAGCAGAATGTGAGAATGAGCATTATCCTGGCTGTAGAGGTCGGCCCACTTCTTGATGCCTTCGAGGAGGAGGTTGTCGCCGAGATACATGACGAAACGATCTTTCTTGAGATAGTCTCGGGCCGTCTTGACCGCGTGGGCCAGTCCGAGGGGGGCGTCCTGCTCGATGTACGTGATCGACACGCCCCATCGCGAGCCGTCGCCCACCGCTTCGACGATTTCCTTCTTGGTTTCTCCGACAATGATTCCGATGTCTACGATTCCCGCTTCGCGGAGAGCTTCAATTCCATAGAAGATGATCGGCTTATTGGCAACGGGGAGGAGTTGCTTCGCGCTCGTGTACGTCATCGGGCGGAGCCGCGTGCCCTTCCCGCCGCTGAGGATGAGACCTTTCATGAGGGTTTCACTCTATCAGACCCCTCCTGCGGTTTTCAAATGTGCTTTCCCCGCGCTTGACAGCACCAAGACCGCCGTGGGAATCTTCCATCCGATGTTGGGGGACCAAGCAAGGCAAGTATTGGGAGGAGCTCTACACTCTGTACACAAGGCACTCCGCTCCCGTCGGACTGACCCGACCGTCCGTTCTGTCAAGTGTGTGGAGTTGACCCCAAATGCACGCCCCAAATGCACGGACGGCGTTCCGCCGCCGCTGAACCGGAGCGTTAGCCACCTGGAGGAACACTAGAGACGCACATGTCGACCAAGAAGATCGCGTCAGCCGCGATCGTCGCTCTCAAAGATGCTCTGACCAATCTCTACTGGTACAAGGGCGATCTCAGGAGCTTCCTGACGACCACGGTCACCAACCCGGCCTTGCTGAGCCGTCTAAATTGGGGTGACTACAAGAGGAACATCGTCAGCGAGTTGATTGGCTTTCTTGAGCGCCGGCAGGATGAATACCAGGCGGACATCCTCAGGTTGATGGCAGAGGTCGCGAGAGTCGACGACTTCTCGCATCTGGAGCGTCTTGAGGGCGGAAAGGAGAAGGCTGCCGCAGCTCGTGCGTCCGTACGGGCGCTTCGGAAACTGACAGAAGCCCACGAAGCTCTGTTTGACGAGCAGAAGCGGATGGAGGAGCGACGGCGGAAAGCGCATGAGGAGATGCTCCGGACGACAGCCGTCCGGTCCAAGCTGGAGGATCTGACAAAGGAATACTTCAGCCTCTTGAACTCCCAAGAGCCGCAGCAGCGCGGCTACCGCTTGGAGAAGATCATTCGCGAGCTGTTTGAACTCTTTGATCTGGACCCCCGCGCGTCTTTCAAGATCGTCGGAGAGCAGATCGACGGGGCCTTCACCTTCGACGCTACGGATTACCTATTCGAGGGCAAGTGGCAGCAGGAGGCTATCGGTGCGGCAGACCTGGATGTTCTTGCCGGGAAGCTGGCCCGTAAGCTCGACAACACCCTGGGGTTCTTCCTCTCGATCAATGGTTTCTCGGAGGACGGCGTAAGGGCTCACTCGTCCGGCCGCCGGATGATGCTGCTTGTAGACGGCAGCGATCTGATGGCGGTTCTGGAAGGGCGCATTGATCTCATTCAGCTTCTCCTGAGAAAGCGCAGAGAGGCGTCGCAAACTGGCAACATCTACCTTCGCATCCACGAGATTCTTTGAGCGGCTGATGGAAAGGGAGCTTACCCCCGTCCTTTCGAAATTGGGGAAATCGGGGAAATCGGGGGACACCTTACTCAATTCATGAAAATAGGTATGATGCCCCCAGATCGAAAGAAGATGATCCATCCCAATATCCGGGAGCCTGGAAATCCCAAGGTCAGGATCTGGCGTTACATGGATTTCGCCAAATTTGTATCCATGTTGGCCAAGGGGGGCTTATATTTCTCACGAGTTTCGACGTTGGCGGATGCGCACGAAGGCTCGTTGCCGATAGCAAATAAGAGCAACCGCAATTCCAAGTCAAGAACTCCAAAGGAGATTCGAGAAGTTCAATCACTTTTTCGAGAGTCGATTCGCCAGTGGACCAAGGTGAGCTGCTGGCATATAAACGATGGTGAGTCAGAGGCAATGTGGCGCCTCTATTCGGATTCAGGCAAGGCGATAGCCATTCAATCTACATTCGGGCGATTACGCAGGTTGCTGCATGAAAGTATTTTGTGTGGGAAGGTTGCGTATGTCGACTATGCGACTCAGCCCATTCCTGAAGACATGTACATCGCTCCATTCCTATACAAAAGAAAATCATTCGAGCATGAACGTGAGTTGCGGGCAATTCTAACCGACGACTGGCCATTGAAATATAAGAGAAGTAAGTCGGCTCGACCTCCCCGTATGGTTGTGTATGACTTTGAGGCAGTTCCGCCAGACCAGGGTACGCTCGTTCAGGTCGAACTAAATTTGTTGATAGAGAAGGTGTTAGTTAGTCCCTTAGCACCCGACTGGTACCTCGAGGCCGTTCAATCGGTCGCAAAACAGTACCGGCTAAATCCACCGACAAGCCGATCATCGCTCGATTCCGCCCCATTCTTCTAAATTATTTTCGGAATCGGGGGGCACCTTACTCATTTCATGAAAACAGAAGGGGGAATCGGGGGACACCTTACTCAGTTCGTGAAAATAGGTATGGTGTCCCCAGATTGACGAAGATGGTAGGGCCACCGTCGTACCTGTTCATCGCGGGGAGGACCTTCGACGAGGAACGATACGCTCCATTCTAAAGGATATTGAAATCGACCCTGATGAACTCCAGCGGATTCGAGGGAGAAGATGACCGCACCTTTGTAAAGACGTCTCCCATCGGTAGAATGAAAGCACAACTCAATCTGCAAAACCGACACCTTAGCCCTCGTTCGCTGGCTTTCAACAGGGTTGCGGATCGGACCATCACCAAGGCACTGGGGCGACATGGCTTGTAGACAGGCCAGCCCTTGTTGGTTCTTGTGAAGGGGACTACACTGAATGGGCCATGTTGCGACAGCTGCGTTGCAAGAGCGCGAGCCGCAAGCCGTAGTCAAGGTCTGGGGATCACATGGGCAAGCTCAATCACCTCTTCGGGCATAAGGTTTTTCTGATCGTAGCCGTGTTTGGGGCGTATGTTGTCCCGGCTTCAACAAGCTTCGCGGCGTTCGTTTGCTCTGATGAGAAGTACTATCCGGCAGTTTGGCATCTGGAGAAGGGTGAAAACGGATTGGAGGTCTTTCTGGGCGGCAAGTTCGCGCGCACAGGAGACCCGCGAGTTTACGTGGAACGGGCCTCCATCTTGGTCCTCCAGCTTCATGAGGGAAAGGATTGGGCACGACAGCCCGATCTCAAGTGCTCAGGGAGCGAATGCTTCAAGTACGAACGTGGATGTGAGGTCACGCTTCCGGAACTTCCGATCTCGAAGGAGCGGGCTGCGGAAATCAATCCCCACTACCAGTACCAAGATGTGGATGAGGTTGCGCAGTCGCCATCATCCTGCGTGGAAGTGGGAGATGATGTTTGGTTCGTCATGGGATCAACTGTGTGTGAAGGCGGGGGCCTCGTAGGCGGAATCGGCAGATTCCTACCGAAGACTGGGAAGTTGGAGATCCGCCGACCAAGTGTTCTGATGGACTCTGGTGCCTCGCATCTCGCCTACGATGGAAAAAGTCTTTGGTTCGGCACGGAGAGAGGCTGCGAGTGCCTCGGGGCCGAGCCAACGCATGGCCTCGTAAGATACGACTGGGAGAAGGATCAGGTTCAGACATTCGCAGGCACCGAAAGCGGCCCGTGCGGATTCATTGTTCATGACATCTTGGCGGACAGTGGCGCTCTGTGGGTGGCAACGGACTTGGGACTTTCCCGGCTCGACTTCCAGGCTGAGACCTGGAGGCACTATGTCCCGCAGCCCGACAAGAAGCCGCCCATGCGGGAAACGACGTGTGACGCGACGTACAAGAGCCTGATATCTTTCCTTCCACGGGGAGCAGCGGACGAATTGATCGGTGATTCATTCTATGCGCAATTCTTTTCCCCACTGTCTCGATTCAGACCAAACTTTGTGGAGCGCTATGTTCGTTCCATGCCTCCAAGCAGGTGGGGTTGCGAGGAGATGGAATTCCTCGCTAGCAGGATGCAGAACTTCAAGTCGCTCCGAGAGGAGTTGCTGAAATCGCCGGTGCCGTATGGTGTGCATTTTGATTGCATCGTTCGCGGATTCAGCGGGCCGGGGAGGGGGAGTGACTTGGATTGGCGGGACTTTCTCCTTTCAAAGATTGGAGAGCCGGGGGGTGCCAGGGCGTTTTCTGGAGCGCTGGATTCCCTCAAATACTTCCGGGGTGATGCGAAGGTTGGAGACTTTCTGGTCCAGCGGCTGGAAAAGAAACCTCGCTTGGGAGACGAGGCACTGTTGTTACCGGTTATCTTGGGGACGGCGGCCACCCCGCATCTCATGAATGCGCTTGATCGCCAGGATTTGAATGAGTGGGACCGCAATGACGTTGTTGAGGCGCTTGAACGCGCCACCCACACTTTCATCAACCCTGAGGGTGCCGAGTTTACCCTCCCGAAGGACAGTGACACGCTGGCCTACTTCGAAGATCCCCGCCTATCCATGCTGTCGGGACGTGAATGGTCGGGTGAGTCGTTGTCGAAGATCATCAACCATTGGAAGGTCTGGTGGGGAGCGCATAGGGCCGAATACATTCATGAGAGTGCCCCATCTGGCAGAAAGAAGGAATAGCGCGGTGGCCAACGGATTGCATAGGCAAGGAATCGGTGTTGACATCTAATGCAAGAATCGATGGGGCTAAGGGTGCCGGGGTCGGGCATGGGGGTTGACACATTCGGGCGAGGCTTGCGCGGAGTCTTGAAGGTGAGGGCGGAGCCGGAGGCAGGTGGAATCCGACGATCTCAGGCAGCCAGCGGACGGACGCACTTCCCTCGTCATGCCGTCCCTCCATGGCCGGCGGCAGATGATGCGAGTGCGGCTCGCCTCACGCTCGACCGCAAAGCACTTTGTTCTCACGTAGCGGTACGAGATATGCGGTGGGGAGGACGTTCGCATCGGCCCCCTCTTCGAACTGGATCCGTACCTGAGCCGCTTGAACGGTGACTAGCGAGGGAGCATCAGGCCGACGGCATTCCCGGTCGACTGGTCCTCGAAGACCAGTTGCCCATTGCCCAGCGAGAGCAGTTGTTCGTTTGCGTTCAACAGTTCGATCCCGTAGATCGTGCCATCCGGCGCCAGATCGACGTTCAGTTCATCGCTGATCTTGATCGTTTGGACTTGCGCGGGCTTCTCTCGAAGGCCGATGTATGCGATGTTCTGCCGTGAATCAAATTGAATCTTCATTCTGGTCAGAAATACTTTACCTCGACCGTGACGACCAGCCAACCCTCATCCTGTTGAACCGCATACGCTTCGACCTGCTTCGTGGCGAATAGCCGGCCCTGCCACTCTTGACCGTACATGAAATTGCGTCTGGGGGCGCTGGGGTCAGGCACAGGGGTTGACACCTTTGGACGAGGCTTGCGCGGAGTTTTGAGGTTGACGGCGGGGCCGGGGGCAGGGGGAGTCGGACGGAATTATGCGGCGAGCGGGCGGACGTGCAGGAGTTCGTTGGCGGTCAGCGGCTCGACCTGTGATTCACGCACGGTAACAACCGCCACGGTGTCGCCGACGGCGTTGAACACTTCGAGGCTGTAGCCTGACTCCTGGCCGGCTCGGCCGGGGTGGTGTTCGACCAAGGTTGCGACGTCGCCGCGCCGGAGACCGTGATCCGGCAGGTCTTCTCTCAAGGCGACTCTCGTGAACAATTCGTATTTCATTGGCTGTCCGGTATCAGCGTAACAAACTTTGTCTGACTTGTCGCTTCTTCCATCATCCAAATCGTGACAACACGGAGGACACGGCCATTCGGACCCGCCAGTGAGCCGCGAATCCGGTACTTCGTGCCATACTCGGTTCTATCGAACAGCTCGGCGTCCAAGGGAAGAATCTTTTCCCGGAGGTCCTTCATCAATCGGTCGGCGTTTTCGATGGTGTATCCGGCCAAGGCAAGGAACCGCGATTTGTCGTCGTCCACTCGCGGACAAAGCAAGTAGCCCGTCAGCTTTTGCGGAGCAATAATGGTATCTGGTGGGAGCTTCACGACTTCCTCAGTTGTGATCCAATAGGATCATTCGGCTATTCTGAAGGGATCGCATGGAAGAGGCAAACTGGTCGATCTTCGGGGGTTCCCGCAGTTACCGGGATGCCGTGTTGCCTCAAGGTCACCGCTCGCGCGATTGAAGTTTGTCCGGCGAAACGATAACATCCCAAATTCTTGTCATGATGGACAGCGAAACGTCGAAAAAGTCGGATGAAACGGAAGGCACGGAAGGGTCGAAGGATTCTGTCGTGCCCAACAACGGTGGAGGTGCCGTCGCCCCTTCGGCTGCGGGTCAAGCCGCCGAAGCCAAGGCGGAAATCCCGGCGAAGCGGAAACTGTCCCGCAAGGAACTCCGCATGGAGCTGAAGGCGGCACGAAAGGACGCGAAGGCGACGTACAACCAGCTCATCCATCTCCAGGCGGATTTCGAGAATCTGAAAAAGCGCCTCGTCCGGGAACGCGAAGACTACATCCGCCAGGCCAAGGAAGCGCTGATCCGGGAAATTCTTCCGAGCATCGATAACCTCGAATACGCCCTGCAGCACGCAAGGGAGCGAAAAGAAGACAGCCCGCTTTTCAACGGCGTGGAAATGACACACAAGGGCCTGATGGCGGCGATGAAGAAATTCGGCGTCGAGCCCGTGGAGGCCGTGGGCGCGGCGTTCGATCCCAATTTTCATGAGGCGATTTCGAAAGTGGAAAAGGAAGACGGGCGCAATCAGGTGATCGGGGAGCACCAGCGCGGTTATGTCTTGGATCGGAAGCTGGTGCGTCCGGCGCTCGTGACAATCGCGGTCCCTGGTTCGGCCAAGAAGTCCGAATCAGGCGGCTGACGCCATGCCGCCGACCATCGGGATCGACCTCGGCACGACGAATTCGTGCTGCGCGGTGATCGAGGGAGGTCGTCCGGTGGTGGTCGTCAATCAGGAGGGAACGCGCACCACGCCATCGGTCGTTGCGTTCGGTCAGAACAGCGAACTCCTCGTGGGCCATCCGGCCAAGCGGCAGATGGTGGTCAACCCCAAATCCTCCGTTTTTGCGGTGAAACGGCTGATGGGGAGAAGCTACTTCTCCGACGTGGTCCAACAGGCGCGATCGCATTACCCGTACGACATTGTGGAGGGGGACAGCCGGGACGCGTGGGTCCAACTGGACGGCCGCAAGTTTAGCCCGCCGGAAATCTCGTCCAAAATTCTTGCCAAGTTGCGGCAGGCCGCCGAGCGGCACACGAGCGGTGAAGTCAAGGACGCGGTCGTGACCGTGCCGGCCTATTTCGACGATCGCCAGCGTCAAGCCACTAAAGATGCCGGCGAGATCGCCGGACTGAATGTCGTTCGCATCATCAATGAACCCACCGCCGCGGCGCTGGCCTACGGTATCGACAAAGCCGACACAGGCACGGTGGCCGTGTTCGATCTCGGTGGAGGAACGTTCGATATCTCCATGCTGGAAGTGAAAAAGGGCATTTTCCACGTGCTCTCCACCTGCGGGGACACCTTCCTCGGCGGCGAGGATTTCGACCAGGAAATTCTCAAGCATTTCATCGGCGTGTGCGAAGGGACCCTCAACATGAAACTGCCGAAGGATCCCTTCGTCTTCCAGCGCTTGAAAGAAGCGGCTGAAAATGCCAAGCACGAGCTCTCCTTCTCATCGGAAACGCTTGTTTCGATCCCCTTCCTGACCACGGGCGGCGGCCATTCCCACTCGATCCAATTTCGATTCGCCCGGGCGGACATGGAGAAACTGGTCGACGGTCTTGTGCAACGGCTCGCGCCCTTCTGCCAGCGGGCCATGTCCGATGCGAAATTGACACCCAAGAGTATCGATGCGGTGCTGCTCGTCGGCGGGATGACGCGCATGCCCGCCGTCCGCCGGCTGGCCGAGCAGGTCTTCCAGAAACCGCCCCGGGGGGACATCAATCCGGACGAGGCCGTGGCCATTGGCGCGGCCATTCAGGCGGGAATCATCTCCGGTGCGCTCGAAAAAATACTGCTGCTTGATGTGACCCCTCTCTCCCTGGGAATCGAAACGGGGGGAGGGATTTTCACCAAGATCATCGATCGGAACACCACCATTCCCATCAAACGCTCGCGGATTTTCACCACGGCCTATGACCAGCAGCCCATGGTGGAGGTGAACGTTCTCCAGGGCGAGCGCGAAATGGCGGAGGACAACCTCAGCCTCGGCAAATTCCAGCTCATCGGCATCCCGCCCTCTCCGCGCGGCGTTCCCCAAATTGAGGTGCAATTCGAAATTGACGCGGACGGACTGGTCCGGGTGACCGCGAGAGACCTCGGGACGGGCCAGGAGCAGGCCATCCAGGTGAAAAGTTTCGGGGGATTGGGGCGTGGCGAAGTCGAGCGGCTCCAGAAGGAAGCGGAGGATCACGCGCAAACCGACCGGGAGAAGCGCGAGGCCGCCGAGGCTCGGAACCTTGCGGAAAGCATTCTCTACGGGGCGAACAAGATTCTGGCGGACTACACGGACAAATTGGATGAGACGACCCGTGGAGACCTGGAAAAAACGGTCGACCTGCTGGAGACGGCGATGGAGAAAGATGACCTGGCGCAGGTGAGGGAGCTCTCCCGAATGCTCACGTCCCTTGTGAATACTTTCGCCAGCAAGCTTTACGAGACAAGCCCCGGATAGTGTGATCCGGGTGACTTCCCGGCGGACATTCCCTCGGACCAACCATGGCTGAACGGGATTTTTACGAAATTCTCGGCGTCCCGCGGAACGCCTCGGCGGACGATCTCAAGAAAGCCTTCCGCCGAATGGCGATGGAGCATCATCCCGACAAGAACCAGGGCAACAAACAGGCCGAGGAGCGCTTCAAGGAAGTCAACGAGGCCTACGAAGTGCTCCGTGATCCTGAGAGGCGGGCCGTGTACGATCAGTACGGCCGGGCCGGCCTTCGAGGGGCGGCGGGAGGAGCCGCCGGTGTCGATTTCGGCGGAGGCCTGTTCGAGGACATCTTTGAAGATTTCTTCGGAGACATTTTCGGCGGCCGGCGGGCGCGGCGGGGAGGCTCGCGCCGCGAGGAGAAAGGCGCGGATCTCGAGCTCGAACTGATCGTCACTCTCGAAGAGGCCGTGCGTGGCGGGGAGCGGGAGACGGAACTCTCCATCTACGGTCCATGCGACGCATGCGGCGGGAACGGAATCCGGCCCGGCACGCGGCCGGAAACCTGCTCGACCTGCCGTGGGCGGGGACGCGTGCAGATCCAACAGGGCTTTTTCACCATTGCACGCACCTGTCCCTCCTGCCATGGGCAAGGAGAGGTGGTGCGGGAACCCTGCACGGCGTGCCGCGGGGAGGGCCGGGTTCCGCGGAAGAAGAAGGTTTCAATCAAGATCCAGCCGGGGGTGGATACGGGCACCCGGATTCGATATCGGGGCGAGGGAGTCATGGGGCGCCAGGGCGCCCAGCCGGGGGACCTTTACGTGCGGATCATCGTGGAGAATCATCCCCTCTTCCAGCGCGTCGAGAACGACCTGGTGTGCGATATGCCGATCGATTTCCCCCTCGCCGCACTGGGAGGAAAAGTGCAGGTGCCCACTTTGGACGGTCCGCAGTCCATGGAGATCCCGTCGGGAACTCAGACCGGCGATACCCTGCGCGTGAAGGGGTGTGGCATTCCGGACCTTCGTTCGGGGCGGCGCGGCGACCTCTTGATCAGAATCTTTGTCGAAGTTCCCGATCGTCTCTCGCGCGAGCAGAAGCGGCTCCTGGAGGAGTTTGCACGGGTCAGCCAGGATTCGGAAGCCCCCCGGAGGCGAAGCTTCCTCGAAAAAGCGAGGAAGTTCTGGAAGTCGTGATCGGGTTCGCAAGAGCCCATTCTGACTTCTCGAATCGCCGACGGATGCCCTTCGCGGCGCATTGGTTCGGGATCCTTTTCCTTGGTCTGCTCACTACGACGGCGTGGGGACAGGAAACGGTTCCTCAAGCGGGCATACGCCTCTACGACGACGGGGAGGCATCCTACAAGGAGGGCGATTTCACCGCCGCCGCCCAGCGTTTCGAAGAATTCTTGAAGACGTATCCGGCCTCCGTGCGCGCCCCAAACGCCCACTATCGCCTGGGTCAGTGCTACTACAAACTCAAAGATCTGGATCGTGCCCGAAAGCAATTCGAGATCGGAACAACCTTCGAAAGTTCCAAGATCCAGCGCTACTCGCATTACTATTTGGGTCAGATCGAACGCGGGCTCAGCCACTTCAAAGAGGCCGCCGAGGCGTTCACGAGAGCCTACGACCCTGCCGGCGACGCGGGATTCGCGCAGCACGTGATGACGCTCATCGCGGAAAGTCATTTCGATCAGGGGCGATTCTTCGAAAGCACCCAGTGGTACCTCAAGTACCTTCAGGGCTCGCAGAATTACGACGAGGCCGGCGAAATCCGTTCGCGCGTCGATTTGATGATCACCCAGAAACTCAACCCAAAGGAATTGAGGGGTATCGTGGAACTGAAGCCGGTCTATCCCTTCGACGCCATGGCGGCGCTGGCCCTCGCGCGCGCGCTGAGGGCGGAGTCGGAATTCGTGGAAGCGCGGAGCCTGTTGGAGACCCTCGCCGATCGCCAGGATGACTACGGACAGGAAGCCCGGAAACTGCTCGGAGAGATCAAGACCGTGTTGGGAAAGGGGAAATGGAAAATCGGCTGCCTCCTTCCCCTCACCGGAAAACCGTCGATCTACGGTCAACGCGCCCGGCGGGGCATCGAGTTGGCGCTCGACACGCTTTCCAGCGAGATCAAGGATGTGGACGTGGATTGTCAGGACACAAAGGGTGACCCCGAGGCGGCGGCGGCGCTCTTCAAAGCCTTCTCGGCGAACGAAAAGGTGCTGTCGGTCATCGGCCCTCTTCTTTCTAAGACGGCGGCCGCCGTGGGGCCTTTGGCGGACTCTGCAAAACTTCCGATCATGTTGATGGCCCCGCGCGAGGGATTGCCGGATCTGGGTGAATACGCATTCCGGCACGCGCTCACCGCTTCCGCACAAGTCCGAGCCCTCGTGACCTACGCCATGCAGAACCTGGGTCTGAAGCGGTTTGCGATCCTCTTCCCGCTGGAGCCTTACGGAACGGATATGGAATCGCTCTTCAAGGCGGAACTGGCGGCCCAAGGCGGGGTTCTCGTTTCGGAAGCGGCCTACGAGCCCAAGTCCACCGATTTCAAGGCGCCGATCGAGAAGATCAAAGCCGAGGCATTCCCCGACCTGCCGGAAGACGCCCCCCCCCCGGAGAGGACGGGGCTGTTTGTCCCGGATTACTACGACAGTGTAGGGCTATTGGCACCCCAACTGGCGTTCTATGAGATCAAGACCGCCCAACTGCTGGGCCCGAGCGGATGGAACTATCCCCAACTGGTCAAGATTGCCGGCGAACATGTGGACGGAGCCGTCTTTGTGGACGTCTTTTTCGCCGAGACCGAGTATGAAAAAGCCCGGAACGTCGCGACCCTCTTTGAGCAGAAATATGGACAGCCTTTGGGGGACATCGAATCGTTGGCCTACGACACGGCGGCCTTGGTTCTCAACACCGTGGGCGGAATCCCGCAGCTTTCGCGCAACAAGGTGAAAGACGCGCTTCTCGACGTCAAGGATTTCCCCGGCGTGACCGGTCCGATGACCGTTCTCCCCAATGGCGAGGTCCAGAAATCGCTCAACCTCCTGACCATTCGGCGCGGGCGGATTGCGAAACTCAATTAGCTCAGGGGCGGTGCGGCGTCGCAAATGCGCGTTTGCGTCAAAATCGACGGGAAAATGTCAAGGGGGTAGGATTCTCCCATCGAAAAATGGGGTGTCTCACCTTGACGCATTGCGTAATAGTTGCTATAAAGCTTGGAAACAATGTGAATGAGATCAGCGTGAGTCATGAAGGGGGCTTCCGATGAGGCAAGGCGAGACAGTCTACTTTCCCGGCCACGGCATCTCGAAAGTTGAAAGCGTAGAGCAAAAGGAATTCGACGGATCGAACAAGGAAGTCCTCGTCCTGCGCGTGGCCAGTTCCAGCATGACCGTGATGGTGCCGAAGGATAATTTGGCGATGCTGGGTATCCGACCGGTGATTTCCAAGAACACGACTTCCGAATTGATGAGCATCATTTCGAAGGCCAATGGCCCGGTGAAGGCCCAATCATGGAAAGACCGGAACAAAGAGTTCCTCCAGAAAATCCGGTCCGGCAGTCCCTTTGAATTGGCTCAGATCATCCGGGATCTCAGCCAACTCAAAGAGCAGAAGCCGCTGTCTTTCTGCGAAAAGCGGATGTATGAAACGGCCCGCCGCCTGCTGGGTGAGGAAATTGCCCACGTGCGCAAGGAGAAGTGCGACAAGGTTTTCACTCAGATCGACGTTCTCTCCAACGGGAACGGAAACGGCAACGGACGGAAGCACTAGAGAAGCACTCAGCCAACAGCATTCAGCGGTCAGCCCTGAGTCCCAGGAATTAGATCAGCATTCGACGGATACCTTCTCGGTATTGGAACTGATTCCATGACTCCATGATCACATCCCCACATTCTTCCCGTCATTCCCACTCAATGGTTCCCGGAGGTTTGTTCGTTACATCGTAGAGAACAGCGTCGATTCCGCGGATGTTCAGCAAGCGGCGGGCCAATCGCCGGAGCGGTGCTGAAGGCAGATGGCTGAAGTTTGCGGTCATTCCGTCCCGCGAACTGACCGGTCGGATCACCACGGTTTCCCCCTCGCGCCAGCGCAGCGGTAGAAGCACCACGGGACACTGCCAGATTTCGCAACGAGCAATGAGGTTCTCGATGGCTTCATTCACGGTTGCATCGGCTTCCCGCAGCAGGTCTAGGCGGGCGTGGGTGAGCTCGGAGCGAACGATGCGGGCCTGCAAGACGTCCGCGTCCGGTCGGGAGGCAACCAACCACGCCACGCGGTTGATCTCGCGGATTTTGTTCGTGATGGCCGAGGACAATTCTCCGAGTTGAGCAAAGCTGAGGCGGCCGGTCAGCACGGCTGTGTGGGCGTAAGTGCGGCTGTCACCTTGCACGCCCACGGAGCGAACAGGCAGGCGATAGGCGGAAACGCCGAGTTGGCCCCGAATCTCCTTCGGGAGCGTCAATGCGGATACCGCTTGATCCTTGGATGTGGCCAGGCACCGGATGGCGAGGCCCGGGCCGGGGAAGGGCAGCCGTCCGAGGATGGTCTTCGGAAGCCCGAGGCGTCGCCCGAGCTGACGAACCTCGTCCTTGTAGAGTTGGTGAATGGGTTCGATCAGGCGGTCCTGCTTCTGGAGTTCCTGAATCTCGGGCACGCGGTTGTGGTGGGTCTTGATGAGGGCGGCATGGGCCGTGCCGCCGGATTCGATGGTGTCCGGATAGATCGTGCCCTGGCCCAACATCCACGAATCCCCCTTTCCGGACCATGATTTGAACAGCTCATGATAGACCGCGACGAACGCTTCACCGATGATCTTTCTTTTACGCTCCGGTTCGGATACGTGCCGCAGAGGTCCCAGGAAGGAATCGGATCGATCCAGCACATCGATATTGTCGTATCCGAGTCGGGCCATGCGATCTTTGAACAGGTTTGTCTCGTCCTTCCGCATTAGCCCCGTATCTACATAGATTCCTTGTACGCGTTTTCGTCCCAGCGCCTTCACGCAGAGCACAAAGGCGACCGTGGAATCCACGCCCCCACTGACGAGAAATAGGACAGGGCGCCCTTTGGCTTTCTCCCGGATTTCGCGCACGAATTTTCCGACTTGGCGTTTGGCGGACCACGTGGGTTGGCAGCCGCACACATGGCGCACGAAATTTCGCAGGACTTGTTTTCCCCGCGGCGTGTGAATGACTTCCGGATGGAACTGCACGCCGTAGAACTTGCGATGTGGGTCGCCCATCGCTGCGATTTCGCAATCGGCGGTTGACGCGAGGATTTGGAATCCTTCCGGCGGGCGGACAACGGTATCGCCGTGACTCACCCAAACCGGCTCGCGCCTCCCGAGGCCTCTCAGAAGAGATCCCGGCTTGCGAATGTTGAGGGCCGCGTGGCCGTACTCGCGGATGAGGCCCGGCTTGATTTCGCCGCCGAGAGCGTACGCGAGGAGCTGGTGACCGTAGCAAATACCCAGTGCGGGCCAGCGGAGTTTTTCGAAGAACGAACGATCCAGTCGCGGACTGTCTGCTTCGAGAACGCTTCTCGGCCCACCTGAAATGATAATCCCCTTGGCGCCCTTTGATCTCTCACCGGCCGCTGCGAACTCCACGATCTCCGAATAGACACCGAGCTCCCGGACGTTTCGCGCAATCAGGTGGGTGTACTGCCCTCCGGCATCAAGAATGACGATCCGATCCACCCCGCACCTATCCGTCTAGGATTGCCTCGACCTGAGCGGACTCTCGATCCGGCGCTGGAGGGTCGTTCTTCCAACGGATCCTCGCGGTTCAAAGATAGGTGCGGGGTCCATCTGATCGCGCGGAGTCTGTCAGACTCCTCCGTGGCGAGTCAACCGGAGCGCTAAGGCGTTGTAACCGGAGTCTTCAGGCGTATACTCGGACGGTAGCGGTGGAGATTCCACATCGGGTCGTTCATCCGGCGAAGGATGCGAGTGTGCATCTCAGTGCTGGGAACCTTCCCCTTGGGCGCCTGCGTGCTCTTGGCGCGGGGGCGTACGGAGTACGTCCGGGTCATGCCTTCTCCAGAGGGAGCGGCTTATTATGTGGATGGCGAGGCGAGACAGCCGGGTGAGTGCCTTGCTCTCGATCGAACGCGAGACCATGTGGTTGAGATCAGGAGGGAAGATTCACCGGTAGGTCAGGCGACTCTGAAAAGCACCGATATCGGCTGGTCGGCGCTGCTTACACTGGGCGGTGGTATCCCTGGCATCATTGTTGATGGCGCGATCGGGGCGTTCGCCACTCTCCAACCGAAGCCGGACTCGGACGCATCGGTCCTCCGCTTGCTCCAATTCGAATGTCAGCCTTGGCGTAGAAACCGCGTGACTTTGCATGGGGGCTATACCCTTGCCTATGGGGATGAGACTCGGCGCAGCTTGGGAACGAATTGGGGACAGGCGTGGTTGACGTACGGTCGCCGAGGTTTCCACAGGGTCGAACTCTTTTTCGAGATGTTTGCCCTCCGTTTCTGGGATCCTCGCGAGGAACCTCGTCCGCACTCACCGGGGTGGAGCACCCTATTCTCGGTTCCACTACCCTTGATGTTCTCTCCTGTTGGGATCAACTTCTACCCGGTCATGACGAGGCATGTGGGATCCTATCTCGGGGCAGGCGCGAGCCTGCTCACGCCCGGTGTAGGGACGATGGGAGTAGGGCCGATAACCGCACATGCAGGGGTGAGAATTCACCTGGCGCCGCCGTGGGAACTTGGCGCGCAATTGAAATACATTGGGGTGGGTGAATTTTCAGTTTTCGGAGAACCGGCCACCTACGTCGACCGGCTCGTGGCTATGACGGGAGTAGGAGCGAGTTGGTAGAGGTCAGTCAACCTCGGTGATTTCGGGGTCGCGCATGTCGCGGCCGACGCGGACCGAGGTGTGACCGTTCTCGTGCAGGACGCTGATATCCCACTTCTGCATGGTTCCCGCGCCGATGAGCATTTCTTGGGCGAGCTCCGGGGAAACCATCGCCACGTCGTCGATCATTTTTCCCTCAACCAGCATGACGATGGAAACATCGCCGGTGACCCGCAGCTTGCCGCCTTGCGCGGCCCTCAATTCCCTGGGGACCGCGCGTCTTGCCAGTGTCGTCGTGGAGGGCAAACGATCCTCCCTGATGATCGTGTAAAAGGAGCCTGTGTCGATGACGGCTTTGACCTGGCGGGTCTTGTCGTCGAGCGTCGTGACCTGAACATCCCGGATCGGCTTGCTCATCGCACTCCTCTATTCCTAAAAGCCTCTAGCAGAATGCCGATTCGTAGGGGAGCATCTTCAGATGCTCCCTCTTGTCGGGAGGGTCTGAAGACCCTCCCCTACGCATTCTGTTAGACGTAGACGCACTGAGGAGATTGTACCTCATGCCGGATCCGGTTGGAAACCGCGCACCGCTTACAATACCGTGTACTTCGGGCCGCCGCCGCCTTCGGGAGGGACCCAGAGGATATTATTGTACGGGTCCTTGATGTCGCACGTCTTACAGTGGACGCAATTCGAGGGATTGAGGTGGAGCGCGAATTTCCCGCCCTCTTCGACGCGCGGCTCATAAACCTGCGCGGGGCAGAAATATTGGCACGGATTGCCGTACTCCTTCGTGCAGCGGTTCTCACACAGGTCGAGGTCCGCTACAACAAGGTGGCTCGGTTGATCCTCCTCGTGCGTGGTGCCCGAGTTGTAGATGTCGGTCATCTTGTCGCAGAGGTACTTGTTGTCGAACTTGATCTCCGGCATTCCGCCGCCGTCCTTGTACCAAAGTTTCTTGTTCATATAGGCGCGGTCCGCCTTGGCGTCGATACGGTCGCCGAACAGATCGCGACCGCCGAGCGCGGTCTGGATGCCCGTGCGGACGAGACCGACCAGCATCCCGTGATGGTAGACTTGGTGGAAATTGCGCGCCTTGTGGAGTTCCTTCCAGATCCAGCTCTTGTGCACGGCTTCTTCGTATCCACGGAGCGTCGCGGCGCCGAAGTCTTTCTTGACCAGGGCTCCCAAAGCGGTTTCCGCGGCGAGCATGCCGGACTTGATCGCGATGTGAACGCCCTTGAGCCGCATGCCGTTGCACATTCCAGCGGAGTCTCCGACAATCATCACACCGTCCGCATACAGTTTCGGGACGGACCAGTACCCGCTTACGGGCACGGTCTTGGCTCCGTATTGCACGAGTTCGGCGTCCTTGAGCAGAGCCTTGATCGTCGGGTGCGTCTTGAAAAGCTGAAACAGCCGGTGGGGATCGGTGTAGGGATTACGGTAGTCCAGCCAGGTCACGAAACCAACCGACAGTTGGTCGTTGTCCATGGTGTAGACCCATCCACCGCCCATCGAATCGTTCTTGACGAACGGGTGGGGCCATCCCATCGAATGGAGGACCCAGCCCTGCTTGATCCGGCCCTTGGGGAGTTGCCAGACTTCCTTGACGCCCGTGGCGTAGCTGATCGGCATTCGCCCCTCGTTGAGCTTGAACTTGTCCACCACTTGCCGCGTGAGCGGGCCGAGCGGACCCTCGCCGAGGATCGTCACTTTTGCGCGGATGTTCGTTCCGGGGTCGTAACTCGATTTTTTCTGGCCCTTTTTGCCGATGCCCTTTTCACCCGTCCGCACGCCGACCACGCGATCCCCCTCGTAGATCGGTTTCGCGCCGGCGAATTCGGTGAAGAGCATCACGCGGTTCGAATCGAGCAGGCCGGCCATCCACTGAGTGAATTTGGACAGCGAGATGACGAGGTTTCCATGGTTCTGCATCGGGGGGGGGGCGAAGGGTAGCCGGATCCCGGCCGATTTCGTAAACACGTAGATGTAGTCCTTCTCGACGACTTTCTCGATTGGGGCGCCCTTGTCCTTGTAATCGGGCATGAACTCTTTGAGCGCGATGGGATCCATCACCGCGCCGGAAAAACCGTGAGCCCCCACTTGCCCGGCCTTTTCAATCACGGCGATGGTGAGGTCTTGAAGCTTTTCCCCTTTCTTTTCGCCCTTTTCGACCGCTCGGTTATGATCGTCGATCAGCCGGCAAAGGTGGTAAGCGCCGGCGAGGTTGGCGGGACCCGCCCCCACGAACAATACGTCTACATCTATTGTTTCAGGCTCTTTTTCCATCCCAGGCTCCTTTGGCTTGATTCGAAGTGTTCATCGAACTATATCGAGGCGATGAAATGGGGTCAACCCCACCACCTGAAACACCGCCTGCGGCGGCCGGAATTCTTGGCCCTTCGGGCCGGTTTCCGGTGGTGGGGTCAACCCCGCACCTGGGCGATGATCACCGCGCTGCTTCTTGCCGTGCCGTCCTCCGGCTGGGCCGATGCCGGGGAGGTGCGGCAAACGATCGGCGGAGTGCTGACAGCGGGTCCCGCGGCCACCGGACTGGTTCTTTCGCTCGCGGGCGCTGCGGCGCCGAATCGAGACCTATGGGTTTCCGGGATGGCGCTCGCCGGACTGGGCCCCTCGGTGGGTCATCTTATTAATGGTCGTTATGCCGCCAGCCTGGCGCTCCTCGGCGTCAAATCCGTTGGCTTGGGTGTGATGGTTGAAAGCGCTGCCCGGGATGAATTTCTGGACCCCCAACGTCCCATGGATCCGCAGTTTTGGGTGGGGTGGTTCATGTTCGGCTTGGCGGCGGGTGCGGAGGTCTACCTGGGGATCGACGATATCAGAGATGCCCAGGGCTGGTGGGTTTCGCCATGGGCCTCTCGGGATTCGGCGGGAGTGGCACTCGGTTGGAGCTTTGCAAGGTGGCCATTTCCTTGAGACCGTGTTTCGCCGAAGCGTTGTCGGGCTCGCGTTCGACGATCGTGGTGAAGATCGCGTGAGCCTCCTCCCGCCGACCCATTTTCAGATGGAGCTTCGCTTTTTCGACCAGTAGCCCGGTGATGCCCGGCCATTCGCGGCAGGCCAGTTCAACCCACTCCAGGGCGGCGGAGTAGTCCTCCCACTCGACCAGGTGGCGGAGGCCGACCCAGGGTTCCAGCCCGAAGAAGGAATCGCCCGGGAAATGGCCTCGCGCGGCTCCGATTCTCTTGAAGAAATCTTTCTCGGCTTCGTCGGCCAATTCGTCCCGTATCGCGTTTATCTCTTCCGCCTTCCGGCGGAGAAGAAACAGCCGCGCCCTCCCATACGCTTTGCGGGGTCCGAAGGCCGCAAGGTCTTGTCCACGTCGGGCCAGGCAGCGGAAGAGACTGTCGGGATCGTAGCTGTTCAGAAGCCCTTCAATGAGGGCCATGCGTCGATCGCCGTACCCCTTAACGGGATCGTGCCAAAGGTGGTAGACCTCCGCTTCCGGGCTGACGTCCTGCTTATGCTGGAGACCATGCCAGTACAGCCGGCGCGAGAAGTCGGTGCTTTCGAAACCCCACGCCTCGAAACGTTCGTTGACACCACCGTTGAGATACGCCCAGAAGCGTTTGAAGGAAATGAAATGCGCGTCGAGCCACTGTCCCTCTACGGTGGCGCGGAAGACCTCGGGGGGGGGAAATCGCCGTCGGAGCTCGTGGAGATCCGCGCGCCAGTCGATTCCATCGAGGGCGGCCGTGGCGGCCTTGCCCACCATCCAGGGCGAGGTGGTAATGATAAGATCCTGCGGGGATTTGCGGTGAAGTTCATGGTGAATTGAGAGCGCGCGCGGCGAAGCCACAATTTCCGGATCGGAGAACACGACCAACCCGCCACGAGCGGCACGGAGGCCGGTGTTTCGAGCGCGGGCCGGGCTCCGGTAGAACCCCGGCGGTTTCTCAAGCCTCAAGTACCGGAGATGCCCCTCGGGAAATCGCGATTGGAAAAGGGGCGGAACCTCCGTCGTTTGATCGGTGGAACCGTCGTCCACCACGATCACCTCGAACGCTTCGCGAGGAAAGTCCTGGTTGAGCAGCGCCTGAAGGCCCCGGAGGAGCAGCTCGGCACGGTTGTAGGCGCATAGGACCACCGAGATTTCGACGGCCATCTTCACAATCATCGGCAGGATCTCGCAAAACTTTCAAGCCTGATCTAAACTGTAGAAATCCTGGGACGATGTATGGTATGTAGCCTCCTCCATGAACCCACCACCTGAAACCGGCAGAAGGCCGGACGCGGCGGAGCCCGCCAATCGGCGGGCTGTTTCAGGTGATGGGGTGAGTGCTGATCCCGTGGCAGCGAAGAAAGGCTCTCCTTCCCAAGCGCCGAAATCCCCTACGAGAACGGATGCCGGTCCGAGACACCCCTCCGCCATCGACGCGAAGGTGGAGCTCTCCGTCGTCATCCCGACGTGTAATCGAACCCCCTATCTTGAGAAGGCTCTGATTTCCCTCTCGGCCCAGGACCTGGATCCCGAGCGCTTCGAGGTGATCGTGGTGGATTACGGCGACCCGAATTCGACCCGCGCCGCCTTCTCACTCCCCCCTACCGGGAAGGCCCCACTCCAAATTCGCCATGAACTCCTGAAGGGCAATGGGGCGCCGTACCGGGGCCTCACACGGGCGCGAAACCAAGGCACGCGGGTGGCGCGAGGGTGGCTTGTCGCATTCATGCCGCCGGAATGTCTGCTGACACCGTCATCCCTGCGGCTCTGCTTGGAGGTTCACAAGAGCAGCGAAGTGGATTTGGTCACCACCGTCCGGCCGTGGAGTGTTTCCGAAAAGGCGTTGAAGGAAATCGACAAGGCGGAATGGAGAAAGGACGCCTCCAACCTCATCCGGACCTTCCAGCCGCCGGATGTGCAGCAGAACGACCAGGAAGCCACCTGGGGGGACATGCATTTTGGGGCCGTGAAGAAAAAATGGGCGGGCTGGATCGGCGGGCACAACGAACGATTCGAGACGTGGGGCTATGAGAGCATCGATTTCACGGAACGACTGTGCATCTACGCCGTCGAGTATCTCGAAATCACGGACGAGCGCGTGGGCGTATTCCATTTGTGGCACCCGGTCAGTCCGGAGCATGGGAACCGCCATGGCGCCGTGATCGAACGTCTTCTGAACAGCTATACACGGGAGACGCTCCTCAAAAACTTGAGATCCATGCACCTTCTGTCCGGCGGCGCCGGCGCCGGGTTGCACTACGATCAGATGAAGGAGTTTCTGGGAAATCTACCCGTGCAGACGCTGAACAATCTCCTGGTGCGAATGGAGAAGGACTACGAATCGACCGTCCTTCCGGCCTTCGCGAGAATGAAGAAGACCCACCGGCCGGGAAGTGAACTCCTGGGCGCCCAGCTCTGGCCCGGCCTCCAGCACGCAGGTCAGTGGGGGGACCACGCCGTGGTCGAAAACTGGCTGGATTGGCTCGCGAAGACCTTCCCGGACGACCCCGCCCCGCTTCTGGAGAAAGCAAAGTTTGACCGCCTCACGGCCAAGCCGGTCTCCGTGTCCGCGGAGGATCCTTCAGCCGGCGTGGCCGCCGTGCCCGCGGCTCTGTAAGCGTTCCGACAATAGACTTCTTTCGATCCGGCGTGGTTCGACGGGCTCACCACGAGCGGTTTCGACCGTTGCGCGAAACCTGTTCCGCTCAACCTGTCCGCCTCAGGCGGATTGTCGAAGGGTCGGCACTTGGAAGAACCCAACCCGAATTCCTTAGAGTGCGTCCGAAAACTCACCTGCCGTAGGGGAGGACCTTCAGGTCCTCCCTCCTTGGGAGCAGCTAAAGCTGCTCCCCTACACGCTGCTTGCTCCCAGACAACGAACCGGCTCAATTGGCATTTCTGGGCATTTCCGGACGCATTCTTAGTGCGCTCAAGGCGCGCAGCCTGCGGCGCAAGTCATGATGACCGTTCCATTCGCGGCGCAGAGACCCCATTACGCATCCGTCGAGTCCCGGCGAGGCGCGCGAACATCGGAGCGGAGTTGGAAGCCGCATCCAAGTGCGCTAATCTTCCGCCGGTGAAGAACCAACGTTCCAATCCTGTGAGGATCGGCCTGATTCAGATGTCCTGCTCGGATTCGCCGAAAAAGAATCTTTCCAAGGCTTGCGACCGGATTCTCCAAACCGCGAAAAAGGGCGCGCGGATCGTCTGTCTGCAGGAACTCTTCCGTTCCCGGTACTTCTGTCAAAAGGAGGACGCCTCGTTCTTCCGCCTGGCCGAAACGATCCCCGGAGAGTCCACAGTGACCCTATGCGATCTCGCTCGTTCCAAGCGGATCGTGATCGTGGCGCCCGTGTTTGAGAAGCGGACGGATGGCGTGTACCACAACAGCGCGGTCGTCATCGATGCGGACGGAACCCTCCTGGGCCGATACCGCAAAATGCACATTCCGGACGACCCCTGCTATTTCGAGAAATTCTACTTCACCCCCGGCGATTTGGGCTTCGAGGCGTTCCAGACCCGATTTGCGAAAATCGGGGTTCTGATATGCTGGGACCAGTGGTTTCCCGAGGCGGCACGACTGACCGCGCTCAGGGGTGCGCAGATCCTGTTCTACCCCACGGCCATCGGCTGGTTGCGCGGGGAGAAACCGGAAATCAATCGCCGCCAAGAGGAAGCATGGGAAATCATTCAACGATCGCATGCCGTGGCCAACGGCGTTTTCGTGGCGGCCGCGAACCGGGTCGGGCGCGAAGGGAACCTGACGTTCTGGGGAAGGTCGTTTGTGTCCGGCCCGTTTGGGGAGCAACTTGCGCAGGCGTCGGGAACTCATGAGCAAGATCTGATCGTGGAATGCGACCTCACCTCAGTGGGGAAGACAAGGCAAGGGTGGCCCTTCCTTCGCGATCGGCGTGTGGACGCCTACAAGGGACTCACGAAGCGGCTGCTGGACACGTGAAGCGTGATGAGTGAAGAGTGAAGTGAAACCCCGGGCCTCTACTGCCCATCACCCATCACCCATCACCCTTCACGGTGCCCGCGTCCCGCGGGCGCTCGGATATCGCATGCCGGCAGAGTGGGAACCGCACGAGGCCACCTGGCTGTCATGGCCGCACAACTCCAAATCCTGGCCCGGCATCATTGAACGGATCCCCCCGATCTGGGCGGCCATGACGAAGGCGCTTCAAATCGGCGAAAAAGTCCGCATTCTGGTGAAAGACGCCGTTCTCGAACGCGAGGCAAGGGCGCTGCTCCGAAAGGCGGGCGCACTTTCCTCAAACGTAGAATTCTTTCGAACGATTACGGACGATGCCTGGATCCGCGACCACGGTCCGATCTTCATCCAACGGCTCACGGCTCACGGCTCACGGCTCACGGCGATTACCGACTGGATCTACAACTGCTGGGGAGGTAAATATCATCCGTTCGTGCATGATGATGCGATCCCCAGGAAGATCGCCGGATGGCTGAAACTTCCTCTGTTCGAACCCAGAATCGTGCTTGAAGGAGGATCCATTGACCTGAACGGCGAGGGGTGCCTCCTGACCACCGAATCGTGCCTGCTCCATCGCAACCGGAATCCCCACCTGAACCGCAAGCAGATCGAATCGTACCTTGAGGAATACCTCGGCGTTGAAAAGATTCTCTGGCTGGGGGACGGCATTGTGGGCGACGATACGGACGGCCACATCGACGACATCGCGCGCTTCGTGAATCCCCGGACGATCCTGTGCGCTTGGGAAGATGACCCTTCCGATGCGAACTGCAAACCGCTGGCCGACAACTACAAGCGCCTGCGCAAGATGAAGGACTGTCGAGGACGCCCGTTTCATATTGTAAAGATTGCAATGCCTGACCCCGTGGTGTTTCAGGGGCAGAGGTTGCCGGCGAGCTACGCGAACTTCTACATCGGAAATCGGGTGGTGCTGGTGCCGACGTTCGGGGGCCGAAGGGATAGGGACGCAATGCGAACCATCGGAAAGTTCTTCCCGGGGCGACGCATCGTTTCCATTCCCTCCCGCGATCTCATCTGGGGCCTTGGCGCCTGCCATTGCGTCACCCAACAACAACCGGCCTGACCGATTCTGTATGCCGGTTAGTCATTTCCTGCGCACCAGTCGACCATTCCCACAACCTTGACTTCGATCGTCCATAAAATCATAATGGAATAAGTACGTTACGCGAGGGGTGAATAGAGCGAGGTACGCAAATTGCGCCACATGATGCAGGAGAAGACTGTCATGAATTGTGATGTGGATCACGGGAGTCCCATTGGAATGGCGTTTCGGGCCGTCTGCTTCGCTGTGGCTCTGGCTGTGGTCGGATGCTCCAAACATCGGGATGAGTCACCCGCCGAACGCGGGGCACGGGAATCCATGGAAGACTTCACCGAGGCCCTTCAGGAAGCCGTTTCCGATCCGGAAGATCAGAAGTCGTTGGTCAAGATGGCTGAATCCATGTCGACCGATTTTGCCTACAACGGTTTTGGCAAAGATGAAATCCTCGCCGCGCTGGGAGTGGCGCCGCCCTTCGTGTCACTCAATTCGCCGGAAGTGGAGCTCAAACAGCCGGAGCGGAACACCTCCCAGGAGAACTCCCAGATCCCTGCACGGCCCGGGTCGCCTTTTTCCCTCCCCCCGCTTGCGGACGTGGCGTTCACCCAGGTGAAACAGACGGGAGCCGACACTTTCGTGGCGGCCATCCAAGCCGTGGTGGATCATTCCGCCGTGAATCAAGAGCGGAGCGAGGCGCCGGAAGCGGGGTTGCCGCAGGTGCCGAATGAAAAGCTTACGGGCGAGCTTGAATTCAGAATGGGGCCCGATGGGAAGATAAGAAGCATTCGCCCCTTGGACTTGGTGATCTCGGAGTCGGAATCGCTGGTGGTCGAATCTCCCATTGTCTTGCTGGGCGGCCGCGAGGTCAAGCCGAGTTCCCCGGCCGTCAAGACGCGGCCTGGAGAGCCGCTGCGAATCGAGCTGACGGGCGGCGAATGGGAAAAAGGTTTCGTCGAATTCCGCGGCAAGACGTATTCGCTCCATCAAGGAAGTGCTTCATGGGAGGGAGCCTTCAAAGTGCCAGCGGAGACACCGGCCGGGACGTACTATCTCGGTATCGTGGCCATGAACATCTCGGACCCCCCAACCGGCAAACCGCTCCCCGTCAAGGCGCGGGTGGTCCGGCGCCAGCCGACGGGAGGTCCGAACTCTCCTGAGGGAGAACCGATCACGCTGACACTGATTCCCGTCGACGGCAGTGGGGAGAAGAGGCGCGTGGCCGAGCGCTACCTCACCATCCCGCTGGTGGTCCCATGAACCCGCGACTCGCATCCCTCTTCGTGGTGATCGCTCTGGCGCTCGGAGCCGCCTCGGCGGCTCAGGCGGCGAGTGTAAGCAAGGTCTACCTGGAATACGGCTTCCAGCATACGTATGACACCGACACGCTCTGGGGCCTGGGGTATTGGGATACCGGAACCTCAAGCTGGGTGGAGCGCACGTGGCGGACGGACGGCTGCCCGAGCAACAACTGCGCCTACCTTACCACGGTTCTCATCGACGTGACGTGCGACGATGGCGGGGTGCAGGATCTGCCTGGAGGCTGCTTCGCGGACGGTGATTTCGACGATCCGCGCGACTGGCGATTCCGAAACGAAGACGACACGGCGAACGACAGCGGCTACACCTACTGGGCTCGCCTGTACATCTACAATGATGAAGGCGGCGTGATCCAATGGGAGCAGAATGTGAAGTCGTATCTCGATTGCGAAGGCTACGATTTCTGCGGCGATGACTCCGGCGACGGCTTCCACGAGATCAAGTTCCTCAACCTGAGCTACAACCGCGTGGATCTCGCCTTTGCCGGCACGATGGACAATCAGGATATTCAAACGGGCGAGGGATCGAACGGTCAGGCCATTTGCAGCTTCTGGTGGGACGAGGGCTGGCAGTGCGGCTGGTGGACGGACGCGGGCACATGGGACGACACCTACCGCGCCAACCAATGGAGGACCGTCAATCCCGGAACGGGAGAGTACTACCAAGATGGCACCTGGGGCGAAGACGAAGTCATTTGGCAGCCGGACTTCAAGGAGTGCTGCACCAACGAAAACGCACAGGGCACCGCGTGGATCAAGGGGAGCGCGTTCGATATCGACTGGGCGCTCTACGGAACGGGCCTCGACTATTCCAAGATCTACGACGCCTCCATGCAGTGGCGATACCGCTTCCGGCGCGAAGACTGGGACGGCAACAGGGATTTCTTCACAGTGCTCATGTACCTACACGAGGACAACAACAACGACGGTACGGCGTGCGATGGAACGCTGACGACATTCAATTCGGGGGAAGCCGGCATTCCGTTCTGCGATGGGGGCTGGGGGTCGGACGCATCCGACGTGGCGCCCGAGTCGGGCTATGTCCACGCCATGAACAACGACGGGCCCAGTGACGGCGCCGGGCTCACCTGCGTGGAGTCCGGCACCGGCGGCGCGATCGCCGTGGACAAGACGACTTGGGTCAACTATTCGTCGGGTGCCGCACTGTACATGAAGGACTACTTCAAGCAGCGGGCCACGACCACCCACAAGTTCTGCCCGGAGTTCAAGATCCGATTCCGCAACATTGGCGGCGGAACCGAGGACTTCGATTTCTTTGTGGATGGCATGCACGTCTACGCCTACGTGGACTGGATCGAGCCGACCACCTCGATCGCCCCCAATGGGCAGGCATGGGGGAATGCAAACGTGGCCTTCACTCTCACTCCGGCCGACACGCGGCCCGGCGACAACGGCGGCACGATCGCGGGAGCCGTTGGCTATACCTGTTGGTCGCAAGTTGAGGATGGTTCCGCCTGCCCGGGGCAGAGCGCCACTTGCTCGGGTTGGAACAGCGGCACTTCCGGAAGCGCCACCTGCTCCGCCGGGAGCACGTGCCGTCGTCGCATTTGCTACTACAGCGTGGACGATGTTGGGAACATGCAGTCGACTCAGACCAGCAACGTCTACTATATCGACAAGACCGTGCCCTCCACCGCGATCATCGCGCCGATCGGGGCCGATACGGTCGCAGTGGTGAGCGACGGAAGCTGCTCCTGCTCATGGACCGGCGCCGCCGGAGCCTCGTGCTCCTCATGGTGGCAGGACGAACTTAAGAAGCGTGGGCTCAATGTCACCGCCGTTACCGCAGCCCAGATCGACACCCTGGCCGAAATGCAGGCCTACAAAGCCATCCTGAACCCGTACGGCGAATACTATCCAGAAACGTCCGGCGAGACGGTGCTCAACCTCATCCGGCAATACGCAAATGCGGGTGGGTTCTGGTTTGAGGCCGGGGGCTGGAATTTCTACTACTCCTGCGGGGCAGCGGCAGACCTCAACACCGCGGGGGACGACCGCGTCTGTGTGGACATCACCTCGGCCGGATCCGCCCAGACTCGGAACAAGTCGTCTGATGGATCAAATCTCGTGCCCAACTCGGCGGCCACCGCCGGCACGGATACTCGGCCCACCTCCGCCACGGGCATGACCACCGGATACAGCGAATGCACGAATAACCCGCGCCTCTACCGTTTGTACGAAGAAGCCGATTACCAGAGCGGTCCCTCGATGCACTGCTATGGAAAGGGATGTGTGGTGCGAACCGATGCGGTCGACTCGGCCACGCCGGACATTTACGCCGAGCTTCTGCGCTACTGGCACAAAACCAATTTCAACGTCAGCGGATTGGACTACGACAACTTGGGATGGGGCGAGGACGCCCTCCCACCCGGGGCCACGCAAGGAGACACGTGGGCGTGGAGCGGGGCGACGAAATACACCGGCACGCAGGCCAACTACGACAACAATGCGGGCAATCCCCACCAGCACTATTTCTCCGGAGCGAGCGAAACGATCACCGTTCCCAGCGGCGGTTGGCTGTACCAGTGGATCTACGTTCCATCCACGAGCGTACCCACCGAAGTCATGCTCCAATTCAACGACGCCGATTGGGAGCAGCGCGCCTATTGGGGCGCGAACAGCATCGCGTGGGGCACGGATGGCACATGTTCTCGCCGCTCTCAAGGTTCCTTCCCCGCCCAGCGCGATCAATGGGTACCGCTCGCCGTGGATGCCACCACCGTTTGCCTCGATAACGTTACACTGAATGGATGGGCTTACACGCTCTACAACAACTCCACGTATTTCGATCATACCGGTGCGTTCCGAGCGAGCACCCGGACGGTCACCAGCAATGTCACGGTCACCGTCAACGGGGCCGATCGTGCTCCCTTTGGGACTTACTCCGTGTCCGTTGGGGCGGGGCTGAACTGCCGCGACCAGGGTTCCAACCTGTGCGATGTCAAGCTCGATCTGGCCGATCACGTCAACAACACCGCCACGATGACCAAGGAGTACGGTGCGGACTGGACGATTCCCACCTGCTCCGTGTCAATCACCGAGGGCACGTCCGCCGCCTATCAATATGCTACGGGGGCCACGGTCTACTACAACAACGCGGTGGCCGGCGATTTCACCGTCAATTCGGGTGCGGCCGATGCGACTGCCGGTGTGGCCTATGTGAACTTTCCTGCCGCCCTCCAGACCGCCACTGCAAATGTGATCCAACCCGCCGCATTCAACAAGCTCTACTCGTGGACCTCGGACACGGCTTCAGCTACACCCACAATGACTGTATACGACAAGGCCGCGAACTCAACCACCTGCACGTTCACCTACACGTATGACAACACGGCTCCTTCCGGTGGCTCCGTCTCCTATTCAAACACTTTCACATCCTCAACAAGCGCATCCGTCAGTTTCGTCAACCCGACGGATGGCGGGTCCGGCGTGGCAGGCCGTCTCGTTCAGCGGCGGTCAGGGACGCTCTCCGCCGGGAGTTGCAGCGGGTACGGTTCGTGGTCCACCATCTCCACCGATCCGGGTTCTTCGCCGGTCAGCGACACGGGTCTGACCACCGGCTGCTACCAATACCGTTATGTCGTGACGGACAATGTCAACAACTCCGTGACCTACTGCACGGATGGGACCGGCTGCGCGAGCCTCAATGAGTACAAGGTCGACACCACGGCGCCGACGTCGCCGACCTCCTTCGCGGTGGTGGAATCCGGCGACCGCACGCTCAAGTTGACCTGGACCGGGGGCTCCGATGGCGAGTCCGGCATCCAGAAGCACGTGCTCTACCGATGCACGCCCTCGTGCGGCGCCCCGGGATCCCTTCTGGTCGATGGCTCCACGAGTGCGTGCTACGATGATGGAACCGGCGACGGCAACTGCACGGACAACGGCCAGTCGCTCTCGGCCAACACAAAGTACTGCTACACCGTTCGGGCCGTAAATAACGCGGGAACCCCTGAAACCAACACCACGCAGATCTGTGCCGCAGCGCTCAAGGCCCATGAGAGCTTCCAGGGGGCCGAGGGCGACGCGGTGAAAGTGCGCGGCTTCCCCCTCTCCGCCGTCGATACGGGGGCCGTCTACATCGGTACCTACGTGGCCGCGAACGGGAACAAGATCTATCTGCTCAATTCCTCTTTCTCTCTCGTCCAAACATTGGACTTGGGCGTGGGAAGCGGAAGCGTCGTGGGCGCTCCCTATTCTTGGTACGACTCGGGAACGAACGACTACCTCTTCGTGACGACTGATGCGGGAAAAGTCTTCAAGATCCAGAACACCGAAACCGGCGACCCGGACGGCACGCCGGCGTCTCCCCTTTCCGTTTCGGCCGGCTGGCCCAAGGTCCTGGAGACGTCGGGTGGAACCTGCAAGGTATCGCCGGTGGTCGCCACCACAGGCCCGGTGGTGGACGACAAGCTGGTCTACTTCGGCGGTACGTCGGACTCAGGAGCGAACAAAACCACCTGCCTATTCGGGGTCGAAAACGAAGATGCCTATGACGGCGACACAACCTTCCGTGAACAGATCGTCAATCTCGGCGGATGCACGGGTGCGAGCGTGAGCGTCACCTCCACGCCGGCCGTGAAAGGTACGTGGAACCCGAAGTGGATGCACACTGGAAGCAACTGCTCCACCGGTTCGATCCACAGAGTCAAGCTGGAGCCGCCCACGGCTCCCGTTGCGGTCGGTTGTAGCCGAAGCGGCTTGGCGGGCGAGATCCAGGCGTGGATCACGGGCAGTTTCGGCAAACTCTTTTTCGGCACGATGGGCGGGGCCTCGGCCAAGTTGTACATGCTGCAAAACACTGAAAACGACGTGGCCTGCTCGGCCATCCCGCCCGACGCCTACTCGGACCTGATCACGCCCTACTCCGTTTCCAATTCCATCGCCGTGGGGGCCAAGATCTATTGGCAGAGCTTCACGGACGAAGTCTATTCCGTTGACGTGGGAGGCCGGCTCTATTGTGTCTGCCAAACCGGCAACGCACCTTGTACGCAGGGCGCCACCTGCAACGCAAACTTTCCGAAAATGCTCGAGAGCGGCGTCCCCCTGCGCGAACCCCTCATCGTGAATGGGATCGTATACCTCATCTCCAATTCAGGGAAGCTCTACGCGGTGGAGGCCCTCTGCGACAACGAGAGTGAGACCTCGTGCAGCTCGACAGACGGCGTGGCTCCCGGCACCTTGGTGGGTGGGAACGAGGGCTATCCGTTCAATCTGGGCGTCTCGGCTCAGGACTCCACCCTCAGCCTCCGGACGGTCGGCGCAACCACCCGCATCACCGTGGGAACGAACGGGGCCGTCGTCTACGAAGTGCCCCTGGCCGGCGCGCCGTAGTATATTCGGTGACAGTATACTCTATTTACATCAATAATAGTATACGGTCACCGAATATATCAGATCGCCTGCAGGAGGCGGAATTCCCGAAGATCGGGGTTCCGCGCCAGCCCGGCCAACTTCGAGGCGGTGACGTAGCAGCTCCAGTTGCAGCCTGAGCAAGATTCGCGTAGCGCCCTCATCTCCTCCTGAAACGCCCCGCTGCGGTACCGGTCTGGAAAATCGACGTCGGTGATCTTCGCCGACGTGTAGACGTCCTTGCATATGCCGAACCGGCCGTCCGGATACACGCTGAGGTAGTTGATGCCGGCATCGCAACCCCATCCCCAAGACCCTCTCCTCGCGGCCTTCAAGCAAAAGTCATAATAAACGGAAGACTCGAAATTGCGGCCCGTTTTCTTGATCTCACGGATTCGAAGGAGCGTATCCATGTACTCCTCTTGCCCGAGGAGAAGCTCCGTCTTGTCCGTCGTCACGGGCCGGTTGGCGCCGTCCACCATGACGGGGTGATACTCGACGGTGAATCCTTCGCGGTCGGCGAACTCCTGTACTTTTTCGACTTCCCCGCGATTGTCCCGCTGAATGACGAATTTCAGGACGACGCGCATCGTGGTTTCGTCCCGGAAGTATCTCAGGGTGTCCACAACTCTCGCCAGAGTACCCCTGACGCCCGTAATTCTTTCCAGTTTGAGCTCGTCCAGCGCATGGAATGAGACGATGGCCAGATCGATCTTGTCAAGGTCGGCCCTCTGGTACACTTTCAGGGGCAGACTTGCGTTGGTATTGAGGTTGAGGAAGAACGGCTTGTCGCGCGCGTAATCAATGATCTCTCCGATATCCGGATGCGTGAACGGCTCACCTCCCGTGATCGTGAGGATGAAAGACCCCATTTCGGCGATGCGGTCGATACACAGCTTGACTTGGTCCAGCGGCATCCGCGTGCCCTCTTCCCACAGGTTGCACATGGGGCATTTCTCGTTGCAGGCGTTGGTGACGTTGAGCTGCGATAGGAGCACGCCGTTATGCAGGAGGGCTTCGGCGGCCCTGCGGACGAGCAGGGGCCGGGCGGCAAAGGCCTTCAACTTCTTGTTTCCGGTGACCAGGCCCATGAGCCGAGCCGACAGTCCTGGAGCCATCGACAGGAGACGGAGCAATCCATGCACGATCCGTCCCAAAATCCAATTCTTCATGTATGGGCTGATGACGGATGACTGAAAACTGCCAAGAGACTCTGACGGAATGCCGATTCGTAGGGGAGCATCTTCAGATGCTCGCTCTTGTCGGGAGGGTCTGAAGACCCTCCCCTACGCATTCTGTTAGACGCTCTAGCTTCCCTTTCATGCCCCCCTCCCTAGGCCCGACACAAACTCCCCCAGCATATGGCCGAAAAAGCGTGTATACACACCGGCACGTCGACCGAGTTCCGCCCAGCCGTTGTCCCGGACGAGTCTTCGCCCCCAATTCCACATGAACCGGGGATTGACGTAGAACTTGCGCATCACGGCCATCCTCATTGCCTCGATCTTCTCGGGCGTGAGTCCGTGGGGTACGAACACGATGTCCACATTGTTCATCTTGTCCCACCGCTTCTCGAACGTACCGTACTCGTGCGCCCTTTCGTAGAGCGCCGATCCGGGGTACGGCGTGCAGGCGAAGATGGCGGCATCGTCCAAGCCGGAATGGAGAATGAAATGTCCCGTCTCTTGAAGGGTCCGCTCCGTGTCCCCGGGCAGACCGAAGATGAAATATCCGCGCGCCCGAATACCGGCCTTCTTCGTGATTTCGACTGCGCGCCGGGCGATCTTGCGCGTGAGAGGCTTGGCGACGTTTTGGGAAACCTCGTCTACGGCACTCTCGATCCCGTACGAGATTTCAAAGCACCCACTCCGTTTCACGGCCGCGTAGAGCTTGTCGTTGGCATCCACCACCCGCGCCATGCACTCCCAGCGGAGATCCAGCTTCGCGCCGATCAGGAGCTCGGCCAATTCGAACATCCGGTCCCGGTCCACAAATAACGTGTCATCGCCGAACATGAGTTCCCGGATGCCGTACACGTGGTACAGGTGGAGGACCTGGTCCATCACGGCCCGGGCGGAGAAAGCCCGGAGTCGATCTCCAAACACGCCCCGGTCGCAGAAAGTGCAATTCCACGGGCAGCCCCGCGTGGTGAAGAGGGAGCCTGTCGGGCGACTCCCTGCGCCGGACGACAGAGAAGGGCTGTAAAGAAAAGGATACTGTGGCAGGAGATCCCAAGCCGGCATGGGAAGTGAGTCGAGAGGCTGCGTGTTATCCCGGTGCCCGCTAAGCACGATGCGGCCGTCCGCCGCGCGGAACGCGATGCCGTTGATGGAGCTTAGCGTCTCCTCCAACGGACGGCCGGGAAGCGCCTTCAGCAACTCCAGCAGCGTCTCCTCGCCCTCGCCGATGACGAGAATGTCGTAGTTCCCGCACTCACGGAGGGTGTCCGCCGGCGCCGAGGTGGCGTGAGGTCCGCCGTTGAGGATCGGCACACCCGGCAAGCGCTCCTTCAGCAGCCCGGCCAGCCGGTTCCCATTCAAGACGCCCAAGGTATGGGAGGAGATTCCGATGATATCCGGACCGAACTCTTGTACCTGCGTCGCGATAGCTTCATCCGTCCACTGGAACGGGTATGGATCGACGACCGCCGCGTTCCACCCGTTCTGACGGGCCACTGCCGCAAGGGTCAGGATACCGAGATGGGGGCGGTCCCGACTCAGATTGATGATCCGTGAAAGCTTCCCGATCCGCTCCTGGGGCGTTGTCGGGGCGTCGATGAAGATGATCTTGGGCATGTGCTGCTTATCGCTCCCGTCCCCTGCCAAGCCTCTCGATCAAGGCCGGGAAGGAGGAGCAAACCACGGCGGAATAGAGACCGAGGCCGACCAGCACACCCCAGTACACGACTTCTCGGAGATTCAGCAGACAGAGGAGGCAGATCCCCAACGCAAAATTCTCCCGCTTGCTGAGAAAGGAGATCCGATGGAAGAGCCTCAGGGGAGCGCGATCTCGGAAGAGCCGATCCAGGGCTTGTCGGTATTCGTGATGAGATTCAGTGCCCATTCGTTTCATGCCGACGTAGGTAAGAATGAGTGAGCCGGCGAGGAACATTAGGGCCACTCCCATGGCATGGAGGTAGACGCCTTGATCTTTCTGCTGCGCCTGCCAGATGCCCACCCCAAGAAAGAAAAGGAGATAGGCCAGATTGTCAACCATCGTATCCAGCCAACCGCCGAGTTTCGTGACCTGAAGTTTTGTCCGGGCGATTTCCCCGTCACACCCGTCGAATACGGAGGCGAACTGGAACAAGAGGCCGGCGGTCGCCGCCGCCCCGTATCCGGGACGGGCGGCATGCCATGCAGCGGCAATGCCCAAGGGGACGTTCAGGAAGGTGATCCCATTCGGGTGGAGCGGCAGCTCCGCCAGGATCCGCGACAGCGGGATCGAAAGTTTCGCGTTGAGATTTCTGGACACCCAGCCATCCGTCGGCTTTTTCGCATCCGCGAAGAGCCGTCGCTTGGCGCGACGGACGGATCCCGGATCCGAGCACAAATCAAAAGCAAAACGCGTTGAGCAGGCGAATGGATCGAAAGACTGCCCGGACTCCAGATAGGCTTTGAAGAACCGGGTGGAGCAAACGAGATGGGCGGGGAGATCACCCGGAGAGTGGGCTCCCGTCCTAACGGCAACTCCCGAATCGCGACAAAGTCTCAACAAGCGTTCCAATACGGTCTGATTCCAAATCCAAAGTCCGGCTCCGGCGGAAGTTTCTTCATCCAACCGGATTGCGACATCTCTCACGTCGCAAAGGCCTTTCGAAGGACGAGCCGATACACCCAGAGATAAATGGCCCCGGAGGCGACACTTGCGGAGGCGGCTACGGCCATCCAACCGGAGATCCCAAGCCCGTACTCTCGGGGGTAAGCCAGCGTGGCCAGCGAAAAAACAATCGCCACGGCGTGAAGAAGCGCCTTGGCCTGGCCGGGCCAATGGGCACCGATCCTTTCTCCCTGAACCGAGGCCAGAAGACGGAGGAAGCCCATGAGGAGTTCGCGGAAGAGGATCACGAGGAACATCCACAGAGGGATGGCGCCCATGGTGAGCAAGCCGGAAAACGCAGTGAGGTGGACTAAGGTGTCCACGAAAGGATCGAAAACTCGGCCGGTCTCGGATCCGGCGCTGAGGAGCCGGGCGAGCTTCCCGTCCGCCTGGTCCAGAACTTCCTCGACAATGTAAACGAAGAGTGCCCCCTGATAGTTCTGACGGATGAGAAAGGCCGCCAAGGCGATGCACAGCAGCAGCCTGAGGAAAGTGATCGCATTCGGAATGTGCCTGATGAGAATGTATCTCCCGATGGTGTTCGTCACCTCGATCAGAGATTCTACGCCACCGATTCCGGACAGGACAAGCGCATGCCTTCATCGCGTATAATCGGTGACAGTATACTCTATGACAGTGAATAACAGTATACTGTCACCGATTATACAAAGCGAAACATCCTGATGGAGCGCGTTGACATCCATGATTCGCTGGCCTATGAGCAAGGCGTGTCCGCGCCAGGGTTCGTTGTCGATCTGAAGAAATTCGCCGCCGATCCGGAATTGGCCGAGGCGAATTTGGAACGCTTTCTTTCCGAAAAAGAAGGAGCGGAAGCGTGGGATTCGCTCCCCCTCCCTGGCCGGCAGAATCTGGTGAGGGTCTTCGGCTATTCCCAGTCCCTTTCCCGGTATCTCTTTCGCAATCCATCCTCCGCGGCCATTCTCGCGCAGCCCAAGGCTCTTGCGGAGGTCCGCGCGCCGGATGCCTACCGCGCGAGGTTAAGGGCTCTCGCCGGAGATGGAGGAGGAGCGCCGGAAGGACGGGAACGTTCCATTTTTCGGTTCAAGTACGATGAGTTGCTTCGCATCGCGATCAAGGACCTGGCCGAAATCGGCCCGTACGACGCGATTCTTTCGGAGCTTTCCGGGCTGGCCGACTCGATCCTGGACTGGATCCTGGAGGAGGCCGTACTCGCGTCGAATGTCGCCGAGAGCGATCGTCCCCGGCTGACGATCATCGGACAGGGGAAACTGGGCAGCCAGGAACTCAATTACAGTTCGGATGTAGACATCCAGTTCGTCTACGCCGGGCAGGATCCGGATACGCCCACGCCGGTGGAGATGCAGGAAATCGCCGCCCGGATCGCCCAGGACTTTCTCACGCGGATTCAGAAAACCTCCGAGGAGGGGTTCCTCTATCGCGTGGATCTTGCTCTGAGACCGGAGGGAGCCTCCGGCGCGCTGGTCAATTCCGTTTATGCCGCCGAACTCTACTACGAAACCTGGGGCCTCCCGTGGGAGCGTTTCGCTCTGCTTCGCTCGCGGCCCTGCGCCGGAGACCTGGCGCTCGGGGCGCGATTCCTCGAGAGCGTGGAGCCGTTTGTATTCAAGAAATACCTCAGCCTCGGTGACGTCCAAAGCGTCAAGAAGATCAAAGATGAGCAGGCCCGCCTGCGCGAACAGCCCGGGAAATGGAATGTGAAGACCGGGGCGGGGGGGATCCGGGACATTGAATTTTTTGTGCAGGGGCATCAGATCCTGAATGCCGGCAAGAAACCGACTCTGAGAACGCCCGTGACGCTCAAGGCGCTGGAGGCACTCTCCAAAGAGCAGTACATTTCGCCGGGCGAGCGGGATCAGCTCAAGGAGGCCTACCTGTTTCTCCGCCGACTGGAAACGCACCTCCAGATGGAGGAGGAGTCGCAGACCTACCACCTGAAGACCGATCACGCCGCGCGGCTGACGCTGGCCCGCTCCATGGGCTATGGATTGAAGAAAACCGGCGCCGCGGCGGAGAAGCTGGACGATTTCGAAGAGGATCTCCAGGTCTACCGCACCGTCTCCCGCGAGGCCTTCGAGCGGTTCCTCGGGGATTTCGATCCCCCCAACGCCGGAGAATAGGCACGAGTGCCCAGATGAAGCCTCGGCGCAGAACGGACGCAGGCTCAAGCCTGCGCCTACCTGGGTTCCACCTCTGTGGTAGCCGCGGGCTTCAGCCCGCGTGATTGCGCTGGGGGGATCTCATCGTCCGATTTCCACCCGGCGAAATCTTCGAATCCTCGCCCGACCCGGCGCAGGCGAGGCGGAATTGGGAAACGCTGTCTCAGAGCGTGGAACGCGGCGGCGGGGATCTCCATGTCTATTCCGATCGCCGTCCCCGAAGCGAAGCGGAGCGGGGCGGCATTCCCCAGGGGATCGATGACAAGGCCCTCGCGTATGTCCTCGGTCTGGCGTGGCCGATCTCCCGCTTCGTCCTGAGCGAACCTGCGAAAGTTCTCTCCGCATTCATTCCCTCCGGAGCGGCGCCCGTCTGGAGGGACCGAATTGACGCAGGGCTTGGCGCCATCGCGAAGAAGCCTGCCGCCGAGAAAATGGAGGCTCTCCAAGTCCTCCGGCAGGTGCTGACCATCGAAATCCTTGCCCGTGAGTTGATGGGGCAGCTCGCTCAAAGGGAGGTTGAAGAGGCCATCACCCTTGCCGCGGATGCGCTCGTGGAGGAGGCGCTCCGCGTGTACCGCGGCCCGGGCATGTCGGAGAAGGACTTCTTCATCCTGGCGATGGGCAAGTTCGGCGCGGCCGAGATGACGTACGAATCGGATCTCGATCTGATTTTTCTCCACAACACAGACAATGGCGAGCAGGTCATCCGGTCGGCCCAGCGATTCATACGCGACATCTCGACGCTGGGTCCCTCGGGCCTCCTGTACGCGGTGGACGCCGATCTGCGACCGCACGGCCGCGGGGGCGTTCTGGTGATCTCGCAGGAAGGATTCCTGAAATACCACCGGGAGTCCACCGAGCTTTGGGAGAAGCAGGCCCTCATCAAGGCCCGGATTCTGGCCAAATCTCAAATCTCAAATTTCAAATCTCAAATTTCCGGGATGGTGTACGAAAAGCGCGAGCCATCGGGAGTGTTCCGCAAAGTTCATGAGATGAAGCTACTGGTGGAGAAGAACTACGCGCCCATCGGATCTTCTTTTGTCGATTTGAAATTTGGCCGGGGGGGAACGATGGACATCGAGTTCCTCTCCCAGGCGGGCCAGCTGGCTTTCGGTCATGAGCATCCGGAATTGCGGACGCGGTCCACGCGCGGCGCGATTCGCGCGCTCGGGTCCATTGGGTGGTTGAGCGCCGGTGAGGCGGAATCCCTCCTCGAGGCGTACGATGAACTCAAGAAAATCATTGGGCGGGTTCGCCTCGTGGAAGGTAAGGCGGGCAACCAAATCTCTCCTTCGAAGATGAACTATTCGGCTTTGGTGCGAGCATCAACCTGGCCTGACAAGCCGAAGGACGGGGATAGATTTCTTGACAGGCTCAGGCAGTTCATGTTGAGTGTGCGCAAAATATATGATCGGAAAATGGCCGAATGAGCAGCAGCAGGGACCGGCTGGAGGGTCTGGCAATATGCACTTCAATGGTGCATCAACGCACTTTCGATGTGCTCTCCGAGCTTGTGGATAACCTGTACCCATTGAAAACAATGAAAACACAATACGTTGATGCGTTTGCCGTTGGCACCGACCTTGCGCTAGGGCGTGTAGGATGGATGGTATGCCAATGAAAAACGCCTTCCGAGACTAAGGAGGACAGATATGAAAAAAATTGAGGCCATCATTAAGCCCTTCAAGCTGGACGAGGTGAAGGAGGCGCTGAATCAAATCGGCGTTCAGGGGATGACCGTTACGGAAGTAAAAGGATTCGGGCGCCAGAAGGGGCATGCGGAACTGTACCGGGGTGCCGAGTACGTGATCGATTTTCTCCCGAAGATCAAGCTGGAGATTGTGGTCGCGGATGCGCTGGTCGGCAAGGTGATTGAGGCCATCGAGAAAACCGCGAAAACGGGCCGCATCGGAGATGGAAAAATTTTCACGTCCGATCTGAAGGACGTCATCCGCATTCGTACGGGTGAACGTGGCGAGGAGGCGGTCTGAGCCGTCAAGAAACAGCCGTCCCATGCCCACTAAGAAGAGCAGCAGTGAGAGCAGCAAGAAAGGAGACAGAGCAGGAATGACATCGAAAGACGTTTTGAAATTCGCGAAGGAGCAGGGCGCGAAGGTCTGTGACCTGAAATTCTGCGACATGCTCGGCACCTGGCAGCACTTCACTACCGGGATGTCGGAAATTACCGAGGAGACCTTGGAAGAAGGTCTCGGGTTCGACGGGTCCAGCATCCGTGGCTGGCAGGGGATCCAGGAGAGCGACATGCTCGTGATCCCCGATGCGAAAACGGCCGTGATGGATCCGTTTTGCGCCGAGCCGACGCTGAGCCTGATCTGCGACATTCTCGACCCGATCAGCCGCAAGCCGTACTCGCGCGACCCGCGTTACATCGCAAAGAAAGCCATTGAGCACCTGAAGAAGACAGGCATTGGCGACACGGCCTACATGGGGCCGGAACCTGAATTCTTCATTTTCGACGGCGTCCGCTACGACGCGCAAGTCGATCACAGCTACTACCACATCGAATCCAAGGAAGGCATCTGGGGCTCGGGCGACAAGGAAGACAACCTTGGATACAAGCCGCGCCACAAGGAGGGCTATTTCCCGGTTTCGCCGAACGACACCTTCCAAGACCTTCGCACCGAGATGCTTCTCACCATGCAGAAAGTGGGCATCATCGTCGAGAAGCAGCACCACGAGGTGGCCACGGCCGGTCAGGCGGAAATCGACATGCGGTTCTCCGAGCTGGTCGACATGGCGGACAAGCTCATGTGGTACAAGCACGTCTGCAAGAACGTCGCCTGGAAACATGGGAAGACCGTCACGTTCATGCCGAAGCCGATCTTCGGAGACAACGGTTCGGGCATGCACACGCACCAAAGCGTCTGGAAGAACGGCAAGCCGCTCATGGCTGGCGAAGGGTACGCCGGTCTCTCCGATCTCGGCTTGCACTACATCGGCGGAATCCTGAAACACGGCCGCGCGCTGGCCGCGATCGTGGCCCCCACCGTGAACTCCTACCGCCGGCTCGTGCCGGGCTTCGAGGCCCCGGTAAACCTCGCCTACTCGGCGCGGAACCGCAGCGCCTGCTGCCGAATCCCTTTGTACAGCCCGTCCCCCAAGGCGAAGCGCGTCGAAGTGCGATTCCCCGATCCGTCGTGCAATCCGTACCTCGCGTTCAGCGCCATGCTCATGGCGGGGTTGGACGGCATCGAGAAGAAGATCAAGCCGGGCGAACCGCTCGACAAGGACATTTATCACTTGCCCGCGGCCGAGGCGAAGAAAGTGCCGCAACTCCCCTCAAGCCTCTCGGAGGCGATCGAGGAATTGGAGAAGGATCACGAATTCCTCAAGAAGGGAAACGTGTTCACGGATGACATGATCGAGGCGTGGATCAGCTGGAAGAAGGAGAAGGAGATCGATCCGATCCGACTCCGCCCCACGCCGTTGGAGTTTCATCTGTATTACGACGCTTGATGAAATAATCGAGAGGGCCCCTCGCTGAGGAGGCGGGGGGCCGAAACCCCGGCCAGGAAGGCCGAAAGCCGCCGAGAGCCAGGAAGGCAAACGAAGGCGGGAGAAAGGAAAAACGGAGGTCTAACTATGAAGGTACAGGTCTGCCCGAAAAACGTTTTGAAGAGGACTGCTCTGCTGGCCCTGACGGCCGGATTGGCGGTACTGATCGACACGGCGCCCGCCACGGCCAAAGAAGGTCCCAAGATGGGGGGCCACGTCGAATCCACGTTCAACTTCAATCTCATGAAGAAGGGCGGCAAGAACGTGAATGAGCTTCGTAGCTACGATAACCGGGCGAATGAATTCACCCTCAACGCCGCCCACGTGATGCTGGCCGGCGATGGTGTGGAAGGCCTGACCTACACTGTGGAACTCGATGCGGGAAGCGACGCGGCGGTCAACAAAGACCCCGTGCTGGCCACGACCGGCTACGTGGATGTGCAGGAGGCCTACATGTCCTACAACCTCCACGACAAGGTGAAGTGGACGATGGGCAAGTTCGTCACCTTCCAGGGCATCGAGGTTATCGAGGGCCCAGCCAATCCGACGGTGTCTCGCGGCTATCTGTTCGGTCTGGCGGAAGCGTACACGCTGACCGGTACGTATTTCACGATCGCACCGAGCGACATGTTCGATATCAAGCTCGGGTACGTCAACGATTGGGATTCGGTCATCTTCAAGACCAGCAAGCGGACACTGATCAGTCGGCTTGGGCTGAACCTCGGGGATCCATTGACGCTGGGAATCTCCCCGTACTTCGGCGGGACGGTGGCCAACATGTCCATCGACGTCACCGGCGTGACCAATGTGGTCAGCGGCATGCCCATCAACTTCCAATTCAATTTCGGGAATTCCGACGCCAAGAGCCAGGGGACCGACGCTACTTGGTGGGGTGCGGGAATACAGCCCGTCTATAGCCTCTCGGACACGATGGCGCTTGGCCTTCGATATGAGGTTTTTTCGGACAAGGACGGCTATCGTACGACGGTCGCGGATCTATTAGCGCACAATTTCACCATCACCCCGGCATGGAAGCCTGCGGAGGGCTTCGCCGTTCGCCCGGAAGTCCGGCTCGATTTCGCGAGCGAGAAAGCCTTCACCGATGCGGAGGGCAATGCAAAGAACACGAACCTCACGGCCAGCCTGGGGATGTCGTACACGTTCTAGTCAATCGGGAGGTATCAAATGAATAAGCTGAAGAAATTTCTGAGCCCGGGGAGCCTCGTCCCGTTCGCGGGAACGCTCCTTTGGGCGGGATGGGCGATCGCCCAGGAGGCGATGCCGGAAATGGCCGCGCCTCCGATGGAAGCGGCCCCTGCGGCTCCAGCCGGACCGCCGCCGCTGGACGCGCCGAAGGTGATGGCGGACACGCTGTGGACGCTCATCACCGCCATGCTCGTCTTCTGGATGAACGCGGGATTCGCGCTCGTGGAGTCGGGTCTCTGCCGCGCGAAGAACTCCGTGAACATCCTGTCCAAGAACGTCATCGTCTTCGCAATGTCGTCCCTCGCCTTCCTCTTCCTCGGCTTCGGCCTGATGTTCGGGGACGGCAACGGCTTCACGGGCACGACCGGCGTCTGGTTCATGGGCGGCGCGGACAATAGCCCGTACACGGGCGACGCCTACCAGGGCGTCTATAAGTCCATCGCCTGGACCGGCACGCCGCTCTGGGCGAAGTACTTCTTCCAACTCGTGTTCGCGGGAACGGCGGCGACCATCGTCTCCGGCGTCGTGGCCGAACGGATCAAGTACTCCTCCTTCATGATCTTCGCCTTCTTCATGGGCATCGCTCTCTACCCCATCACCGGTCACTGGATCTGGGGGGGCGGCTGGCTGGCCCAGAAAGGCTTCTGGGATTTTGCGGGCTCCACCGTCGTCCATTCCGTCGGAGGTTGGGCCGCGCTCGCAGGTGTCATCCTGCTCGGCCCGCGGATCGGCAAATACACCAAAGACGGCAAGGTGAATCCGATCCCGGGCCACAATCTTACGTCCGTCACGCTCGGCGTCTTCATTCTCTGGCTGGGCTGGTTCGGGTTCAACCCCGGATCGACCATGGCCGCGGATTGGGGTGCGATTGCCGGAATCGCCGTGACGACGAATACGGCAGCCGCCGCCGCTGCATTCTCTTCAACCGTCACCGCCTGGCTGATGTTCCGAAAGCCGGACCTCACGATGATGTTGAACGGCATCCTGGCGGGCCTCGTGGCCATCACGGCGCCGTGCGCGTTCGTCAGCGTGAAAGCCTCGCTGGTCATCGGCCTGATCGCGGGAGTCCTCGTGGTTCTTGCGGTCGTGATGTTCGACAAGCTGAAGTTGGATGATCCGGTGGGCGCGCTGTCCGTCCACCTCGTCAACGGCGTGTGGGGAACCCTCTCCCTCGGCTTGTTCGGCTCGGACGCCTTCGTGAAAGGGCCCGGAATGGGTCTGCTGTACGGCGGCGGATTCACGCTCCTGACCGCGCAGGTGATCGGCGTGGTGGCCGTGGCCGGCTACACACTCGTGGCCGCCTTGATCATCTGGAGCATCATCAAGATCATCACGGGCGGAATCCGGGTGACCGCGGAAGAGGAACAGGAAGGACTCGACATCGGGGAGCATGGACAGGAATGCTACCCGGATTTCGGCACGCGCCACATGGTGGGCGTGGGTCACGCGGAAGTGGCCCCCCAGCCGCAACGCGCGCCCATGATGGTCCCCGAACCCGTGCATCAAACGTAGGTCCTCCTTCAAGGAACGAAGACTGGCGATGGCCCCCGGCGTTCGGGGGCCGTCGCCTTTCGCATTGATGCGTAGGGGAGCATCTCCAGATGCTCCCTCTCGCCGGGAAGGTCTGAAGACCCTCCCCTACTCGGTCTGACAGGGCTCAGAGATGAGCAGGAGGTGACACATGGTCCATCTGAGCAGGATGGTTTTTCTTGGAATCCTCTTTCTTCTCGGATTCGCCGCTCGGTCGAATGCCGAGGATTCGGTGGCCGGCGCTACCCCCGGCATCGCACAGGCCGAACTCCCGGTGGCGGCTGCGCCCGCACCGGGATCGCTGATTGAACCCAGCCTCGATCAGCGCGTGGCGGACCTCGAAGCGTACATCAACAATACCGCCCGAGGGGCCGATGTCCCCGGCGTAGGCGTGGCTTCAAAGGTCGGCGGCGCCGGGCCCGGCCACAACGGCTGGATGATGACGGCCGCTGCGCTCGTTCTGTTCATGACTCTGCCGGGGTTGGCCCTCTTCTACGGCGGCCTCGTTCGCAGCAAGAACGTCCTCTCCGTTCTCGCGCAATGCCTTGGCATCGCGGGACTCGTCACGATCCTGTGGTGGGCCGTCGGCTACAGCCTCGTCTTCGCGCCCGGCGGCTCGATTTTCGGCAGCCTCCAGCACGCTTTCCTCAAAGGGGTCGACTCGAATCCGAACGCGAATTACGCGTATTGGGTTTCCCACAATGTTTTCGCCATGTATCAGATGATGTTTGCGATCATCACTCCGGCGCTCATCATCGGGGCCATCGCCGAACGTATGAAATTCTCGGCGATCATTCTTTTCGTGACCATTTGGATGCTCGTTGTTTACTTTCCCCTCGCCCACATGGTCTGGGGCATTTCCGGCCTGATGAACGGGGTGTGGAACGCAGAGGCAAAGATCAAGGCCATCGACTTCGCCGGCGGAACCGTGGTCCACATGTCTTCCGGCTGGTCCGCGCTCATCCTGTGCCTCATCCTTGGCAAACGCCTCAACTTCGGCAAGGAGCCGATGCCGCCGCACAGCATGGTTCTCTGCATGATCGGCACGGGCATGCTGTGGGTGGGCTGGTACGGGTTCAACGCGGGGAGCGCCGTCGCCGCGGACGGGGTGGCCGCAAACGCCTTCACCACCACGACAATCGCCACGGCCGTCGCCTCCTTCACGTGGGCCATGGCCGAGTATCTGCTTCGCGGCAAACCGAGCATCCTCGGTTTCTGCTCGGGCGCGGTGGCGGGACTCGTGGTCATCACGCCGGCCTGCGGATTTGTATCGCCCGGTTCGGCCGTTATCGTCGGGATTCTCGCGGGTCTCGTTCCTTTCTTCGCCTGCTACAAGATCAAGGGATGGCTCGGCTACGATGACGCGCTCGACACCTTCGGCGTCCACGCCGTCGGCGGAACGCTGGGCGCGTTCCTCACGGGAATCCTCGCAACGGAGGACGTCAACGCCAACCTAATCACAAACCTTCACGGCATCGTCGGCCACACGCTCTGGTTGGAGCAGTTGAAGGCCATTGGCCTCACACTGGCCATGGCGGTTGTCGGAACGACCGTCATTGCCCTTCTGCTGAAGCACACCCTGGGGCTTCGGCCGGCGCCCGAAGTGGAGACGCAGGGCCTGGATTTGGCCGAACACGGCGAGGTGGCATATCACGGCTGAAGCGTCCGATGATAAGCGCCACGCTCATGGTTCGACGAGCAGGAGGTGTAGGGGAGGGTCTTCAGACCCTCCCGACAAGAGGGAGCATCTGAAGATGCTCCCCTACGCAGGGCATTCTGTCGGCTGCGCGGCCGGGGGATTCTCTTTGACTTCGCGCTAGGGGCACCTATAATCTTGACCTGACGAAATGAAATTCTCCATCGAAGACGAGATCCATCACCCCTTCGAATCGGTCTACCCCACCTACCGGGACAAGCTCGTCTCGTTGGTCCCGTACCTGCCCGACGTCAAGTCCATCGAAATTCTGGAGAAAGAGCGCAAGGGGAAAAGACTCCGGCTCGTCAATCGGTGGACCGCGCGCACGCAGGTCCCGGGTGTCGTCCGGAAGATCATCGGGCTCGATCAGGTGATGTGGCTGGACCACGCCGACTGGGACGATGACGCGCACAGGGTGGCGTGGCGATTCGAAATCCCCGGCTTGGACGACTACGTTCAGGCCAGCGGGAAGAATGAGTTCTTCGACGAAAAAGGGAAGACGAAAGTCTGCCTATCGGGGGAATTTACGATTGATGCCACGAAGCATCCGCGGGTGCCCCGTCTGCTGGCGCGGACGATTCAGCCGCAGGTCGAGAAATTTATCTTCGTTCTGATCAAGCCAAACCTGCTGGCCGTGAACCGTGGGCTGGAGAAACTCCTATCGGAGCCGGGAAAGGGATCAGCGAAAAAGAAATAGCTTAAGGGAGCAGCTTGGCCGGTAATCCTATCTTGGTAGGGGAGCAGCCTTGGCTGCTCCCTCCTCTTGGGAGGACCTGAAGGTCCTCCCCTACGATAGGTAGTTTCCGGACGTATTCCTACTGAATCGGCGTATCTTCGCCGACCAGGAAGCTGTCCAGATCAACCGTCTTCTCACCGACCTTGAGGGAGATTCCTTCGCCCACCATGACCTGCTCCACGGGAATCTTGTGTTGAGTCAGGTGTTCCCGGATATCAAGCGGTCCGGAGAGCCAGATCGTTTCCTTGCAGATGGTGCACCGGAAATAGCCGCGGTGAATCGCCTTCTCGATCTTGCCGTCCAAGGCCTGGCAGAGAATTTCGGCCCAGAACTTCGTGCTGTCCCGCCGGGTCATCTGCTCCGTCTCGATGTTCGCCTTGCCCGACTGCCAATCGACCACCAGTGTCGATGACACACGGTCATCCGTGGCCTCGATGGCGATGGTATCCGGGCCGCGCTCGCTGACCTGGAGATGAAGGAGGTCCTCCTCGTCCTGCCGCTGACACCAGTTGATCAGCTCGACGACCTCCCAGCGCTTCAGAAGGCGCAGACCCCTCCGGCTTCCGATCACATCGGACGTGCTTTTCTCAGGTCGTTGCATGGTCCCCATAACTAACCTCCTTTGGGAAGTTCGACCCGTTTATCGGGCTTCACAACCCCACCGGCTCTCCGGGACAGTTCGGCCTGCATGGCCTTCGTGCTTTCCCCACCTTGGATCGCCACCTACTTAGTGAGCAATTCAGGTGCCAAATGACGTGCGTGTGTGATACAGGAATTTCAATATACTGACAAGACTCCCGTCAGATTGACGTGGCCGGGGCTGTCCGCAGTTACGACAGGAGGGGAAAATCTGTCACCATGTTGCCGGGGGTGTGACGCCTCATACCTAAACGAAATTGGAAAGATCTTCCGTTTCAAAGCAAGATGTGCTAGATTCGCCGTTTGCACAAAAATGTACGAACTGAAACTGAAACAAGTCATCGATGAGATTTCCCGGGAGAAGGGGATCGACCAAGCCCTGATCCGCGAGCTTGTGGTCTCTACCGTGGAGGAGGCGGCCAAGAAGAAATTCGGCCCCAAGGTGGAGATCAAGACCACGTACGACCTCGAAACCGACACTCTTGAGATTCTTGAGTACAAGAAAGTGGTGGAAGGGGTTGAGCCGGTGACGGTCGGGGAGATCGCCCTGACTGAGGCCCGTGAAAAATCGGGTGAGGAAAACATCGCCATCGGGGATCTCTTCTGCGAACGGTTCGATACGCGCGAGCTGGACCGCGTGTTTGCCCGCAACGTGCTTCAACTCATTTCCCGGAAACTGCGCGAGATCGAGCGGGCGAACGTCTACAACGAATTCAAAGACCGGAAGGGCGACGTCATCGTCGGTGTGGTCAGGCGTTTCGAACGGGGGGACATCATCGTCGATATCGGCCGAACCGAGGCGCTGTTCCCAGAGAAAGAGCAGATTCCGAAGGAACGATACAAGGTAGGGAGCACGGTCCGGTGCTTCATACTGGACGTCATCAACCATCATGCGGGCCATCAACTGATCCTGTCGCGACGTGCGGCGGGGTTTCTGATCAAGCTGTTCGAGAATGAAGTCCCGGAAGTCGGTGAGGGCCTGGTGAAAGTGGTTGCCGTGGCCCGCGAGCCCGGCTGGAGGGCCAAGGTGGCGGTCTCGTCCAACGACAAGAGAGTGGATCCGGTCGGCGCATTCATCGGCGCGAAGGGATCGCGCGTTCAGGCCATTGTGCAGGATCTGAGCGGGGAGAAGATCGACATCGTCCCGTTCAGCGAAGACCCGATCATGTTCGTTTGCAACGCGCTGTCCCCGGCGAAGATCAAGAGCGTGATCATCGATGAGGACGCCCGGCAGATGGAAATCGTGGTATCGGATGATCAACTCTCCGTCGCCATCGGGAAGAAGGGCCAGAACGTCAAGCTGGCGGTGGAGTTGACGGGATGGAATCTGGATATCCGATCCGAGTCGGAAGTGCAGAAACTGAAAGACCAGGTGAAGAAAGCCCTCATGCAGGTCAGCGGCGTCACGGAGGATCTTTCCGAGCAGCTCTACAAGGAGGGGGTCTACTCGATCGAGGATATTTCGACCATGCCGGTTCCCGAGCTGTCGGAAACGCTGGGCGTCGAGGCCGCGGTGGCCGAGCCCATCCGGCAGAGTGCCCAGGCGCTTCTGGAATCCCGCCGCGCGCTTCGCAAGAGCGAATAGCGGGTCCCCGCTTCAACCCCACCCCATGCCGAAAATTTCAGAGCTGGCACAGGACCTCAAGGTCGATTCCAAGGACATCATCAAATTCCTCGGTGAGCTCGGCATCGTGGCCAAGAGTTCCACCAAGAATCTGAACGACGAGGTGGCGCAGAAAGTTCGGGACAAGTTTTCCAAGCCGAAGGGCAGGAAATTCTCGATCGTTCGCCAGGTCGCCGCCCCGGCGTCCGCGGAACCGACGGCCGCCGCTCCGGCAGCGGGTACGGTCGAAGTCGAAGCCGCCCCGCCGATCGTCACTCCGGCGGGAGCCACTCCGGCAGCCCCAGGTCAGCCTCCATCCAGCGCCACGCCCGCACCCAAACCGGCCGCCCCGACGGAGGCGGCCAAAGGCGCGCCCAAGCCGGCCGTCCAGGCGGGGGGTGCAGCCCCGAAACCGGCGGGTGAAATCGGGCTCCGACCGCTTATAGCGGACAAGGGCAAGAAGGCCCCTGAAAAGCCCATTCCCAAGGTAGACCGGCCGAGGGATCTTCAGCGCGTGATCAAGGAAGAAGTCATGGTGGTCCACACACCTAAGGCATCGCCTGTGCGTCGCGAAGCGCCTGTGGCGCGTCAGTATCAGAAGACGGCGATCACCACTCCGAAAGCGATCAAACGGCGAATCCGGATCAGCGGATCCATTCCCATCACCGAACTGGCGAAACGCATGAGCCTCAAGGCGAACGAGGTGATCAAGAAACTGATGGGCTTGGGGGTCAAGTTTACGAGTTTGAATCAATCGATCGACGCGGACGCGGCCGGGCTGGTCGCCCAGGAGTTCGGATTCGAAATTGAGAATACGGCGCCGCAGGAACCCGGACTCGCGGACCCCGAAATTGCGGTGGTGGGCGAGCCGAAACCCCGGGCCCCGGTGGTCACGATCATGGGGCATGTCGACCACGGGAAGACGTCGCTCCTGGATGCGATCCGGAAAACGAATGTGGCGGAGAAGGAGGCGGGAGGAATCACCCAACATATCGGCGCCTACCAGGTGCAACTCAAAGGGAAAACGATCGCGTTCCTCGACACGCCGGGCCATGAAGCTTTCACCGAAATGCGCGCGCGGGGCGCGAAGGTGACGGATCTTGTCATCCTGGTGGTGGCCGGGGATGATGGCGCCATGCCCCAAACGTTCGAGGCGGTCGACCACGCCAAGGCCGCCGGGGTGTCGCTGATCGTGGCGCTCAACAAAATGGACAAGCCCGACTGCAATCCCCGGCGGGTGATGCAGCAACTGGCGGAAAAAGGGTTGAATCCGGAAGAGTGGGGCGGTGATACGCTCTACGCGCATGTCTCGGCCAAGACCGGGATGGGGTTGGACGACCTGCTGGAAAAAATTCTTCTCCAATCGGATGTGTTGGAATTGAAATCCACTTTCGAGGGGCCTGCCAAAGGCACGATCATCGAATCGAAGTTGGACAAGACGCAGGGACCTGTGGCCACCGTTCTGGTTCAGCAGGGCAAGCTCAAGACCGGGGATGTGATGCTCTGCGGAGCCACCTACGGCCGCCTCCGGGCCATGTCGAATGAACACGGGGAACGCCTGAAGGAGGCCGGTCCTTCCACCGCCATCGAGATCGTCGGCCTGAGCGGCGTGCCGGTGCCGGGCGACACGCTCCTCGTGTTGGACGATGAGCGCAAGGCGGCGGACATCGTCGCGGTGCGCGGACAGAAACTGAGGGAGGCGGAAGCTCAAAAGATGGGCATCCGCATGTCTGTTCAGGAGATGCTCATCCAGGCCAGGGACGGAAGCAAGAAACAGTTGGGCGTGATTCTGAAAACGGACGTGCAGGGATCCATGGAGGCCGTTCGAAAATCGATGGCCGCATTGGAGCAAGCCGGCGGAACCGAAAAAGTGACGCTGAACATCATTCGATCGGCGGTCGGGAACATTTCGACCAGCGATATCATGTTGGCCTCCGCATCGAAGGCCCTGGTCGTCGGATTCAATGTTCGGACGGACATGCAGGCGCTCCAGGCAGCCGAGAAGGAAAAGGTCGAAATACTGAATTTTAACATCATCTACGAGCTGCTGGAAAAAATGACGTCCTTGATGAAAGAGGAGCTCTCGCCGGTTCACCGCATCGAGGTCATCGGCCACGCGGAGGTTCGCCAGGTGTTCAAACTTTCCACCGCCGGCGTGATCGCCGGATGCTTCGTGAAGGACGGGAAGGTCAACCGGAACGCCTTTGCGCGGGTCGTGCGGGAGAACGCGATGGTTCACGAAGGGAAACTCGGCTCGTTGAAACGGTTCAAGGACGATGCGCGCGAAGTGCCCGCCGGCTTGGAGTGCGGCATCGCCATCGCCAACTACGAGGGAATCAAAGTGGGCGATCTTCTCGAGTTTTACACCAAGGAAGAAGTCGCCGCCTGAGATCCTGGGCCGGACCTTTGGGGGGTCGTTTCGGGCGGATCGTGGAGGGAATGTGGTAAGATTATTGCGTGGGAGAGTTGCAGCCCACGGGAGTTGGACGGATGCCCAGACGAATCGAACGGGAGGAAAACAGGGTTGTGGTGGGAGTGCTGGCGCTGGATCTTTTCATCCCGGGCCGGCAATCGCTCAAGGAAAAAAGATATGTGCTTCGAAAGATCATCGATCGCGTGCGCAATCAATTCAACGTCTCGATTGCGGAGACCGGATTCAACGATCTCTGGCAGCGGAGCGGCCTCGGCGTGACGATGGTGGCCAACGATCGCCGCGTGATCGAGAGCGTGCTCAGCCAGATCCCCCGCCTGATCGATTCGTGGGGAGACGTGCAGGTGTGCCGCCAGGACTTGGAGTTCTTTCATCTGTCATGACCACTCTTCTTCAATCTGAAATTTCAAATCTGAGATCTCAAATGCGTTCCGGAGGAACGGCATGAAGTGGGGCGGCGTGAAACGATCCGTGCGCGTGGGGGATCTCATCCAAAAAGAGGTCGCTCAACTCCTGCACAAGGGATTGAAGGACCCCCGACTGGAGGACGTGTCCGTGACCGGCGTGGAACTGACCGGCGATCTCCGGGAAGCCGTCCTGTACTTCCAGGTCCATGGAGACGAGGATCGAATCCGCAACGCCGCGAAGGGATTTCGCAGTGCCGAGCCCTTCATCCGAACCCATCTTGGAAAGGTTCTGCACATTCATGTCATCCCCCGCTTCAAGTTCGAGTATGATGCCACCTTGGAACGCGCAAGCCGGATCGAAAACCTGTTCAGGCAAATCGAAGCTGCACCCCCCTCACCACCCCCGAGGGGTGACGACGAGGAAGAGTGATCTCCGTGGCCGCGGCTCGTCTTCAAAAACGATCTCAGCACGCTCGCCCTGTGGTGCGGTCGCAGCGCCGGGCGGCGGTCGGCGCCACGCGCAAGGCAGCCGCAAAGCCCTTCGTGGGCACGGATCTGGGGGCCCATCGAGCCGATCTCGATGCCATCGTCCGTTTCATCCACAAGGGGAAAAAGTTCAGCGTGGCTTCTCACGTCGGCCCCGATGGCGACGCCTTGGCTTCCACGCTGGCCTTGGCGATGGGACTCAAGCGATTGGGCAAGCAGGTGGTGCCGTACAACAGGGATCCGGTCCCTCAGAATCTCAGGTTCCTGCCGGGGTGGGAGTCTCTGACTTCAGACATCCCGTCCTTCAAGATTTTCGACGGCGTCTTCATCGTCGACTGCGGAGACGTGGACCGGATCCGGGACGGATTCGGCGCGGAGCCGAAACCCCCGTTGGTGAACATCGACCACCACGTGACCAACCCCCGGTTCGGGACCCACAACCTGATCCTCCCGGACGCGAGCGCGTCCGGGCAGGTCGTCTACTACCTGCTGAAAGCGTTGGGCGTCGAGATCACTTCGGAGCTGGCGTGGAATATTTTCGCGGCCCTGGTCGTCGATACGGGTTCGTTCCAGTATTCCAACACCACGCCTGAAACACTTCGCGTGGCGGCGGAGATGGTGGCGCTCGGAGTGAAACCCGAGGTCGTCACGGAGAGTCTCCACTACCATGTGCCCGAAAAGAAATGGCGTCTGCTCGCCCATTCCCTGAACACTCTCCGTCTGGAACTGGGCGGCCGGCTTGGACTCATGAACGTCACACAGGCCATGCTCCGGGAATGCGGGGCGACTTTCGAGGACAACGACGGTTTTGTGGAAATGATCAGGCAACTGGATGGGGTGGAGGTCGCGGCCCTTCTGAAAGAACACGGCGCGGACAAAGTGAAGGTATCTTTGAGGGCGAAGGATCGCGCGGACGTGTCGCGTGTAGCCCAGGTCTTCGGCGGCGGCGGACACCGCAACGCCGCCGGACTCACCCTCCAGGCGAACTTGGAAGAAGCGGAGCGGCGGCTGACCGCCGAAGTCGAGAAGGTTTTGGAAGAGGTGAACAAATGAGATCGGCTCCGAAGCGTCCCCCGGCAGTGAAACTGAATGGTCTGCTTCTGGTGGACAAGACGGAGGGCATCACGTCCTACGATGTGATCCGGCGACTGAAGCAGGCCATTCCCGATCAGAAGATCGGACACACGGGAACGCTCGATCCCTTCGCCACGGGGCTTCTCCTCACTCTTTTCGGGGAGGCCACCAAGCTGTCGGATTACCTCTCCGATCTGGAGAAGGAGTATCTCGCTACGGTGAAGCTGGGCGAGGAGACGGATACGCAGGACAAGACGGGAAAGGTGACGAAGAAAGTGGACGGCCCGTGGCCGGACCGAAAGACCCTCCTCGAGGTTCTGAAAACGTTCGAGGGAACCATCAAGCAGCGCATCCCCAAGTTTTCCGCGGCGAAACACCAGGGAAAGCCGTTCTATCAACTGGCCCGGGAGGGGGAAGAGGTTCCCGAGAGGGATCATGAGGTGGAGGTGCATCGGATTGACGTGCTGGAATACACGCCGCCCGTCGCGCGATTGCGCGTCCTCTGCGGCAAGGGATTCTACGTGCGTGCGCTCGCGTCGGATTTGGGCCAGAAGTTGAGCGTTGGAGCGCATTTGTCGGAACTTCGCCGGACGAAGTGGGGGCCTTACAAGGTGGAGGCTGCGCTTTCAGCGGACGCCATCAGCGGTCCGGCGGCGATTTTCCAAAAGGGTGTGGCGATGGTGGATATCTTGTCGTTCCTTCCGGCCGTGAAACTCGAGGAGGAGGAACTGGAAATTCTTCGGGCGGGACATGCGGTGAAGCTTTTCAAGAAAAGTGCTATAGTCCCGGTCAAGAATGGAGAAAAAATAAGAATGAGAGTCTGTGATATCGACGGCAATCTGTCCGTGGTGGCAGAAGCCGAGCGATCCAGCCCCGCGGATGAAATCCCTCCCGCGCGGCCGGGTGAACTGCTCCTCAAACCGCTCAAGGTCCTGCAGGCCACCTGAAGGCTCCCCCAGCCGATAAGGTAGAGAACGGAGGACGAATGGCGGAGAAGAGGAAAACCAAGCGCGACGTCATCAAGACGTATCAGCATCACAAGGAGGATACCGGATCGCCTGAAGTCCAGGTGGCCCTTCTGACGGATCGCATCGAATCGCTGACGAAGCATTTCGATGCCCACAAGAAGGACCACAGTTCCCGGCGCGGTCTGCTGATGCTGGTGAGCAAGCGTCGCCGCCACCTCGACTACCTGAAAAAGCACTTCCCCGACCGCTACAAGGGGTTGATTCAGCGCCTCGGCCTGCGGAAGTAGGGAAAAGACTCTCGCCCGTTTAAGGAGGTACCGCCAACATGGCCATCCACACTGTCCAGACCACTCTGGCCAACAAAAGCTTTTCGTTTGAAACCGGAAAAATAGCCACGCAGGCGCACGGGTCCGCCGTCTGCCGCATGGGGGACACCGTCGTCCTGTCCACCGCCGTCATGGGCGGCGAGCGCAAGGGCATCGATTTCCTGCCGCTGTCCGTCGACTACCTGGAGCGGACGTTCGCCGCGGGAAAAATCCCGGGGGGCTACTTCCGCCGCGAGGGCCGGCCCACGGAAAAAGAAATCATTACCTCGCGTCTGATCGACCGCCCGATCCGTCCCATGTTCCCGGACGGATATTTCAAAGACACACAGGTCATCGCCACCGCTCTTCAATACGATCAGGCGCACGACCCGGACGTCGTGGCGGTGAACGCATCGGCTTGCGCTCTCCTCATTTCGTCTTTGCCCTTCACCCAGGCCCTCGGCTGCGTGAGAGTGGGGCGGGTGGAAGGCCGATTGATCATCAATCCCACCAGCGCAGAGACGGACAAGAGCGACCTGGACATGATCGTTGTGGCCAAACGCGATGCCATCGTCATGGTCGAGGGCTCGGCGAAGTACCTCTCCGAAGAGCAGGTGCTGGAGGCGCTGTTCCTGGCGCACGACAGCATCCTGCCGATCCTGGACATGCAGGAGGAGCTGGTTCAGAAGATCCGCCCGGAAAAGCTCGTCGTGAAGCCTCGGGAAATCGAATCCGATTTGCGTTCGAAAATCACCTCCCACCTGAACAAGAAGCTGATGGCCGCCATGACCATCCCGAAGAAACACGAACGTCGCGATGCGCGGGCTAAAGTGATGGAGGAGCTGGACGCCTTGATTAAGCCGGAAGGCGCCGAGCTGCCGCCGGGCGCGGACGAGTTCATTGAGAACGAAGAACGGCGGCTCGTCCGTGAGATGGTGCTCAAGCAAAAGAAACGGCTCGATGGCCGCGGTTTGACCGACATTCGGCCGATCACGTGCGAGATCGGCGTGCTGCCGCGGACTCACGGCTCCGCCCTGTTTACTCGTGGCGAGACACAGGCCCTCGTGATCACGACGCTGGGCAGCGCGATGGACGAACAGCGCATCGATGCGTTGGAGGGCGAGTTGTTCAAGTCGTTCATGCTCCACTACAACTTCCCTCCGTTCAGCGTGGGCGAAGTCAAACCGCTTCGCGGCCCCGCACGCCGGGAAATCGGCCACGGCGTTCTGGCCGAGCGCGCCGTCCGGGCCGTCATTCCGGAAGCCGAAAAATTCCCTTACACCGTTCGCGTGGTGTCGGACATTCTTGAATCGAACGGTTCCTCCTCAATGGCCACGGTGTGCGGCGCGACCCTGTCGCTCATGGATGCCGGCGTGCCGGTCAAGGCGGCCGTGGCGGGCATTGCCATGGGTCTGATCGCCGAAGGGAACGATGTGGCGATCCTGACGGACATCCTGGGCGATGAGGATCACCTCGGCGATATGGATTTCAAGGTGGCCGGGACCGAAACCGGTGTCACGGCGATCCAGATGGACATCAAGATCGACGGGCTCAAGCGGGAAGTGCTGGCGGATGCCCTCCGTCAAGCGAAGGATGCTCGCATGCGGATTCTGGACACCATGAAGAAGACGATCGCCCAGCCGCGGGAGTCTCTCTCCCAGTACGCTCCGCGCATCTTCACGCTTCAAATCAATCCGGAAAAGATCCGCTTCGTGATCGGACCGGGCGGCAAGAACATCAAGTCGATCATCGAGAAGACGAATGTCCAGATCGACATCGAGAATTCGGGCGCGGTCAACATCTTCTCCACCTCGAAGGAGGCTGCGGACGAAGCGATCGCCATGATTCGCGAGTCCGCCCAGGACTACAAGGTCGATGAAGGCGCGGTCATCAAGGGTCTGGTCGAGCGCATCGAGAACTATGGCGCGTTCGTCCAGCTCATGCCGGGTCTCACGGGCCTCCTTCATATCTCGGAGCTTGACGTCCGCAGGGTGGACAAGGTCACCGACATCGTGAAAGAGGGCCAGGAAATTGAAGTCAAAGTCCTGGCCGTCGAACCGAACGGCCGGATTCGACTCAGCCGCCGCGCCCTTCTGGAAGGCGGCGATGCCCCGCAGGCAGGAGGCCGAAGCGGTGCCGGAAGCGACCAGGACGGTCGACCCGGCCCAAGAGGTGGAGACCGGTCCGAGGGCGGCGATCGTCCGCCTCGCCGGGATGGGCCATCGCGTGGAGGTCCACAGCGGGGCGAACAGCGCGGGGAGCAGCGTAGTGAACACCAGCGCGACAGGCGAGGGCCTCCCCGTTCCTAAGGGAATCAAGCCCGCAACAAACGGCAGTCGGAAGACCGTCCTCGACAACGGTCTCCGAGTGCTGACGCAGGACATTCCCCAGGTCCACTCCGTCTCCATCGGCCTTTGGGTCGATTCCGGCTCTTCGAGCGAGCCCAAGGAGCAGGCGGGACTTTCTCACTTCATCGAACATCTGCTTTTCAAGGGAACGACCACGCGATCTGCAAAGGACATTGCCTTGGAGATCGAGCGCGTCGGCGGGATGCTGAATGCCTTCACGGGCCGGGAGTTCACGTGCTTCTACATCCGCGTCCTTCACTCGGACTTGCCTCTCGCCATGGAGATTCTTTCGGATATTTTCTACAACCCTCTCTTCGACGGCACCGAGATGGAAAAGGAGCGCGCCGTCATCCTCCAAGAGATCAAGATGGTGGAGGACACGCCGGACGACTTGGTCCACGACCTCCTGCACCAGAACTTGTGGGGAGAAAACTCTTTCGGCATGCCCATCGCGGGCACGGCGGGCACGGTCCGGTCGATCCAGCGCGGGCAGGTGGTGGACTTTTTCAAGACGTACTACCGGCCGAGGCGCGTGATCTTGTCCGCCGCGGGCCGTTTGGACGCCGATGCGGTTCTGAAGATGGCGCGTGAGAAATTTGACCGCCCGATGAATGACCGAGGGGCGGACCCCGTTGTCCCGATCGTTCCGCCGTACCGGAAATCCCTTCGGACCCACGAGCGCGATTTGGAGCAAATCCACGTCTGCTTGGCGTTTCCGGCGTTCGCCGAGAAAGACCCACGCCGCTATCCCCTGAGCCTCCTCAACACGTATCTGGGGGGGGGGATGAGCAGTCAACTCTTCCAGGAAGTTCGTGAGAAGCGCGGCTTGGTATATTCCATCTACTCCTACGCTTCGCTTTACCGAGCGGTGGGTTACGTCGGCGTCTATGCGGGGGTGGGCCGGGAAGGAGTGCGCGAGTGCGTGGATGTCACCCGCGCGGAGATCGGGCGCATCCTCAAGGGAGAGTTCACCCGCGAAAATCTTGATCGAACCAAGACCCAGATCAAGGGCCAGCTCCTTCTCGGCATGGAAAGCACCTTCAACATCATGCAGAAACTGGCGAAGGACGAGTTTCTATTTGGACGGCACGTCCCCCTCGAAGAAGTCATAGCGAATTTTGAAGCGGTCAAAGTGGACGACGTGATCCGTACCGCGAATGAAATCTACTCCGAGAAGAATCTTTCCCTCACACTCCTCGGTCCCGCCCCGGACGCGAACAGCCTCCTGACCTGATGCCACGACCTCCCGGCAGTGGCGTGTTCGGGAGGAGGTAGATTACTAGGCTCTGTTTGAAAACCCCATCGTTGCCGAATGAAATCTTGGTAGTCGCACCCTTTACGGGTGCGTCCTCGGACGCAGGCTGAAGCCTGCGCCTACCGGAGAGACGCGTTTTCAAACAAAGACTAGTCGGCGACGCGGAGGAGCTTCAGAGGAGTTCGCGACGCGACGCGATCGAACACTCGGTCCAGCGTCAGCAGAGCGCCGTTTACCTCCAATGTGCATTGTGCCACGTGAGCGTCAGGAGCGGACACGGCGATGCCATTTTCCGCGAGTCGGGCTCGCAGACTGCCCACACTCGCCCAGTGAAACAGAGGCGTTTCGTGTAGCGGGAGTTCGATCAAGAAGTCTTCAATGGATCGTCTCCTGGCCAACGACAACCGGCCTGACAGCAGCTCTGCCACCACGATCGGCGCGAGGACCACGCGGCTTTCTGCCAAGGCCGTCTCCAACGCGGTAAAAGTGCGGCCCTTGAAGAACTCGATCCAGACGCTGGTGTCAACGACGAGGGCGTCCACGCAGCTCGTCGATGTTCAAATCCAAATGAATCTTGCCCTTCAAGGCCATGGCCTTCTCATAGGCGCGCGACCTTCGAACAAGCTTGAGCCCGTGGACCAGCGTTTCAGTGATGCCCTTCTTCGTGACCTCCTGCGCTTCCGAGAGAAGCTCGGCGGGTAGATTTGCGGTGACTCGCCTCACATTGTTCATACCGCCATACTAACAGCCATACATACCGAGGTCAATATCGACCGGGCTCGGCCCGCTTCAGCCCAAGCTCTTTGCAGCCGGAGGGCGCATCCGCGTGTCGAACAGGAGCCCCCTTTTCCCAGATCGACCGATCGGACCTGGCATGGAACGGACCGACGGACACACTGTGCGTGTGCCTGTCGGAAGCCGTGAACTCCGCAAAGGCTGGAAGCGCGGTCCCCAAGCCCGGAAGCCCTCGAATTACAACTTGCTTCAGAATACGCCCCCAATCCGCTGGTCGTAAATCCTACGCGGGCATGATAAGCGTCTCGCGTGCGGACTTTCACGAATCATGAGGGTTGGGCGATTCGTCTCCCGGAGGAGAGGGAGCAGCACATTCTTGAGCATCCGGAAATGGGCGACCAGTTCGACAAGATCGAAATATCGCTCCGAGAGCCCGATGTGGTTCGGGAGAGCGAAAATGATCCATCTGTGCATCTTTACTTCCATAAGTTCGATCGGACGCCCGTGACCAGGAAATCCCTCCTCGTGGCCGTAAAGGTTTCCGAGGATCCATTCGTCATCACCGCATTCTTTACGAACAAGCAGGAAGGCGGTAAGATTGTGTTTGAGAGATGAGAGTCCGATACGATGCTGAGGGTGACTTCCTTGAGATCACGTTCCGAAAGGCGAAGGGCTATTCTCGCCGAATCCGCCCGGATATCTATCAGAGAGTGGACGCGAAAGGTCGGCTTCTCGGTGTGGCCGTATTCAACTTCATGAAACAGCGTCGGCGCTCCATCGACCTCCCCTTCGAAGTCAGGTCGATCATTGCGAAGGCCGCCTGAATTCCGCCGGCCGGGATGCGCGAGAACAAGAAACCGGACCACCAAGGCCGAAAGTCTCCTCCCAGCAAGTTATCTTCTATGCTAATGCCCTCTGACCCCCTGGTCGGAAGCGTTGGACCGCGCCATGGACCACGGAGAGAAATCTTTTCTACCGATCGACCGCACCGACCTTGAGCGGCTCGCGGCAATTGCTGAAGCCGACCGGTCCGAACTTTTCGCCCGCAGACCGAATCTCGCCGCGCTGTCAGGCCTCGTGCTGTGTACCGCGCTTTGCCAGGGCGCGGCTCTTCACTTTGTGAACCGTCGAAACGGAATCAATGACTTCGACGTCTGGACGTTCTATCGCGCTCACCCGAACTTCAGCTTTCCATCTCGGCGTGTCGTGGATCGTGATTTCGGAAATCCAAAATTCGGCCGCTCATCCAACCGGCCAAAGTACATCGGGCGGCGCGTTGATCTGATCGGTCGTTCCATTCCATGCCTTACTGAAGATACGCCGGTCACAGCTCTTCGCCGTTGGTTGACGTCGCGCCGCCGCTCTCCGAGCTTCCTGTCAGAAAAGGCCGTGGTGTTGCTCCAGCCCGCGAACTACCGCAGTCTAGTGGCATGGCCCCTCACCGTTGAGAAGCGGTCCGTTAGGTCCTGAATGAGAAAGGGGAGAAGGATGAAGGCCATATTATTCAGTGTGGTCGTAATTTGTTTACTTGCCCACAGTTCGCAGGGAGGCGAGGGGACCTGGGTCACAAAAAGACACGTGGCTCTGAAGCAGGCGCTTCGGGAAGACGCACGCTTGTTCCGAACCCTCCGGAAGGACGCCAACATAACCATCTTGGAACAGGCTGGACCCTGGTTCTTGATCGATGACGATCTGTCCGATGGTCAAGCCCCTGGTTGGGTTCATGGAGACGAGATTGAACTGGTTGGAGCCCCGAAGAGGGGCAAGAAGACCCAACGGCAGGGCGTCAGAGAGTCTCGGATTAGCTCACCTGCAATGTGGCTTGATGCAATTACATCGAAGGAATCAGTGAAGCACGGGTGGGGTGGAATCCCTTGGGGGGCAAATGTGGAAACCGTGACGAGGTCGCTGCCTGACCCAGTGGGCTCCGGCTGGGAACTTGTGAAGAATGACAAGAAACAGGTGGTATGGGCAAACTGGCCAGCAGGCAGGTCGCCAGAGAAACGACTGGCGGCATTCGGATTCGGCTACGAAGGGTTCTTGAAGGGATTCCACAAAGTCACCATGAACCTTGTAGACTATTCCGAATCGCAGTACCAGGTGACCATCAAGAAACTATCGGCTGCTCTTGGTCCACCATCGTCCGGCGAGTTGTGCGACATGGTTTATAGATGGACGGTCGAGGTTCAGTGTTATTGGTTCATCCCACTTGAAAGGGGTGACGACTATGTGCAGGTATATTTCGGTATTCCTCACAGGTCGTTGGGTCCAGTGCCGGGACAAATCAGCGTCATGTTGCGCCGAAAAATAAAGAAAGATTCGAATGGCCATGATCGATAGCCGCTACTGGAAGATAGGACTTTTGATGGGGATCCGGGTGCCAGGCTTCAATCTACAGTTTCTCCCCTATCGGGGGGGTAGGGGGGTAGGGGTCGGGTAGGGGTCAACTCTGTACATCGTATATTTCATCTCTTGACCATTCCACAGCCGACCCTTCGGGATGAGGGGCCAACCATCGTAATGCAAGGATTTCGTTCGGACCCTTACGGAGCGTGATGGCTTGCGGCGGGGTATCATGACTCTTGGTACTCCTTGCCGGGTATCGGCTAGCGACATTTGCTGTCCCGCCATCGGGAGGATCTGGCTGCATTGGCGATGGTAGCGTGCCGGGCGAGAATCGCCTGCCGCGAGGGGAGCCGTGATGCTTGCTTCTCAGTGCGGTTTGGCCATCAGGCCGTGGCGGTGGAGGAGGCGGTAGAAGGTGGAACGGGGGAGGCCGGAAATCTTGGCGGCTTTGCTGACGTTGCCGTCCACGGAACGCAGGACTTCCTCCAGATAAGGTCGACCGAACAGCCCCACCCAGCGTTCCTTGGCGCGATGCCAAGGCTGTTGCGCCAGACTGTGAATGGCCCGATGGAGCGATCCCCAGCCTTTTGAATCCGTCGATTCGCTTCCGCCATCCTTGATCTTGGGTGAGAGCAAATCGGGGCCGATCGTGGATTCCCCTCCGGACAGCACGGCCAGCCGCTCGATTTCGTGCTCCAGTTCCCGAACGTTGCCGGGCCACGAGTAATTGAGGAGGCGATGGAGCGTTTCGGGCGAGAGCGTCTTGCTCCGGCCCTTGGCGGCCTGCTTCCCAAGGAAATGTTCGACGAGAACGGGAATGTCCTCCGTTCGTTCGCGCAGGGGCGGCAGTTGGATCGTAATCACTTGGATGCGGTAGTAGAGGTCTTGTCTGAACTTTCCTTGCTGCACGAGCGAGGCGAGATCCCGGTTCGTTGCGGCGATAATCCGCACGTCTACTTTTTTCTCGGAAGTGCCACCCAGCGGGATGAAGGTGCCCTCCTGCAAGAATCGGAGCAGCTTGGTCTGGAGAGCCGGAGGCATCTCCCCGATTTCGTCCAGGAAGAACGTCCCCCCATCGGCCACATCCAGGAGCCCTCGCTTGTCACGCACCGCTCCCGTGAAAGCGCCCCGCAGGTGGCCGAAGAGTTCGGACTCCAGAAGATTCTCGTGGATGGCGGCGCAGTTCTGCGCGATGTACGGCTTGTGACTTCTCGATCCCTGATAGTGCAGGGCGCGAGCGACGAGTTCCTTGCCGGTGCCGTTCTCGCCCTGGATCAGGACCGTCACATCGGTTTCAACTACTTTCTTGATCATGGAGAAAACCTGGCGCATGGATGCGCTCTTCCCAATAAGATCGTGATAGTGGTAGGTGTCCTTAAGCTCATCGGATAGCTCGGAGATCCGCTCATCGCGCTCCCGGATCTCGCGCAGGTAGCTCGCGGCCTCCTCGAAAATCATCGACAGGAGATCCTTCAGCTTTTCCAGACTGTCCGCCGACGTCCCCCGGATGTCGGCGGCGGCCCGCGTCAGCGTGCCTTCGGAAAGATGGAGATCCGTTTCGAGCGAGCGGAGTTTGTCGGAGTCTACCTCACCCAGGGGTTTGGAAACGATTCCGTCGCACAGTATGAATCCGATGGGCGCGCCTTCGACGCGGATGGGGAGCGCGAGGTGGGCGAACCCCGCGTGGCATCGGCCCTCGAAGAATCGTTTCGTGGGGAAGTCGGATCGCGAATCGAGCGACATCTGAAGCGCGCTCAGATGCCCCTGTTTCAGGGCGCTGATGCAACGCAGAAACCCTGGTGGAGAATCCAGGATCGGACCGCACACAGGCGTCGGTGCCGGGAATCGCTCACCGGGGGAAAACCCCCTCACGTTTCCCTCCAAATCCACGAACATCAATTCGATCCCCCACCACGACCGAATAATCTCGCGAAGCCGCCTGACGGCCCGGAGCTTGACGAGTAGATCGAGCATTTTGGAAGAATACCGGAGAAGTGGTGCGTCATCAATAGGACGTCTGTCCTATTCCTGGCACGTCCATCGCTGCAAGTTTAGAAGCCCTTGGAAATACAAGTAATTATAATGGGTTGAACTGTGACCGGACTTACGTGCTGGGGTTTCGGAAAAAAGGGCCTGGGACTACGATTTAGGGGCCGGATGTGCCTCTTTCTTGAGGTCCATCCACGCATCCCGGGCTAGAGTGTCGAGATCTTTTCTAAGTTTGGTATTCGGATGCGAAATGCACTTACTTAACCAGAATACGGCCTTCTCCCGGTCGCCTGCCCTTCGATAGAGCTCACCCACAAGGTACAAGAGCCCTGCCTCCCCCAGGGTGGATTTCCATGTCCGCTGCGAGGTGAACGACTTCTCGTAGTACTCCGCCGCCTTGAGGAGCATCGGGGTTTCCTTTTCGGCTTGGTTCGATTCCCTATAGAGCCAGGCAATCCGGAGAAAGATGGAAGCCAGCGTCTCATCTTGCTTGGGGCGGGCGCCGTACTGCCTGATGGCGAGATGGTACGCGGCGATGGCCGTGGGGATGTCCCGTTCCTCCGCGAATTTCATCTGCTTCACCGCATCCGGAATCGGCTCTTTCACCTGTTGAACCTTCCGGACTTCCTCGGGCTTGATCTGGCGGAGCTCCGGTTCGTAGGCCGCGTAGGAGCACTTGGGACAGACGGCCACCTCATAGAGCAGTGGATTAACCCCCGTGCAAATGGAGTGGAAGTCCGACTCGCGCTTGACGGGGACCGCGGATCCCACCTTCGGTTTCAGAACGGGAATCTTGAAGACGCAGATGGGACAGTACACCTCTTTCTTCATGAACGAGGTCTGCTCAGGCACAGGCGGATTATAGGGGCGGGCTGGGGGACTTGCAAACCGCGCCGGCGCCGGTTCGCGATGCAAAAAAGGGACTTGACAAGCCAACAAATCCTGATATTTGTGGACGGATATTCATTAACTGAACATGCGTTCACATCGATCGAACGGGAGGGCCGGAAGGGCATCGAGACTCCGCGAGAGGCAGGCCGGGCGGACGCGGGAGGACATCGAACGCGCGGCCATGGAAGAATGCCTCCGCCGGGGATACCGGAACCTCCAGATCCGCGATATCACGCGGCGCGCGGGCTGCGCCCTCGGGACGTTTTATCTCCATTTCAAGGACAAGCGCGAGGTTTTCCGGAAACTCCTCCGCCGCTATTTGACGGAACTTCGGTCCCAGATCGACGATCGATTCAAGAGCGCCACCACGCCGGAGGAAGGAATCCGGTTGTCTTTCGAAGCCTTCTTTGATTTTGTGGAATCGAATCGGGCGGCGTTCGCCCTCATCTTCCGCGAAGGATGGATGGCCGATCCGGATTTCTCCGGGACCTTCAGGAACGTGTTTCAGGCATTCGTCGACGACACGCGGGATCGCCTCCGAATCGCCCAAGCCCTCCACGTGCTCCGAACGGACGATGCCGAGTCCCTCGAAACGGCGGCCTGGGCCATGGTCGGCTCGCTCGCCCTCGTCGCCCAGCAGTGGAGCGATGATCCAAAGATGGAGAAACTGCGTCTGGTCGAAAATCTCTCCGCCCTCTGGCGAGACGCTCTCGTGAAGCCCGGGCGGGCCGGGACCCCGCTTCCGGCAGAATTATCCGCAGCATGAGTACGGAACTCGAATGCATGCGAACGCCGGACGACCGTTTCGAGAATCTCCCCGGCTATCCATTCCAGCCACACTATGCAGAAATCGGCGGACTGCGCATCCACTATGTGGATGAAGGACCGCCCTCCGCGCAACCCGTTCTCATGCTCCACGGCGAACCTTCGTGGTCGTATCTTTATCGAAAGATGATTCCGATTCTGGTCAAGGCGGGCCATCGGGCCGTGGCGCCCGATCTTGTCGGCTTCGGCCGCTCGGACAAGCCGATACGACGGGACGACTACACGTACGAACGTCACGTCGACTGGATGCGCGAGGTTATCCTGGCCCTCGATCTTCGCGGAATCGCGCTGGTCTGTCAGGATTGGGGCGGTCTCATCGGCCTTCGACTCGTGGGGGAGAACCCGGAGCGCTTTGCGCGCGTGGTGGCGGCAAATACGTTTCTCCCCACGGGCGATATGGATCCGGGTGATGCCTTCAGAAATTGGCAGCGTTTTTCGCAGGAGACGCCGGATTTCCACGTTGGTGGAGTGGTGAAGGGCGGCTGCGTGAACGATCTTCCTGCCGACGTGATCGCGGCGTACGATGCGCCGTTCCCGGATGACCGATTCAAAGCCGGGGCCAGGCAGTTTCCCATGCTCGTCCCGATCCGGCCGGACGATCCGGCCTCCGAGGCCAATCGGAAGGCATGGCAGGTCCTGATGAAGTGGGAAAAACCATTTGTGACGATGTTCTCCGACTCCGATCCGATCACGCGCGGCGCCGACCGGTTCCTTCAGATGGCGATCCCGGGCTGCAAGGGCCAGCCCCACACCACGATCAAAGGGGCGGGGCATTTTCTACAGGAGGACAAGGGGGAAGAATTTGCTGAACGGATCGTCGAGTTCATGAAGGGGGCCCCGTGAACAACTCAGCGAATCCCGGGCTCAGGGCCTTCTTCGGGACTCTGGTCCTCCTGACACGTCTTTCCGGTGGGAAAGTTCGAGGCGGGGGCGAGAAGGTGGACCTGACGGGCTTCACGGGATCCATCAACATGGAATTCACGGGCGCGGGCGGAAGCACGTGGCACTGTGTGGTGGCCAAGAACTACGTACGCTTCTTTCCCGGGGCGGAGGCCAACGCCCGAGCTACCGTCACCCTCTCGGTCGAAGACTTTTTCAAGATGCTGGCGGGGAAGACCTCCCCGTACACCGCGGGCCTCACGGGACGTGTGCGCGTCAAGGGCGAAGGTCACGCCGGCATGATGGTGGGGGGGATCGTGACCCAGGTGGATACCCTGCGAAAGACGAAAGGGTTGGCGGGTGTTCTTGCGCGTTGGTGGACGGACCGGGTTCTGCGGAAATCGGGGACGGGACACACATTTCCATCGGGAGGTTAAGAATGAAATTCTCTATTTTCTTTGAGATGCAGATGTCGAAACCGACGCGCGAGTCGGAGCGCGAAACGTTTCTGAGATGTGTGGACCAGGCCGTGCTGGCCGATGAACTTGGCTACCACTGTGTCTGGGAGGTCGAGCACCACGGCCTCCTCGAATACTCCCACTCTTCGGCTCCGGAGATTTTTCTCTCTTTCGTGGCCGCACGGACCAAACGGATCCGATTGGGACACGGGGTGACGCTCACGCCTTTCCGTTACAACCACCCGATTCGAATCGCGGAGCGAATCGCGACCCTGGACATCCTATCCGGCGGCCGGGTGAACTGGGGTTCCGGCAAGAGTTCCAGCCTCGTGGAACAGATGGCCTTTGAGAATGACATTCCGAAACTGCACGATCAGTGGCTCGAGGCCATCGAAATGATCCCGAAGATGTGGCAGAGCGACGTCTTCGAGTGGAAGGGTCGCCACTTCAACGTCCCGCGCACGCAGGTGATTCCGAAACCGGTTCAGAAACCGCATCCCCCGATGTTTGCCGCGTGCTCCAAGCCGGATTCCGCCGAGGCCGTGGGCGCTCTCGGGATAGGGGCGCTGAATTTCGCGGTCGGGAACGACGAATCCCTGGTGGACAAAGTCCGCAACTACAAGAAAGCGGTCGCCTCGGCCAAGACCAACGGCTACATGAAGAACAACCACTTCGCGTCCACGCCGCCGACGCTTGTGTTGGATGACGACAGGAAGGCCTGCGAGTACGGGTTCCGCGGCGCCCGCTTCTTCGCGGAGAGCATGGCCCGCTACTATTTTGCCGGTACCCGGCCTCTCGGCTACCTGGAGGTGGCGCGCGATTTCCTCCCGCCGGAGGAATTGGAGGAGGCGATGAAGTTCCGAAATGCGGAGGGATCGACCGTTGCGGCGATCGTCGGCGATCCGGCGGCGGCGCGGGAGACGATCGCCCGATTCCAGAAAGCAGGGGTGGACGAATTGATCATGGTGATGCAGATGGGGACCGTGCCTCATGAACTGATCGCGGAATCGCTTAAGACATTCGCGGAGAAGGTCATGCCGCACTTTTCATGAATAATCTTACAGACAGCATTGCGTTGGTCACGGGCGCCGGGAGCGGGATCGGACGCGCCACCGCTTTGGAGTTGGCTCGCGCCGGTTGCCACCTCGTATTGAACGACATCCGCCGGGAGTCCCTGGAGTCCGTCGAGAAGGAGATCCAGGCCATGGGTCGCCGGACCTTGGCGCTCGTGGCCGACGTGTCGGTTCAGGAGCAGGCCGAGGGGATGTGCCAGGCCGCTTTGAAACATTTCGGGAAGGTGGACGTGCTGGTCAACAACGCGGGTGTGGCCGTCAACGGACGGATTGAGGATCTCCCGCTTGAAGACTGGCGATGGATCATGAACATCAACGTCTGGGCCCATATCTACACCGTGCGGTCCCTGCTGCCCCACATGCTCGAAAGAAAGAGCGGACACTTGGTCCACCTTGCTTCGGCGGCGGGCCTTCTCGCGCCGAGCATGCTTATCGCGTACAACGTAACCAAGTTTGCCGTCGTCGGTCTGGCCGAAACCCTTGCGGCGGACCTCCACGGGACGGGAGTTGGGGTGACGGTGGTCTGTCCCGCATTCGTAAACACGCCGATTTTCAAAGCCGCCCGGTATGCCGGCTCGGCACCGGAGCAGGCCACAATGAAACAGATTGGAAAACAGGTGCTGGACCGTGGGATTCCACCGGAGGCGGTGGCGGCGAAGATCGTGAAGGCCATTCGCAAGAACCGGTTCCTTCTCCTCCCGCATCCCTGGGTGCGATTTGCCATGTGGGTGCGGGCACTCTTTCCCCAGCGGGCCGTGGCCGCGAACAGCCGCCTCGGTCAAATCGTGCGATCACGATCCGAGCAGGCTCAGGCGAAGTAACGAGACATTCCGGTGCCACACCGCGAGAAGCAGCCCATTCATCGGAGGCCCGAGGAAACCCTGGCCGAACCGGCGAAAGCGCGCCGGAATCGTGAACGTGGAACGGCGAACCATGCGGATTAGGATCGGAGTTGTGTTGTCGGTGGCGGTTGTTTTCCTCTGGGCGTGCGAGGAAAAGACGGGATCGGCGCGGAAGGGCCCCACCGGCCCGGAAGGAAAACAAATCTTGTTCGGCGATCTTCATGCGCATACAACTTTTTCTCTGGACGCATTCCTCTGGTCCCTGCCTGCGGTCGGCGGTGGGGGGGTGAGTCCTCCGACGCAAGCGTGCAATTTCGCGCGATTCTGCTCTCAACTGGATTTCTGGAGCATCAACGACCACGCCGAATTCGTCACCCCTGCGCAATGGAAGGACACGAAGCAGGCCATCCGGGCGTGCAACGACTCCACAGGCGGGAATGGGTCGGACCCGGACATGGTGAGCTATCTGGGGTGGGAGTGGTCCCAAATAGGCAATACGCCGGAAGAAGATTATGGACACAAGAACGTTGTGCTCCTTGATACGGCGGATGAGAAGACGCCGACCCGCCCCATTCCGGCCTCCGGGCTGGGTGCGCTCTCATCCATCGCGTCGCTCGTCCAGGGCCCCGCCGCAAGTCTGCTCACCCAACTGGGCCGGTCCATCGACCCGGATCATGTAAGCGACTATGTCGCCATGGGCGAGTTCCTTTCCGAAACGGCCGGTGTCCAAGCTTGTCCCGATGGCGTCGACGTGCGGTCCCTTCCACCGGATTGCCGGGAATTCGCCGCCGACCCCGCCACGCTCTTCGAAAAGCTCACCCAGTGGGGATTCGAAAGCCAGGTCATTCCGCATGGAACTTCGTGGGGGCTCCACCACCCGCCGCTTGCGAACTGGAGTATCCAGACGAGTCGGATGCAGCATGATCCGGAACGACAGCGGTTGATCGAGATCTACTCCGGACACGGCAATTCGGAGGAGTACCGGTCATGGGAGCCGTACAAAGTCGTGGATGGAAAAACGGTCTGTCCCGAGCCGACGAAGGACTACTTCCCTTGCTGCTGGCAGGCGGGTGAAATCATGCGGAAAACCACCTCGGTGTGTGAGGTTGAACCGACCGGGGAGGAGTGTTCAAGATGGGTGGAGGGTGCGCGACAGGACTACATCAAGGCGGGTACACGTGGGCATCGCGCTTTTCCTGACGTCAAGGCGGAGGAATGGTTGGATTGCGGCCAGTGCAGGGATTGTTTCCAGCCGGATTTCAACTACACCCCCAAGGCCGCGGTGCAAGCGGTGCTCGCCGGTTCCGACCCGTCGGACCCCGCCAACCCGGTGCGTTTCAAGTTCGGCATTATCGGATCAACGGACGAACATCGCGCCGCTCCGGGGAGTGGCTACCGGGAAATGAAACGATTCTCAGACATCAATGGTCCGGCGGAGGAAAGGTATGAGGGTTTGCTCCGACCGCTCCTTGATCTTGGAGTTGGCGAGTGGGAGCGACAGGGGAGCTACTGGTACACGGGCGCTCTGGCCGCCGTCCATTCGGAGGGCCGGAGCCGTCGCGCGATCTGGGATGCGCTCAAGAGGCGCGAGGTCTACGGGACCTCCGGCGACCGGATGCTGCTCTGGTTCTATCTTGTGAACGGGCCTGGAGGAAAGAAGCTTCCCATGGGCTCGGAGATTCGGTTTACCGATGCCCCGGTGTTTGAGGCGACCGCGCTCGGTGCGTTCAAGCAGGCGCCGGGGTGTCCGGATGAAACGATCAGGAAGGCGCCCGCGGGTTTCATCGAAAACAAGTGTTTCGGTGAGTGTTACAACCCCACGGACCAGCGGCATCTGATCACGAGAATCGAGGTCGTGAGAATTCGTCCTCAAGCGCGGAAGGACGAACCGATGAGCGAACTTATCGACGATCCCTGGAAGGTGATCCCCTGCGCGGTGAATCCCGAGGGGTGTACGCTGACTTTTGAAGATCCGGACTACCCGGCCACCGGCCGCCCGGCCCTCTACTATGTAAGGGCGATTCAGGAGCCCACGCTGCAATTCAATGCCGCGGAAATCCGTTGTTCGTGGGATGACAAGGGAAATTGTGTTTCCACCAAACCCTGCTACCCGGACTACCGGGGCAAGTCCGACGATTGCATGGCGTCGGATGAAGAGCGGGCGTGGTCTTCTCCGATCTTCCTGGAGCGGTGACGGGAATTGAAAAACTTCGGGCGCGTCGCGCCTACCTCGGAAAGATCAGGTGGCGATGAGCCGTTCCAAGCTCGTGAATTCGTCGATGATGTGCTGGTCGAATCGCCGGATCCTGTCGGGAGTGAGAACGGTCTTCCGAACGACCCAATCGAGCACGGCCGCAGGAAGAGGCGCCGAGTAACCGACCAGAACCTCATGGGTGAGTTCGGTATCGTTCCCGGCGGCCTTCAGCGTCATCAGGGTACCGACAGGGTAGAGCCAGGCCAGGCGGCCGACAGGGTAGAGAGAGCGGGCCTTCAGGGAAAAACAGTTCTCGCTGACTCGGATCAACTCGAACCGTCCTCGAAATCGGAGTCCGTCCGCATACTGATCCAGAAAGAAGAGTCTTCCCAGTCCCTCGCGCGTGTCTCCCAATCTCCGGCATTCCAGATGATCGCGGTACATTCCGCGCCACCCCTCATTATCCAGATCGAACATGAACTGCTCGATCTGACGCGGCGATTTTCCTTTGACCAATACCTTGGTCGTCGCACGAATCATGATCGGCTACTAACACCCGGCCCTGAACGAGTCAAACCGGGCCTCGCGTCGGTCCACGTGGAATGCTCCCCCACGGTGGCGAGAGGGGCATCCGACAAGGCGGAACGACGAAGTCGGGTGGGTGTGTGGCTTTCGGCGCTCACCCTCGTCTTCGCGGCGGGATGCAATGGAAACAGTACCCTTCGACCCCCATCGCCGACCGGACCGGACGGCAAACAAGTTCTTTTCGGCGACCTCCACGCGCATACGACCTATTCCATGGACGCCTACTTCCTTTCTCTCGATGCGATGAGCGGGAACGGTGTGAGTCCGCCGTCGGAGGCTTGCGATTTCGCCCGCTTCTGCTCGCAGCTCGATTTCTGGAGCATCAATGATCACGCTGAGTTCGTCTCGCCGGAGGCATGGGCGGACACCAAGGAAGCTATCCGAGCCTGCAATGCGTCGACCGGCGGGTACGGGAAAGACCCGGACATGGTGAGTTTTCTGGGGTGGGAATGGACCCAGATGTCCAATGAGCCTGAAACGGGCTACGGGCACAAGAACGTCATCCTGCTGGACACGGAGGAAGACAGGGTGCCGGCGCGCCCGATCGCCGCGTCGAGTGTGGGGCCGATGGGCAGCGTGATCACGAGGTTGCAAGGTCCCGAGCTGGATATCCTCGTGCGCGCGGCCTCGTCGATCGATCCCGCAAACGCACAGGAATACGAGTCGCTTGGGAAATTCCTCCGTCACACGCTGTTCGTGCAGACTTGCCCGGAAGGAGTGGACACGCGCGGATTGCCGGCCGACTGCCGCGAGTACGCGGCGACGCCGGCGGTGCTTTTCGAGAAACTCACCCAATGGGGTTTCGAAAGCCTGGTGATCCCCCACGGAACCACCTGGGGAATGCCGCATCCTCCTCTCTCCGATTGGGATAACCAGCTCGACGTTCGGAACGACGACCCCGAACGCCAAAGGCTCGTCGAAATCTTCTCCGGGCACGGCAATTCGGAAGAATACCGGTCTTGGTCGGCCTATCGATGGGTCGATGGAAAGAAAGTCTGCCCGGAGCCGACGGCGAACTACCTGCCCTGCTGCCGGCGGGCGGGTGAGATCATTCGGGAACGAACTCCCGAGTGCACATCCGCACCCGAGGGAAACGAGTGCCTGCAAGCCGTGCGCCAGGCGCAACAGGACCATATGGACAGCGGCCTCCGCGGAGCATTGGCCTTTCCGGACGTTCCCGTTGAGGCGTGGCTGGATTGCGGCCAGTGCCGTGACTGCTTCCAGCCTGCATTCAAGTACGTGCCTACTCAAAGCGTTCAGGCCGCCCTCGCGCGGACGAAGCGGGCTCAGACCGGCGAATCCCTTCGTTATCGCTGGGGCTTCATCGGTTCGACAGACGAGCATCGCAGCTCGCCCGGGTCCGGTTTTAGAGAAGACAAAAGGTTTTCCGAACTGAACGGCGCCACGAGTCCGGATTTTGATGCCCTCGCAACGCCGCTATGGAGTTCCATCTGGCCGGAGTGGGAGCGCCAGGGCAGCTATTGGTTCACCGGAGCACTGGCTGCCGTGCATTCGGAGGGAAGGAGCCGCCGGGCGATCTGGAATGCGTTGAAAAGGCGGGAGACATATGGGACCTCCGGCGACCGACTCCTGCTTTGGTTCGACTTGGTGGGCGACCAAGGGGCTGAACGGTTTCCCATGGGTTCCGAGGTCCGGCTGAGCGAGGTCCCACACTTCGAGGTGAAGGCGATTGGCGCCTTCAAACAGAACCCGGGCTGCCCTGCGGAATCCGTCAGGAAGGCGCGGCCGGGATTCGTGGAACGCCGGTGTTTCGGCGAATGCTACAACCCGACGGACGAGCGTTATCGAATCACCCGTATCGAAGTGGTGCGAATCCGGCCCCAGATCCGGGAGGATGAATCTTTAGGAAAACTGATCGAGGATCCCTGGAAGGTATTGGAGTGCCCTGACAACCCTGAAGGGTGCTCCGCCACGTTCGAGGACTTGGAGTTCTCTGGGGCGAAACGCCTCACGGCCTACTACGTTCGCGCCATTCAGGAACCGACGCCTCAAATCAACGCCGCGGGCTTGAGGTGCACACTGAATCGCGAGGGCGAATGTATGTCCATCAAGCCGTGTTTCGCCGGGTACCGAGGTAAGGGAGATTCCTGCGCCGATTCAGGTGAAGAGCGCGCGTGGTCCTCCCCGATCTACGTGGAGTGGGGGGAATGAGTGGAGTGAATCGGCCGTCGTTCTGGCTTTGGGTGGGAATCCTGGGAGGATTGGCACTGACGCTGGGGTCGATCCTCCGGCCTAAATCTTTTTCGGCCGTCCGCGGATCGAACGCATCCGGCGATTCAGTAGCTGAAGTGAACGGGCGGTCCATCTCGAAGGTGGAGTTTGATCGAATGCTGGGATCCATCACGGAGAAGGATTCGAACATCCGACTGACGCGGGAACGCCAACGGGAAATCCTTGACCAGTGGATCAGTGAGGAACTTCTTCTTCAGAGGGCGGTGGAGATGGGCATGGCACAGAAAGATCCGGTGGCTCGCCGCCTCCTGGTCCGCTCCATGATCGACAGCATAGGGAGCGGCGAGGAGACGAATCCTCCCGATGAATCGGAACTGAAATCTTTTTTCGAAAAGAGGCGACAACTTTTCGCGCGGGACGGTCGGCTTCGTGTGGAGCACATCTTCATCCGCGCCGGCAACGGTGAAGATGGGGGCGCGCAGGAGCGGGCGGAGGCTACCGCCGAGGCGTGGCGGAATGGAAAGTCGTGGAGCGAAGTTCGACGCGTCTGGGGCGATGATCCCCTTGTGAGACTGCCGGAGGGCTTCCTCACGGCGGAGAAACTGCGAGAATACCTGGGCCCCACGGCGGCGCGGACGGCGATGGAAACGGAAGCAGGGAAGATCGGCGGTCCCGTTCGGGCGGTGGGAGGCTACCATCTGCTCAAGGTGGTCTCGAAGGAGCCTTTGTCCGTGCCCGCCTTCGAAGAAGTCCGAGATGGGGTACGGCGGGCCTTCCAGGAGGAGAGGAAGGCGAAACAGGTGCAGTCCTATATCAAGAATCTCCGCGCGCAGGCCGACATCAAGATCCACTTGGAGAGTGAATGATTCTCAGGATGCGCCTGCTGGGATGCAGTCTCGCCGCGGCGACAATCTGGACGTCCTCCGCTTCCGCTCATACACGGACGCTGTCCTATTCGACTTGGCGCGAGAAGGGTGACGCACTCGATGTCACCGTCAAGGCGCCCTGGATCGAGTTCGAGCGGGCGATGCCGGGCCTGGCCGGTACCCGGTTATCTGATGTGCAGTCGACCCCCGATGTGGCAGGGAGAGTGGACCACTACTTGCGAGACCACCTGAGTGCCGTCCATGGTTCCAAAAACTGTGCTTCATCCACCTCCACCCTCCGGGCCGTGACCGATGAAGGAACCTTGGTGGGATCCTGGAAGGTTGTGTGCGAGAAAACAGGAACGCTGGAGTTGATCACGGATCTGTTTTTCGATGCCGCACCCAGCCACGTGCACGTGGCGAGATTTGAAGGTTCGGCAGGAGTCCCAGGACCCATGGAAAAGATAATGGTCGCAGCGGACCGGACGTGGATGCCACGTGGAGGACCCCCAGCATCGCGCGGCCGAGCCGGATTCATGGGATTCCTGCGGGTGGGTCTGGAGCACATACTCACCGGCTACGATCATCTGCTGTTTCTCGCGGGACTGGTTCTGTTGGGTCTGACATGGGGAAGACTGGCCGGGCTGGTGACCGGATTCACAGCGGCCCACAGTCTCTCCCTGGCTGCAGCCACGCTGGGTTGGGTTCGGACGGAAGGGACCGGCGTCGAATCCTTGATCGGATTTTCGATCGCCATCGTGGCCTTGGAGAGCTTCGCGGGGATGGGATTCCGGGCGATCGCACTGACCGCAACTGGCATCGTAGCCACGGGCGCGTTGGTTTCCATCTTTGGGGGATCGCCTCTTCCCGCCGTCGCCTGGGTGGGCATGATCTTGTTCGCGCTGAGCTATTTTGCGCTCGCCCCGCACAGCGCCTCGCACGGTACGGCCCGGCACGAAGCCGGCCGTACTCCTGACCTATTAGGCGGGCGGGATGCCCGCGATGGCGGGAGGAGTGCGGCTCAATGGCTTGTGGTCTTCATGTTCGGCCTGATCCACGGTTTTGGATTCGCCGGCGCCCTTCTCTCCGCCCGCCTTGAAGGAGGGGACATCCTTCCCGCCCTGTTGGGATTCAACGTGGGTGTGGAATTGGGGCAGATCGGGGTCCTTCTTGCGCTTGTTCTCATCTACAAAGCCGCCTCGAAGATTGAGCCGATGCGTCGACATGTCGGGTACGCCTGTGCGTCGGTCGTCCTCGCCTGGGGCTTGTTCTGGTTCTGGTCGAGGCTGGCGGCATGAAGTTCTCCGAACTTCTATCGGTCGCGACCTTGGTCCTTCTGCCATCCATCTCGCTTGCGCAGGAGCCGGCCGGCCGGGTCACCCTTCGAGTCGGCATGTTGGCCCCCGAGGGATCTTCCCTCGTTCATGAAGCACGAGGGGGGTTTCAGGAAGCCGAAGAGAAGAGCCGCGGGCGACTGAAGTTTCTTCTCTACACGGGCGGGGTCCTTGGGGGAGAGACCGACATGATCCGGAAACTCCGGATCGGCCAAGTGGACGCGGTGGCCCTCAGCGGCGGTATGGGAACGGTGGTTCCGGATACGGCCGTTCTGTCTCTCCCCTTCCTCTTTCGCTCGTACGAAGAGGTGGACTACGCGCGAGAGGGACTTTTCGAAGCGTTCGCCGGAGCGTTTGAGAAACAGGGAATGGTGCTCTTGCTTTGGTTCGACGTAGGCGGGTTCACCCAATTCTTCTCCAGTCAGCCGGTGGCTTCCGTCTCGGATATGGCCTCTCGAAAGGTCTGGATGTGGTCGGAGATCCCCCTGGCCAACGAGTTTCTCCGCGTGTTTCCCATGAAGGGTGTCCCCATCGATGTCACGAACCTGGTCCAGGCCTTCCAGACGGGGATGGTGGATTCCGCTTTCATCAATCCGCTTTTCCTGCTCGTATTTCAACTCCAGAAAAACGTGCGATACATGACGCGCCTGAACTTCTCGTATGTTCCCGTGGCCCTGGTCGGCTCGAAGAAAATGTGGGACGAATTGCCCGCCGATCTTCAAGGGATCCTGACGGACACCTTGCGCAAGTACACTCCCAAGATGGTCGCCCGCGCACGGGCCGACGATGACACCGCTTTGAGGGGATTGATCCGCTCGGGCATTCAGGTGGTGATGCCCTCGCCCGAGGCGATGGCTGAATTCGAATCCCTTGGCCGCAAGGGATGGAACGACTATGCGGGCAAGCTGTATCCGAAAAGCATCCTCGAGGCGGTTCTTCATCGGCTGAAGGATTTCCGCTCCAGAAAGCTCTGAGACGAGAAGCCCCCCGCGAGGGCGGGGGGCCTCAAAATCAGTTCGCGGACTGGAACGGCTTGGAGGCGGCGCTGTGGAATTCGTGGACAATCGAGGATACCATTCCACGATGCCCGATTCTGACGAGAAAGAAACCCGATCGAGTGGGCCCCGATCCGGTCTCGGCCGGATGTTGCGTCTGGGTGCGCTTTCCACGCAGGTCTCCGCCAGCTATCTCCTGCACAAGGCCACGTCGCGGTTCATCGACCCGGACAAACGCGAGACCGCACTTCTCGCCAAGCACCTGAAGAACGCCGAGCGCATTCTGGGAGTATTCAAGCAACTCAAGGGTCCCCTGCTCAAGGTGGGACAAATGCTGTCGCAACAGGAATTTCTCCCGGGGGAATACCTGCGCGCCCTGGCGGGGCTGCACAGCAGCGTTCCGCCCATGCCTTACGCGCAGATCAAGAAACAGATTCAGAAGGAATTCAAAGCGCCTCCTGAAAAAGTCTTCAAGCACTTCGAGACCCATGCGTTCGCCGCCGCATCTTTGGGACAGGTTCACAAGGCCGTATTGAAAGACGGCACGGAAGTGGCCGTGAAAATCCAGTACCCCGGCGCTCTCAAGCTCGTGGAGTCCGATCTGGGCGTCCTCAAGTCCGGCATCGGCATGCTCAAGGGAATCGCGGCGGATCTCCTGCGCGAGCGCAAACTCGACCTTTCGAACGTGTACGAAGAAATCGCCGAAAATCTTTACCGTGAGATCGATTACGAGCTGGAGTTGAAGAACGCCAGGGAGTTCAAGAAGCTGTTCAAGGACGATGAAGAAATTGTCGTTCCCCGGATGTACGAAGAATACTCAACGGAACGCGTCCTCACGATGGAGCTTCTGGAAGGCATGCCGATCGCGGATTTCATCACGTGGGTGATGAATCCCTCCCGCGATGGTCTTCCGATCCGGATCGGTGCGGACGCGCAGGCCTGCAATGCGTGGCTGGCCGAAAAACTAGCCCACTTCTTCTGGCGCCAATTCTTCCATTTCGGGTTGCTTCACGGCGACCCCCACCCAGGGAACTACCTCATTCTTCCGGCGAAGCCCGGAGAGCGCAGCGGCCTGCCACGCTTCGGTGTACTCGATTTTGGGTGTGTGCGGCGCTATCCCGGAGCTTTTGTGAAAGATCTGGCAGGTCTGCTTCGGGCCGTTATGGAGGAGGATCGGGAGTCTGCCGCGGAATACTACGTGAAGGTGGGCTTCCTGAAGGAGGGCGAGGATCCCGAACTTCTCTGGCCGATGAGCCGGATGTACCTCACGCCGGTTTTGGAGGACCGCCCTTATCAGGTCGCCTCACTCGACGTGCTCAAGATGGGCACGGAGGGGGCGAAGCACATCCTCCGCAACAAGTTCCTCCCCCAGTACCAACCCGAATTTGTGTTCATCGACCGCACCGTGGTCGGTTTCTGGTCCTACCTCACACGCCTCAAGGCGAGTGTGAACCTGCACCAGATCCTCATGTCCTACGTGGCGGGCTCGCTGTACGACGGCGACGGTGAACCGCGCTACGTATCCCCCCGCGAACGCAAGAAGAAGAAAAAGTAAGTCCGCACCATGCGGCCACGGGGGACCGGGACTCTGTTCTCACTGGCATTGCCTTTTGCCTGGATCCTCGGATGCGCGGCGATGGGGTGCGCAAAACCCCAAACGTCCCGCGAGGTGGAATCCAGCGTCGTCTTGGCCCGACCGGAAGGGGTGGCCGGGTGGCGCGATCCCGTGTGGCTGGACGATGACCATCTCCTTGTTGTGTTCCTGCCCGATGACAACCCGTCCCGGCAGGATCTGGCGATCCTGAACCTGGCCTCCTCACAGTTTCGATGCCTCACGTGCGCGTTGCCGGCGCGGAATCGGGAGCGGCCCGTGCCCCATCCGAATGGGAGAGATGTCTTCATCCATTCCAATCCCGGCAAAGGCACCGCCTGGGAGTTGCAAACGTATGTGCTCGGTGGCGACCGACCCTTGCTGGAGGAGAGTCCCTCGATGACCGGGGAGTACCTGCTGGATGGTTTGAGCGAGGGGGAAGGGACACTCCAGGATCGCTGGCCGTCCATCTCCCCCGATGGCGGAAGGATTGCGTGGACCAAGGTCCGCACGGACGGTTTTCTGATGCTGATCGGTGATTTGATCAGAGTAGATGGACGATTCCGGGTGAGCGGGCCGCGTGTGGTAGGCGCACCGAGGGGAATAACCAAGAATTCGGCCGACGACATTCGCGTGCGGGGCGCCTTCTACGAGACGAAGGACATTTCGCATGGGGGTACTGCCCTGGCCTTCTCCGCAACGCGGGATCAGTCGATGAATCTGGACGACTATCTGATGGATCTTGAGACCGGCGAGGTGACCCGTCACACCTTCCATCCGGATTGGGACGAGGACGGGCACTGGTCCCCGGACGGCTCATCCTTTGTTACCGCCACGAGCCGGGGACGGAATGTGCTGGAGGCATTTGCGACGCTTCCGTTGCCACCGTTTGGCGATTTTCTACAGACGCTGCCTGTTGTTGCTTATCAACTGGCCGGGAGTGGGACCAGTCGCCGTTCGGCAAGACGCTCCGCCGTCCTTTTTTCGGCGGAGGGGGACGCGAACGGTTCCGCGGGTATTCCTCTCGACGATCCCGGAGATGAATGGTTTGTCGGCGATGCACCTCGTTGGGCACCTGACGGGCGGCGGTTGGTGGTCGGCGAGTTCATCCCGAGGAGTGACGACCAAACGCGAATCCGTCTCATTACGCTCCGCTCCTCCCACGCTGCGGTCCCGATTGGGATTCGATCGCCCAGTCTCGATTGGGCTCCCTTCTTGAGCGACTACGCGCCGAATCCTCCACCGCTTGAAACGACTCTCTCCGGCGCCCGCGGCGGCACGGTCAAGATCGTTTTCTCCGGCTCTCTCCCTGCAGGACAAATGACCATTGAGTACGGGGATTACAGCGAGAACGGAGATGAGGTGCTCAACGGGACACAACAATTTCGCACCCTTCTTACCGACGCTCGATTCAACGAGAAGGTGGAGTTGTCAGGAAAGCACTCGGGCACGTTGACGGTGGATTTGACCTTCTCGGACAAGGCAGCCGAGGGTGAGGTGCGATCCGTGCTGGATGGGAAGACGGTCGAACGGCGGTTTACGCCCTCCGATTGATCCGACTCCTGCGCCGGGCGTGGCGGCGGAAAAGCGATTGCGCGTCCGGACTTCTGAAACGAGATCCCCAGATTCTGGAACCGAATCGATCAAAGAAGTACTCCACGCGGCGGGCGTAGAGTGTCAGAGCGGTGGATCGCGGACTGCGCCGGGCGGCAAGACCGAAGGTGCAAGCGGCCGAACGCCAGGACACTCTTTGCTTCTTGAAACACGCGACGACGTCCCGCAGGTCGTCTTCCGTGCCACGGGCGAGTTTCGGCACGGCAAGGACAAGAGGATGGAGCACGTCGACCCGCAATCGGCCGTAGGCCTTCCATCGACGCGCCGTGCTGCGGTGGTCCGGCAAGGTGATCGAAGACCAACGGTCGATATCCTCCGAGTACTGCACGGCCGTACCGGTCTCCCGGGCGGTGGCTTGAATCTGCCGCTCCAGTTCCTCCTGCCGCCTCCGGTCCCTTGATCGCGCCTCGAAATCGATATCTTCCGTTGGACGTACCCGACCGAGGATTCCGGCTGCGACTCCACCCGTCAGAATCAGCGAGGCATGGAAGGGAACTCGTTCTGACAGGGCCCGGAGGAATCGGTCGAGCTGACGGCGTGTCATGCCGGCAGCGCGGCGAGGAGAGCGTGGACCCGCCGCATGAGTTTCTCGAGGTCCTCCGGCCGATACTCCTGGCGGATCGCCTCGTAGTTTCGTCGGGCCGCTCGCCGGGCGGCGGCCGCCCCGGGGGCCTTTGAAGCCTCAAGGGAGGGGCGAAGTTGATAGGCAAGGCCTTGAATCAAGTGAGATTCCTCTTTGCGGTCTCCGCCATGCCCCGCCACAACCGCTCTTGCGATCCGGTCGATGCCATGCCGCCCCAGGGGTTTCGGCGCGGGCGCCTCCTCGAAAAATCGCGCGGGATCCATTCCCAACGCCTGGGAAAGCCGCAAGAGCGAAGAGACCGTCAGGTCCTTCTGCCCCCGTTCAACCCTTGTGAGCGAAGGTCTGGCCATGCCCGCCCGCCGGGCCAATTGCTCCTGAGTGAGGCCCAGCTCAAGTCGTAGACGGCGAAGCGTCAAGTGCCATGGACGCATGGAGTAATTGTATCCTAAAGAATACAATTCGACAATCCGGGAAACGGCCGCGAATCCGAGGCCGGAGGGATTCAAGGGCGACTCAGGTAGTAGTAGGCGACCGACGCGTAGCGATCGGCGAGGTCGGGGCGGTTGGCGCCATACTCGATGTTGAGGTCGAAGGAGCGGGAGAAATTGATTTCATCCGACAACACGTGCCAGCGATAGGTGGAGATGGCGCCTGACCGGCCGTCTTCCGTCGTCTGCTTGTGATTCAACCCGGCGAAGGGAGAATCAAACAGACCCTTGAGATAATAGAAGCCGGCGTTGAAATAGTCCTCCGTGCCTGTTCCGGGAATCCGCAGCTCGCCGTCGATCGTTCCGAATTCGTCGCCCTCGAGGAAGTTGAAGGCGTCGGCGATCACCGTTTGGACGTCTTTGTGGCCTTCCATGAACATGAACGTCCCCACGTATTTGCCCCGTCCATCAAGCGAAACAATCGGATGTTTCAGGTTTGGTTGGAAGGGTCCGACCGTTTCATTGAATTCGGTGCCGAAATAGCCCCACTCGGCTGTCGGCGTTCGCGGCTCGACGCGGGCCAATGCCGCGAAGGATACCGGCGAGCCACTTGCATTCATCAACCGAATCTCGGCCGCCTTCTGGAATGGCATTGGGAAATAGGTCGAGAGAGTGAGCGTGTTGCTCTGCCGTTGAATTTCCATGGGCAGGGTTGAATAGGGCTGGATCGAAAGATGGTTGCCGAAGAAAGCTGAAAGGGGGAGTTGAACCGAGTATTCGGTTTCTTCATCCCACCGGATGCCCAAAGTCAGGGATCGGAGTTGGCTGAGTGTGGTTGCATCGAGCGAAAAGCTGAGTTTGCGTATCGTGCCCGGGCCCTTGAGGTCAAAGACCGTCGTACCCTCGGACGGCTCGAGGGACGCGCTTCGGGAGTTCGTCTCGCCGGCACGTCGCGACTCCGTTCCGGAACCCGGACTGTTGAGGAGAACGTCGTACCGGGCGAGATTGGCGGGCGCGAGGGGCACCGCCGCGAACGTGTCCTCCACCGGGAGATCGAGTTGGGTGTCGACCTGGTAAAAGTAAAGCCCGACCGGGAGCAGCTTGTCGAGGTAGACCCGCAGATCGTGCTTGAAGGGAATGGGCCTATAACTGACCACGGCGCCCGAGCGCGGTCCGGCCAGGGGCTCGGTGAAGATCGGATCCGTTCGGTTTGCCCAATCGGCCGGACGACCCTCATAGGCGGGCCGCGTGAGATCATCGGCGTAGATGCGGATGGTTTCATTCGAATAGAACGGCGCGGCGGTCAGCCAGAGGCGGGAAACGAATCCGCTTTGCCCGGAGACACGGGCGATGAGGAATCCCTCCAGGCCTGCGTCGCATAGACCCGGGTCGTCCTGTTCGGTGAGAGGGGGGGTCTCCTGCCTAGCACATACGGCGAGAAAATTGTTTGCGTCCTTATTGCCTGGATCGGCGACGGGATAGTCCGTCCGTTTGAGCCGATCGTAGCTGGAGAACTGGCGGTAGGCGCCGTTTCCCAGAACCGGCAGCGCATCCCAGCGTTCCAAAGCGTCCCAGCCGGGGCCCTTCGAGGAGGTGGGATCGCCGCAGGAACCCGCGGCAACCGTGAGGGCGCAGAACATTCGTAGCAGCAGTTTCGTCGGCATGAGGAAAAACGGCCCCGGCCATCTGTGCCGAGGTTCCGGGTGATTGTCTACCTCACAAGCCGGTGTTGCCGCAAGCCTGCGACTGAATCAGAGAGGAGTTGATCGGGGCGCTCGTCGTGCGGTCGTCCAGTGAAACGAAATCGCCGTTCGCGCGCAGTCCGATCCTCCTCAAACAGATCGGCGCCGGGGTGTCGGATACTTCCTCCCATTTGCTCCGCCGTCCGGAGTAGTGATATAGCAGCCGCATGGCGAAGGAGATCGCCGTCGTACTTCTGGCCTATCTGTTGGGATCCATTCCCACCGGTTTGCTTCTTGCGAAGGCGAAAGGCATCGATATCCGGACCGTGGGGAGCGGGAACATCGGAGCCACCAACGTCACGCGCAATCTCGGGAAAGCTTTGGGGGCGGTGACCTTGATCGGCGACCTCCTCAAGGGCGTGCTGCCGGTGGTCCTCGCGCGCATTATGGATTTCAGTTCCTTGTGGATCGCGGCGGCGGCTCTGGCGGCCTTTTGCGGTCATGTGTTCACTGTTTTTCTCAAGCTTAAGGGCGGCAAGGGGGTGGCGACGGCGTTCGGCGTCTTCCTCGGCATACAGCCCAGCGTCGCCCTGATCGCCGCGGGTGTGTGGCTCGTCATGTTTGCGATCTTTCGATATTCGTCGGTGGGTTCCCTCTCGGCGGCGACGGCTTTCCCGGTTGCACTGTGGATCATCCGCGATGACAAGTTTCTGACCGTCCTCGCGCTCCTGATCGCCCTCATCATCTACCTGCGCCACCGGGAGAACATTCGAAAACTGATCGAGGGGACCGAAGGAAAGTTCGGCTCTCCGAAGGAAAAGCCTGCCACCCCGGCCTGAAACCTGACCATGAAAGCGCGCGTTCAAGTCTTTCTCAAACCCGGGCTGTACGATCCGCAGGGCGAGGCCATCAAGGGGGTTCTCCAATCGATTGGATTCGGGATGGTGGAAGATTGCCGTCAGGGAAAGATTTTCCTGATCGACCTCGAGAATTCGTTGGGCCGGGAGGATGCCCGTTCGAAGGTGGACGAGATGTGCCGCAAGCTCCTCGCGAATCAGGTGATCGAGGACTACACATTTGATATCCAGGACTGAGCGGCGAGATGGGTGAAGCGTGATGAGTGATGTGAAGCCCCGGCAAGTCGTACGGCCTCTGCTCCTCCTCATCACCCTTTACTCATCACTCTTTACGTCTTCGTGCGGCGCCGTCCGCCGGATGGCTGCGAACCAGATCATCGGTCAGCTCCAGGCCCTCTCGGCTGTGGCCGAGCGGCAGACTGATCTGGCTCTCCTACGGGATGCCGCCCCTACGAGCCTCCTGCTCCTCGAAGCGATGGTGGAACAGAACCCGGAGCACCGGGACCTCCTCGTTCTGGCCTGCCGGTCGTTCGCAGGCTACGCGCAGGCGTTTCTTGAGAGAACGGATCCATCGCGGGCCTCGGCCATGTACATCAAGGCGAGGGATTTCGGCTTGCGCGCGCTCAAGACCCATCGTGGGTTCGCGAAAGCGCTCGAGAAAGGCGAGGCGTTCGATCTTGCGGTCAGGCGACTTGACAAGGAGGACATGGACGCCATGTTCTGGACGCTCACGGCATGGGCCGCGTACGTGAATCTCCATCTCATGGATGTGGACTCCCTGTTCGACCTTCCGGATGTGCGGGCGCTCCTGTTCCGCGTGAATCAGGTGGATCCGGACTACTTCTTCAGCAGCCCGCGGGTTTTCCTTGGTGTCTTTTACGCGACGCTTCCCGCCGTGGCCGGGGGGGGGGCCGATCAGGCGCGGTTGCAATTCGAGGAAGCGCTCAAGGCGACTCAGGGTCGATTTCTCATGATCCGTGTGCTCCGGGCGCAATACTACGACACGCTGATGAACGACGAAAAGCAGTTCGACGAGGACCTGAGGGCCGTTCTCGAGGCGCCGGACGAACTTCTGCCCGAGGCGGGCGTCCTGAATCAACTGGCCAAGCAAATGGCGGCGGATCTCCAGAAGAGGAAGGATGAGATCTTCTAGGATTGAGCGATGAGTTGCAGACTGGCGGATCTCCACCGCTCAGTCCTCAGCCCTCGGCCCTCAGTCCTGTGTCTGCTGTTCGCGGCCGCCACGCTCCTTTTACCCCTCTCCGCCTACGGCCAAGCCCAAAAGTCCTGGGAGTTTTCACTCGGCACCATCGCCCCCGGCAACTCCCCTTACATGAAGATCCTCAAGGAAGCGACGGATCACGTGGAGGCGCTGAGCAAGGGGCAGGTCCGTTTCAAACTTCATGCGAGCGGCGTGCTTGGCGACGAACCTGCCATGGTGGAAATGGTCCGGAAGGGCGATTTGTCCGCGGGCGTGTTCACCCTCTCCGGCATCGGGGAGATCTCTCCGGAGTTCACGGTCCTCCTCCTTCCCTATCTTTTCCGCAACGAGAGGGAGATCGAGTACGTCCGAAACAAGATGAACGACACCATTGCTGAGGCGTTCAGCCGTGTAGGTTTCCGTCTGATCGTGTGGGCGGACATCGGATCGGGTTTGTTGTTTACCCGTGTTCCCGTTCCCACGTTCGAAGAGTTCAAGAAGCGGAAGATCTGGGTATGGCCGGGCGAACGGATTCTCCCGGCCTTCGCGGAGTATCTTGGCATTCAGACCGTTCCACTCCCTCTGGCCCAGGTGCAGGAGGCCCTACGCGCGGATCGTCTGGAAGTCGTTTTCGCCAACGCCCTGGGTGCGGTGGTTCTGGGCTGGTATCGCGATGTCGGGTACGTGACGAGGCTCGGCGGCGTGTTTGCGCAGGCCGTGTTGGTGACGGGGAGGAAGCAATGGGACCAAGCCCCGGAGGGCGTGCGCAAATTGATCCTGGCCGAAGTGGAAGTGGCACTTCCCAAGCTGTTCGAAATCATGCGGAGGGACGAAGAGACGGCGCTCAAGGGCATCAGCAAGAGGGGTGTGCAAGTATTGCAGCTCGACGGCCCGGCCGAGGAGGAGTTCAGGCGTGTATCGGAAGACTTCCAGAGGAAATTCGTGGATGGCAAACCGAATCTTCAAAAAGTGTTGGAGGAAGTGCAACGACACCTGAGGGAATTCCGCTCATCGTCGGCCCGCCGTCGCGATTCACTTGATTCCACTTCCTACGCAAGGTAGCACTCCAGTCACATGCTTGACTATTACGTGAATCTAGCGCGGAGCGTCCGCCGCGGAGCGAAGCAGTTCCGAGGCCGTCTGGGTCATGGGGAATTCTTGCGCCTCCTCGCGCAGCGAATGATGGGCCGGGGGAGCCTGCTGGATCTGATCCAGGCGCGCGCGGGCATCGAGCCGGACCGGATTGTTTTGGTGTGCGGCGACCGGCGGTTGCGCTTTTCGGAATTCGCCGAGCGGGTTGGGTGCCTTTCGCGGGGCCTGTGGGACATCGGCATCCGGGCGCAGGTGCCCATGGCGATTTTCAGCCGAAACACGTTTTCGTACCCGCAACTCATCGCGGCCTTCAACTCTATCCAGGCGGACGGCGTGCTCATCAACTACCGTCTGAAGACCGCGGAAGCCGAATACATCCTCAAGGATTCCAAGAGCCGGATCGTTTTCTACAGTGAGGACCTGACAGAGACGGTCCGGGAACTCAAGAAGCGCCTGCCGGAGGTCAAGCACTGGTATTCCTCCGAGGAAATGGACCTCGACGACCCCAGCTATGCGGCGTTGATGATCGACAAGGAACCGGCGCTTCCACCCGAAGCCACGAAGAAGGCGCACAAGGTGGAACCGAAAGGGCTCCTCTACACATCCGGGACGACGGGCCGGCCCAAGGGGGCCGTGCGAAACGTGAAGAAGGCCGTGACCATGGGAATGGTCATGATCAGCGAATTTGGATTCAACGCGGATGACGTCCATCTTGTAGTCTGCCCGCTCTACCACGGGGCTCCCATCGCGCTGGCCTCGATGAATCTTATCGTGGGCGTTCCTCTCGTCATCATGAAGAAGTTTGATCCCGAAGAAGTGCTGGCGACCATCCATCGGGAGAAAGTGACCAGCGTGTTCCTGGTTCCCTACATGCTCCAAGCCATCCTCAAGCTGCCCGAGGAGGTCTTCAAGAAATATGACACCTCCAGCCTGCGCGCGATCATCTCGTCGGCGGCTCCGCTTCCCGCCGATGCGAAGCTGAAGACCCTCGACCGGTTCGGTGAGGTGCTCTATGAGTTCTACGGGTCGACCGAGGCGGGGATCAATACGATCCTCTACCCGCAGGATGTCCGCAGGAAATCAAGGTCCGTCGGCCGGATTGCGCCGGGAAACAAAGTCAAGCTGTACGACGACGAGGGCCGCGAAGTGGGACCGGGAGAGCGAGGGGAAATATTCGCCTACAGCTCGGCCCTGATCGACGGATACAACGAACTCCCGGAGGAAACCAAGAAATGCTTCCGCGGGAAGTATTTCAGCGTGGGGGACGTGGGCGTCATGGATGAGGAGGGGTTCCTCACCATCGTGGACCGCAAGAGCGACATGGTGCTCTCCGCGGGAGTGAACATCTATCCGGCGGAAATTGAAGTGGCGCTCCGCGAGCATCCCGACGTGGACGACGTCGCCGTGATCGGAGTGCCGGACGAGGAGTGGGGCGAGGCGCTCAAGGCGTTCGTGGTCCCCCGCAGCGGGTCAAAACCAACGGCCGAGGCTCTCATCCAATTCTGCAAGGCGAAGCTCGCCGGCTACAAGAAGCCGAAAACAGTCGAGTTCGTCGACGATCTTCCGCGCAATCCCTCCGGCAAGGTCCTCAAGCGAGAGCTCCGCGACCGCTACTGGAAAGACCGGGACGTCAAAGTGTAGTAGTGGAACACGCAGCCTATATGTTTTTCCTTCCGATTCCCCTTCTGTCCTTCTCGAATAAGTCAATATAGCAAGCCAGACCCCAATACCATTGGACTTGCACCTCCGCATACTAGATCAGTACGGGCTTGCGCAATAGGCCACTGACCAACTACGATATGCACGGACTATTTTGGATGGGACCATGGTCAGGAAACATTAGGCTGCACTTTCCAAATCCATCCATCGAGAGAGACTTGATTAGAAACACAGTATTGTTATTCCTCCTAGCCCTGCTCTATCACGGATTGCCGAGAATTGCGGTAGGCGATTCCCCTGCCACCAGCCTAGGCATTGGGTACGCTGGCTTGGCAGTACCGATCGGTTCTTATGACTCAGTTGCAGGCGTGGGCTACGCATTCCGGATTCACGTGGAACGGAGATTGCTCGGCACTGCTGCCCTTGGGCTCTCACTAGGCGCCTCTGCTACTAGTGGAGAAAACTCTCAGGTGCAACTCTCTGCCAGCCAGCATACACTTGAACTGCCTTCAACTATTGGGATCTGGTACCACCCGACTGAAGCAAGGATCGCGCCCTTTCTTGCTCTTGGGGGGGGCCTGTCCTACGTCAATACATCGGCGAAGCTGGTGATGCCTCTATCGGCGGGTGCAGCCTCAGAGGTACAGGAAGCGGGATTCCACCCCGTGGCCGAACTCACTACCGGAATCCAGGTCAACTGTTCCAATCAATGGCATGCCAGACTACCGATGGTATACCGACGTGTCATGGCTGGTGGGAGGGATATCGAGATGTTCGACATCGGGATTGGTTTGCTGTGGACGGTTGGGAGTTCAAACCCTTGAAGTTCGGCACACCCCTTTTCCTCATGATGTTGATTGCGACGCCTCGCGCAGCGAACTCACTGGTTGTTAGTGGAGGGGTGCACGAATATGGTATTGGGGACGCCGAGACTCCCCCCGGGATTGAGAAGGTGATGACCCTCCGAGCGGGCCTCTCGGTACAACCAAGCAAGGCGGCGCTGCTCGGTGGCTTTATCGACCTCGGGTACACTCATCTCGCTGGTGGGATGCGTATCTTACATCCAGTGGCGCCCGTTGTGGTACGCGGAAGCGATATCCATGCTCTGGACTCAAACCTCGGCGTCCAACTGAGCTACAGAACAGTGGAGATCCTGCCGTTCCTTCGTGCCGGCGCAGGGCCCGCCCTCCTTTTCTTGGAAGAATCGAATCCGGCGTCTTTGATTGGTTTCACGTCGGATCCATCTTCTATCAATGGACCAGTGAGTCCATGGGGGGGCGGGTTGCCCGGGTTCGCAGGCGAGTTGGCCGCGGGAGGTGGTATTGTTCTTGGCACGGGATACTCCCAGCGTATGGGAATGTCTGTCTCGATGACCGGTGGCTTCGAGTACGAGGCCCACAAGCTGGTTAGGATGAGTTTGCCAGTCACCTACCGCTTGATTCTCGTGGACGGGGACGTCTACTCAAAGTCCTGGCTAGTGGGGTTGGGAGTCCACTATGTTTTTCGATCTGATGCAGGAGAATGATGGAAATGGAGACCTGTCGTTCCCAAGATGGAGAGCATCACAAGACGGGGGGGTGTAGGCCATGAACGGGTTAATATCTCTAAACGCGAGCATACGGTGCCGGCGATCCCCCGTAGAACACCATACTTCACAGCCCGATCCGGCTCGCCCCGCGCTTGACAACGTAACCCTATAGGTTACACTGTGGACATTGATCAAGAGCTTCCGGCACAAGGGCTTGGAAACATTCTTCTATGATGGATCGAAAAAGGGCATCCAACCCGCTCACGCGGGCAAGCTGGCGGACATCCTGGACCGGCTCAACGCCGCCGTGAGGCCCCAGGACATGGATTACCCCGGCTCCAATCTCCACCCGTTGAAGGGTGACTTGAAGGGGCATTGGTCGCTGAAAGTTTCCGGCAACTGGCGCGTCACCTTCCGCTGGGAGGACGGCGGCGCCTCCGAGGTGGACTATGTCGACTACCACTGAACTGAGCGAGACCCCATGATTCCGAGAAAGCGACCGCCCACGCACCCCGGTGGGATCCTCAAGAGAGATTATCTCGAGCCTCTTTCCTTGACGGTCTCCGGGGCCGCCTCGGCATTGGGGGTTTCGCGCAAGACGCTTTCCAAGATCATTAATGAGCACGCGCCCGTGACCACGGACATGGCATTGCGCCTGTCCAGGGCCTTCGGCACCTCGCCGGAGCTCTGGCTCAACCTACAGCGCAATTACGATCTCTGGCACGCCTGCCGAGAATCGAGATCCTGGCGGCGGGCACGGGTGCTGAGCCGGTCGGAGGCGGTAGCCGCCTGATCGCCCACCCACTTACGATATTGTTTAGGTCAGTAAACCTGACCATAACTTGACAGCGGGCCGGCCATCGGGGAATCCGGGACGAATCCGGGGAGCACCTCACTCATTTCGCAAGAATTGGCATGGTGTCCCCAGAAAAAGTGCGAAGGAAGGCGGAGGGGGCGGGTCGGGCCTGCTTCGCCGAAGCGGCTTCGAAGGCCGAAGCCCCGCCCCCTACGGTGTGAACGCCAGGAAGACTACGATACCTGGATTGGGATTTCGCGGCTCCGCGCACGTTCCGTCTTGGGGAGAAGGATGCGGAGAATGCCGGATTTGAATTCGGCCTTCAGTTTCTTGTCGTCAATATCGCCGGGGACCACGAAGGACCGGGCGAATCGACCCAGCAGCCGCTCGCGCGACAGATAGGCCTTGTTCTTTTCGTCCTTCTCCTCTTTGTACTCGCCGGAGACGGTGAGGACGCTCTCCTTCAACTCCACTTTGAGGTCGTTCTTGTCCAATCCCGGAACGTCGATCTCAAACTGATACGCGTCCTCGGTTTCCGAAACGTCCGCTCGCGGCAATTCGGTGTCCGCGCCGTCAAAGAGGTTGAACAAGGGGCGGCCGAAAAATCGGTCCATCGCCCGATTCAAATCCGACCCCTCCGCAGCGGGGATCCATCGTACCAACATGTTTGTGCTCCTTTCTTTTGGCTTTCCGTTCTAGATTCTTTTCTGCTCCTCATGAGCGCAACGCTGATGCCATCGCAGCGGCGAATGAGGGCATGTCATGACTGGGGAATCAGCGCGCGGCCTGAAGCCTGCGTCAGGTTGACGTGGCCCGAAGGTGGGGAAGGGGCGAAGAGGCGTCAGGTTGGCGGGTGAGGAGGGTGACTCTGAGTGTGCTATCGGACATTCAAGCCCAGGGCGAATTTTCACTGGAGGTTGGCAGGAATTGCCGACCTTCGCGCCGCTCCGCCTATCCGACCTCTATCGCAATGAACTTACAAGCTTTTTCGCTCGGTCCAGTTGGAACGCCACTTGCTCACACTAAAGTGTTTTATGAAACTATCCGATAGTAAATCCAAGAAGGGGCATGAAGTCCGTTCTACTATGGAAGGGCGAATATGAACTACAGGGATCCGTGGTGCTTGGGAGCATCTCGCGGCGATCAATTTTGACGCAACACAAGGAGGTGTTTGCATGTACAGAATCAAAGAAGTAAGCCAGCGCACGGGAGTTCTCTCCCACACGCTGAGGTACTGGGAGAAGGAGTTCGGCGAGCTGCTCGCCCCCTCCCGTTCCCAGGGGAAACACCGGTTCTACTCGGATGAGGATGTTTCGCGCGTGGCCCTGATCAAGAAGCTGCTCAAGGAAGACGGCTACAGCATTCAGGGCGCGAAGCGGTTCCTCGATACTCTCACGGTGGAAGCTTCGCAAGAAGTCGCAGCCGGGATGAACGGGAACGGCCACTCCAACGGCAAGTCCAACGGGAACGGCAACGGTCATGTGGATACGACGGGACTGCCCGAGTCGTTGGTGGACCGGATCGCCGCCGCCGTCGCCCGCCGGGTGGCGGACATGATTCGCGAGCCGGAACCGGCCACGGGAAACGGGCACTCAGATGTGATGATCGATCCCGTTCCTTTGGCGGCTGCCGCCGGCAAGTAGCCTCCGTCCAACCGCCATCATCAACCATTGGGCGCATATCGCCTGACGGAGAGGTGCGTTCGTTGCCTACGAGGGGCGTAACCTCGCGAAAGGGGAAGAGCGGATGAATCTGGATGACACCACTTTTCTCGTGACCGGGGGAACGGGTTCCTTCGGAAGGGAGTTTGCCCAACTCCTCCTGAGGGCGGGTCCTCCCAAGGCCGTTCGCATCCTCAGCCGGGACGAGCTCAAACAACACGACATGGGACGGCAGCTGGCTCATCCGGCCCTGCGGTTCCTGCTCGGAGATGTCCGCGACGTGGACCGGCTGCGTCGCGCCATGGAGGGGGTGGACTTCGTGATTCACGCCGCCGCCCTCAAGCAGGTCCCCGCTTGCGAATACAACCCTTTCGAGGCCGTCAAGACGAACATCCTCGGCGCCGAGAACGTCATGGAGGCCGCCATCGATTGTGGCGTAAAGAAAGTGGTGGCCCTGAGCACGGACAAGGCGGTCAACCCGGTGAATCTCTACGGCGCGACGAAACTTTGTCTGGAGAAAATCTTCATCCAAGGGAACTCGTACGGCGGGCAGGGGGGAACGCGGTTTTCCGTTGTCCGGTATGGGAACGTGGTTGGCAGTCGTGGAAGCGTTCTCCCGTTATTCCTACTGCAAAGGATGAAGGGGGTCTTGACGATCACGGACCGGCGCATGACGCGGTTCTGGATCACGTTGGACCGCGCCGCGCAATTCGTCCTTGAATGCCTGGAACGGATGAAGGGCGGGGAAATCTTTGTGCCGAAAATTCCAAGCATGCAGGTGCTTGACCTGGCGCGCAGCGTGGCGCCCGAAGCCCAAATTTCCGAAGTGGGGGTCCGCCCCGGCGAGAAACTTCACGAAGTGCTTCTCACCGAGGATGAAGCCCGCCACGCCCGCGAGTTTGATTCCTACTTCGTGGTAGAGCCGGAGTTCCCATGGTGGAACCCGGAGCGAACCCGCGAGGGGCGGCTGCTGCCCGACGATTTCCGTTATGCGAGCAACACCAATGAGTGGTGGCTGAAGGCGGAGGAGATGAAAACTTTCGTGGCCTCCCGCGCAAACGGGAAGAGTCAGAACGTGGAAATGGAGGCACGGGTGACATGAAGACCACTGTGGCGCTGGGGAACCGGCTGATCGGCCGCGGGCAGCCGACGCTCATCGTGGCCGAGGTCGGCATCAACCACAACGGTGACCCCGAAACCGCCAAAGCGATGATCCGCACAGCTGCGGAGTGTGGAGTCGATGCGGTAAAGTTTCAGACTTTTTTTGCGGACGATTTCGTGGGGGATGGCGGCACGACCTACACGTATGTGTCCAAGGGAAACACCATCACTGAATCCATGCGCGAGATGTTCCGCCGGTATGAGCTTCCATTGCCGCTTCTGGCGGACCTGAAGGCGGAGGCGGATCATGCGGGGGTCCTGTTTTTCTCCACGCCTTCGAGCGTGGATGCCGTCGAAGCCCTGATTGAAACGGAGGTTCCGTGCGTCAAAGTCGGATCGGACGATCTGACGAATCTCCCCCTCCTCAAGGATCTGGCCCGGTTCAGGCTGCCCATGATCCTTTCGACGGGCATGGCTTCCGAAGCGGAGATCCGCGACGCCATCCGCGCCGTGCGTTCGAGCCGCAATTCGCAGATCGTCCTCCTTCACTGCGTGTCCCTCTACCCCACGCCCGACCTGGCCTGCAACATGCGAAGGATCTCCGGCCTGCGACGGCTCTTTCCCTACCCGGTCGGTTATTCGGACCATACGGAAGGCATCGAGGCGGCGCGCCTCGCCACGGCCCTGGGCGCGGTGATGATCGAGAAGCATTTCACACTGGACAAGTCGCTCGCCGGGCCGGACCACGCCTTCTCCTGCGATCCGTCGGAGCTGCGGGCCTTGGTCAAGGCGGTACGCCAAACCGAACTTATGCTCGGCGGAGGCCGCATCGCTCCCGGTCCGGAGGAGCAGGACATGAAGAAACTCTGCCGGCGAAGCATTGTCGCTCGCGTGGCCATCGATCCGGGGATGGTCATCGGCCGCGACATGATCGCGTTGAAGCGTCCGGGAACGGGACTTTCCCCCTCGGAGGTGGGCAAGGTGATCGGGCGACGATCGAGACGCGCCATTCTTCCGGACGACTTGGTTCATCTCTCGGATTTGGAGTGACGGAATGAAGGTGGTGGCGGTGGTACAAGCGCGGATGGGGAGCACCCGTCTGCCGGGAAAGGTGATTTTGCCCCTGGCGAGGAAGTCCGTCGTCGAACACATTTTTGAGCGGCTTGCGGCTTCGCGGACCCTCGATGCGGCGGTCTTGGCGACCACCGGTGTCGATCGCGACAGACCCCTTCGCGCGCTCGCCGGTCTGCGCGGCTGGCCGATTGTGATGGGGGGAGAGCTCAACGTGCTTGGGCGATACACGCGCGCGGCGGAAAGATTTGCGGCAGACCACATCGTGCGGGTTACGAGCGATTGCCCATTGATCGACGTACCCGGTCTGGACCTCTGTGTGGAGCATCACCTCAAGTCGGGAGCGGACTACACCCATAATTGCGGTGACACGGGGTACGAAACGCTTTCCCGCGGGGCGGCCCTCGGTTTGGGAGGGGAAGTCATCCGCCGGGAGGCCTTGCTGGCTCAGGAAAAGTTCGACCTCCAGCCCCAGCATCGGGAGCATGTGACCAGCTTGATCCTGGAGAATCCCGAAACGTTCAGCGTGACGAATTTGCCGGCACGGACGCCGGAACTGGCCCGCGGCGATGTGAGACTGACGCTGGATCGAGGCCAGGACTACGAGGTTCTGCGCGGGGTGTTCGATGCCCTCTACGAGCCAGGTCGGCCGGTGGATGCGGTCGAGGCGATCCGATGGCTGGATGCACACCCCGAGGTGCGGGACTTGAACCGGGATGTCCGACATACGCGGTTGAAGATGGTGTACAAGGTGACGCCGGCGGGTCGGACCGTGGGGAGCCCGTTCGAGGAAGCGCGGGCGTAGGCTATCGCAATGGGGGGGATGGAGAATCACTTCTGGAAAGAGCACTGGACGGAGCGATCGGCGCTGCCCAGTGAGCTGGCGGTCGGCGGCCGGCCGTCGAACAGGCCATCGGAATTCTTGCACATGGTTGCGGGCATTGCCCGCGGACTGAAGGTTGATCGCCAGGATGTCGTTCTAGATGCAGGGTGCGCGAATGGGCTCATCGCTCTCGCGCTTGCCCCGTGGGTTAGGGAGATATGGGCCTGTGACCTCATCCCCTCGATGTTGTCACAGGCCCGTGCCATGCAGAACGGGTCGCGCAATGTTCATCTTTTTGCCGCCGATGTGCGACAACTTCCTCTCCGGCAGCCCATGTTCACAAAGGTGCTCCTCGTGGGTGTGCTCCAATGTCTGGACGGATTCGACGACGTACGCCGGGTTTTCCTTGGACTGGCGCAGGTCATCCGGCGGGGCGGGGCGCTTTGGGCGGGATGGATTCTCGACGCCGAAAAGAGGGACGCCTACTTCGAAGGCATCGACCGGCTGGGCGCCGATGACTCCACGAAGGAACACATCCGGGATCGAAATCGACGGGCGCTGTGGTTCCACCGGCAGGAGTTCACGGAGGCGGGCCAGAGCGCCGGCTTCACCGTCCACGTTCAGAAACTGAGCGGTTCCCCCTGGCAAACCCCATACATGTTCGATGCGATTCTCAGCCGATGACGCGCGCGGAGGGACCCTGGGCTTCTACGTCCAGGCCGGGCCGCGCATAGGATTCGGACACGTTTCGCGCGCGCTGGCCCTTGCGGAGGTGTGTGTCCGGCGGGGCCGAGGGGTTCGTTTCTATTCGGAGCATGACCTTCTGGCCGCACGGTTCTTTGCCGCGGCCGCTCCGCGCTTCACCCGGCTGAGGAACCAGACCTCGCTGGGCGCCGCGATCCGACGGGACCGGGTGGAGACTTTGGTCGTTGACATTCCCCGGAGGGACGAGAGGCTCCTGAGTGCGTGGGGCGAGAAGGTCGGGCGATTGGTGGTGATCGACGACTGGGACGCGGACTGTACGCCGGCCGATGTTCTGGTAAACGGCCACGTGCTCTGGCGCGATGAAATCGTGCGCAAACGCCGTCAAGTTCGATTGATGGGTCTTCGATATGCCCTGCTGAAGCCCCAGTGGGCGCGGGCTCGACCTCGTTATCGTCTGCGAAAAAACGTGCGGCAGGTGCTGGTGACCTTCGGGGGGAGCGACCCGCAGGACATGGCAGGCCGGCTCGTGCCGGTACTGGCCCGGCGCTTTGCGCGCGTCCGATTTGTATCCCTCCTGGGCCCCGGTTATCGCGGGACTCTGAATCGGGATCGGAGCCTTCCCGGAAATGTGAAGACGATCCGAAATGTGGTCTCCATCGTTCCTCTCGTCCTGCGGGCAGACGCGGCCGTGGGAGCAGTCGGCGTAACGATGTACGAGCTGGCTACCATGGGCGTGCCCGCCGTATTGGTCGATCCCACGCCGGGCCATTCCATTTTCCTGGATGCGATGGACAAGCAAGGTCTGGCGCTTCGCGCCGGCAATGAAAACTCGGTGCCGGAACGGCTGGATGAACTTGTTCGATCGGCGACGCTGCGAAGAAGGATCAGCGAGACAGGTCGGTTCCGGCTGGACGGCCGTGGGGTCGAACGGGTGGCCGAACATCTGGAGACTTCCTCCGGGGTGGCCGGTCATGCGTAGTCCGTCTCCCAAATCCGGCCCCACTCTTGTTTTTCTGGGCCTGAACGGGCTCGGGAGCCGAATTCTCGGCTGGCTGGCGGAGCAAGGGGAGCAGATTGCCTGTGTATTGACGCGCCGGGAACAACTGCCTCTTCTCCGCCGACTCAGGCCCGACCTGGTGGTGAGTTGCGGATTCCGATTTCTCGTGCCGCCCAAGTATCTGGAGATGCCACCGCTGGGATGCATCAATGTGCACACGTCCTACCTGCCGCATAATCGGGGGACTTACACCAACGCGTGGAGCATCCTCGACAATACGCCGGCGGGCGTTTCCATTCACAAGATGGTCCGTCGCGTGGACAGCGGGCCGATCTTCGCTCGACGTCGCGTGGCGGTTGAATTCAGCGACACGGGGAAATCTCTCTACGAGAAACTTGAGGCCGCCGGATTCGACCTCTTCCGGGAGCACTGGCCCTTGATTCGATCCGGGGAGGGGAATCCGCTGGACGTTTCTTCCGGCGAGGGCACCTACCATCGGGATCAGGAGTTCTGGGAGCTGATGCGAATTGATTTGGATCGAACGTATCGGGGCGCCGATCTCATCAATCGGCTCCGGGCCCTCACGTTTCCGCCGTATGACAATGCATTCGTCGAGGTGAACGGAAAGCGTTACTACCTGCGGCTCGAAGTCTACGAGGAGTATAACAGGTGACAGTATACTTTATTAGCCTACGGGTTGATCCTCATAAAGTATACTGTTACCTGTTATACGCAGGATGATTCCCCACAATCAACCTTGGATCGGGAAGGAAGAGGCCGACGCCGTCCGACGGGTCATTCTGCGTCGCTGGCCCGCCCCCGGGCCGGAGGTGGCGGCCTTTGAACGGGAGCTTGCGTCTTGGATTGGGAAGGGCTGTCACGGTGTCGCTCTGAGCAGTGGGAGCGCTGCGCTTCACTTGGCGTTGCAGATTCTGGGGGTGGGCCGTGGGGACGAAGTCATCATGCCCACCTACGTGTGTTCAGCTCTCCTCAACGCGGCGTTCTACGTGGGCGCGAAGCCGGTCCTGGTCGACGTGAATGACCGCGATTTCAACCTGACCGCCGATCACGTGGAGAAGAAGCTGCGTCGCCGGACGAAAGTCGTGGTGGTACCGCACCTGTTTGGATTCCCCGCCGGCATTCATGCCGTGCGTCGGCTCGGCGTTCCGGTCATCGAAGATTGTGCCCAGGCCATCGGGGCGGAGATCGGCGGTCGCCGGGTCGGGATTACGGGCGACATCTCCATCTTCTCCTTCCATGCCACCAAGATGATGACCACGGGTCACGGCGGGATGCTGGTTACCCGAAGAAAGGAATGGGCTGAGCAGGCGCGAGACCTTCGGGATTACGACCAGCGGCCGACCTACAAGGTAAGATACAACTATGCGATGACAGACGTCGCGGCGGCCGTGGGGCGCGTGCAGCTTCGCAAGCTCCCCGAGATGATCCGCCGCCGGCGCCGCGCCGCTTCCCTCTACTTGCGGGCATTGCCGTTGGGAAGCGATACCCACGGACCCTTCGAAACGGCCGGGACCCGTTCCACCTTCTATCGGTACGTGCTGCGCGCGCCGTCCCGGCGGGTGGACCGCCTGAGAAAATGGCTCGAGACCCGCGGCGTGAAAACCGTGGTTCCCATTCGGAGGTTCGAACTCCTCCACCGATATCTTGGCCAGGATCCGGCAGGTTTTTCCCAAGCCGAGAAGGTGGTCGAGACGACGCTTTCGATCCCCGTTTATCCTGCCCTCCCGCCCAAGTCGGTGGCGAGGATCAGCGGGCTGCTCCGGATAGGGCTCCGCATGACGGGACCGAATTCCGCCCGCTGAAAGTGTCCACCATGGGGATCGCCACACCGGTTCAAGAGAGGAACAACACCGGCACTCCCTGGGAAATCTTCTACGCGCGGGAGAATCTCGACAAGGTCCCCCGCTACCCTGTCGATCATGTCGTCCGGTTCGTATCTCGGAGGCTCGTTCGCTCTTGGAATCGTCGGCGGCCGAAGCGCGTTCTGGACCTCGGATGCGGCGGAGGACGGCACCTCGTGATGCTGAAAAGAGAAGGATTCGACGTCGTCGGGATCGATGGAGCGAGACGTTCCCTGCGCCGATGCATCCGAACGGAGAGGAGTCCCGGGCGGCTGGCCGTGGGCACCTTCCTGGACGTGCCTCTCAAGTCGGACGCCTTCGATGCGGTCATCTGCTATGGCGTCCTCTACTACGGCAGGCCCGAGGAGACCGCCGCGGGCATCATGGAAATTCGTCGACTCTTGAAACCGGGGGGGTGGGCCTTCTTCTCGTTGCGGGGAACGGATGACTCCCGATACGGGCGGGGGCGGGAGCTGGCTCCCCATTGCTTTCTCATGAATTCGAACGAGACCGGTGAGGAGGGGATGTCGGTGACGTTTGTCGACGCGGCGGCCGTCGATGCGCTGACGGCCGGGTTTCGTCAGCGGTTTATCGGATATGCGAAGGTGGGAAGCGCGCCGGGTCGGACCGATTCGGACTGGCTGGTGGAGGGGCGAAAATAGTCATGCGTCAGGTGTCATGCGACAGGGGAGCCGGGTGATGAGAAAGACGGTGGCCATCATCCAACCGCACTACCTGCCCTGGCTTGGATATTTCGACATGATCGACCAGGTCGACACCTTCGTGTTTCTGGACACGGTGCAGCGCGTGCGGCATTCGTGGCATCACCGGAACCGCATCCGAACCGACCAAGGCTGGTGCTGGCTGACGCTGCCGCTCACGCGGAAGGACCCGCTGGGCCAATCCCTCCGCGAGGCGAGGATCGTTCAGGGGAAATGGATCCGCCGGCACGCGCGATCGATCGAAGTTGCCTATCGCCGCGCGGAGTCGTGGAGGGATCATGGCGATGCCCTTCTCTCCACGCTGCTTGCACGGTCGGAGGAAGACCGCTTGGTGGAGGTGACGATTCCGCTTGTGGAAGCGCTGGCGGCGCGGTTGGGAATTCGCACGCCGTTCATCCGGGCTTCCGAGTTGGACGTGGAGCAAGTGGACCGGGTGGACTACCTTGTCTCCATTTGCGAGAGCCTGGGGGCGGATGAGTACCTCTCCCCGCTTGGCGCGCGAGCGTATCTTCAACATTCCGAAATCTTTTCGGACTCGGGGGTCCGATTGCGCTTCCACCACTACGATCACCCCGTCTATCCCCAACGATTCGAGGGCTTCGTTTCACACCTCTCGGCGGTGGACCTGCTCCTGAACTGCGGTCCCGCGAGCCTGGAGATCCTTCGTTCCGGTCGGAGGCCCGCATTTCGGGCTTCTGAGGCGCGTCGGGCCCCGACGCAGAGCGCATGGGAGGCGGCAGGCCATGCAGGATAGGTGCGAACGCTGCGGTCTTGGAGGGTCGCGCCTGAACGGCACCGTGTGTGAACTCTGCCATACCGACCAGGAGGTCCTCGCGGCGCTGTCGGAATGGAGCGCGAGCGAAGCCGCGGAAGACATCCTTCGCTGGGATGGGGAGAGCTTCGCGGGGGCCTTGGAGTACGAGATCTTCATGTTGACGATGGAGAAGTTGGGGGCGCGCTTCTCCCCGCCGGATGGAGGGTCCTGACGTGCCGGTCCGAATTCTCGCGCTGCTGAACCAGAGGTATGAGCACCTCTGCCGGAGATTGGCATCCCGGCACGACCTCGTGGTGAACCCGACGACCTACGATTTCATCCGGAAATCGGGGGGGGGGAGCGTGGCCTCCCTGGAGACGTTGTTCGATCCGGGCGACTTGGCGGCGATCGACCGCTACGTCCTGGAGAAGAGTCCGGAGGACTGCGCCCGCTTGGCGATGGGCTTCGAGGCGGCCTTGTCCGAGCGGGGATACGCCGATGTGAAAATCTACGAGAGTCTCGCGCCACGGTTCTCCAACCTGAGCCGCCAGATGCTGGGCATTGCGGTGGCCGTCAAGAGAATGGCGGTCGAGGGCGGATTGGGCCTGCTGATGGTGGACAACGACGTCCGGCCCCTCCAGCGGGTGGCGATTCAATTGGCGAGGGCCTATGGCGTTCCCAGCCTCTGCCTCGCGCATGGGCTGCCCGGACTGGCCAATCTGCATGACCGTGTGTATGCGGACATCATGTCTGTGTTCGGGGAGCGCTGCCGGAATTGGTACCGGCGGGCGGGCGTGGCGGAAGATCGATTGGCCGTCACGGGATCGGTCGTCATGGACCTGCACTACCGCCTCCGCGGCGAATGGGAGAAGTCGAGGGCGTTGCGCGAGATCGGGCTGCAGAGCGGTCTCCCCGTGGTGTGTCTGGCCACCACGTGGCGGAGCGGTCTGTACCTCCGGGAGCATTCCTATCGGCCGGGAGACGTCATGGCCGATACGTTCCGCGCGCTCGCTCGGGCCCAAAAGGCCCGGGCCTTCCAGTTGGTTTTGAAACCCCATCCCTCCGATCCCTATGCGGACAAAGAGTATGAGGCGCTGGCTCAAGCCGAGGGTCTCCGGGTCCACTCGACCTACCCGCGACACCTTTCCTTGGCGCCCGCGCTGGCGCCGCTGCTCAGGGCGTCGGACGTGGTGATTTGCTTTCAATCGACGATGGCCGTCGAGGCGCTGATCTACGGCGCCCGGGTTATGTCGCTCTCGCTCCATGTGCCGGAGACGATCTTCAATGATGCGGCCTCGATCCTCAAAGCGCGCACTGAGGAAGAGGTCTTTCGGAAAACCATGGAGGCCCTTCGCGCACCGAGGACGATGGAGGAGGAGATGTTGAGAGAGGCGGATCTCCTGACCCTCAATGCCTTGAACGACGGACGCGCCACGGACCGGGTGTGCGCGTTGGTGGACGCCATGACAGCAACGAGCAACGAGCAACGAGCAACGAGGAGCGAGCGAGGAGCGACGAGCGAAGGGCCAAAAGAACCGAGCCGTGGCCCCCTCGACTCGCCGTTCGCCACTCACCACTTGCCACTCCCATGATCGTCTCCATCCACCAGCCGCAGTACCTCCCGTGGCTCGGGTATTTCGAGAAGATGGACCGTGCCGATGTGTTCGTGTTTCTCGACGATGTGCAATACACGAAGAACGATTGGCAGAACCGGAACAAGATCCGCACGGCCGAGGGATGGCAATGGCTCACCGTGCCGGTCCAGCACCACTTCGGACAAACCATCAACGAAACCCAAACGGACGAGCGCTCGCCCTGGCGGCGGAAGCACCTGAAAGCGATCGAGTCAAACTACAGGAAGGCCCCGTTCTACTCCGAGTATGAAGCCCCCATCGGTTCGATCTACGCCGAGTCAGGCTCGAACCTGTCCCTGCTCTGTCTCAAGTCTATCGAGGTTGTCTCTCGATGCATGAATCTTACCCCTCGAACGTATAGGAGTTCAGACTTGAGACTGACCGATCGATCGATCGAATCGGTCCGATCGACCGATTCAATCGGTCCAACCGACCGATTGAATGTAAAGGAACTAGCCACACATCGGCTTGTCTCGATCTGCAAGCATTTCCAAGCTGATACATACTACGCGGGTACCCATGGACGGCTCTACATGGACCTTGAGGCCTTCAATAGGGAGAAAATTGCGGTTATTTTTCAAGACTATCAGCACCCTACGTATCGGCAAGGCTTCGATCCCTTCATTCCGAACATGTCTGTCATCGATCTGATGCTCAACGAGGGTCCGCGGGCGCTGGAAATCATCCGATCGGGAGTGTCCGCATGAATGTATTGGTCGTTGCCGCCCATCCGGATGATGAAGTGCTTGGCTGCGGCGGCACCATGGCCCGCCTGGCCCGCAAGGGGCACCGGATCCACACGGTCATCCTGGGAGAAGGCGCCACGGCGCGATTCGAACGACGGGAACACGCACCCAAGCGGCTGGTCTCGGCGCTTCGAACGTACTGCCGCCGGAGCGCGGACATTCTGGGGGTGGAGCGGGTGCATTTCCTCGGCCTGCCCGACAATCGTTTCGATACGATGTCTCTCCTCGACATGGTCAAGACCATTGAACGGATCAAGAAACAGTTTCGCCCTGAAGTCGTCTACACCCATTTCTGGGGAGACCTGAACGTGGACCACCGCATTACCTATCAGGCTGTGTTGACCGCCTTCCGGCCGATTCACGGGGAAACCGTAAGAAGGATCTTCGCGTTTGAAACGCCCTCTTCGACCGAGTGGAACATCTACGGGGCGCAGAACACGTTCACGCCGAACGCCTTCAGCGATATTTCCCGGACTTTGGAAACCAAGATTCACGCCTTCTTGCAGTACCGGGGCGAGGTCGGCGCCAACGGCCATCCCCGGTCGCCGGAATCGTTGCGTGTTTATGCGAAGAAGTGGGGCATCCACTGTGGGCTGGGCGCGGCAGAGGCATTCGTGCTGGTGAGGAGCATCGAACAGTGAGCAACGAAAGTCCCGAGTCCCGAGTCCCGAGTCCTGAGTCCGAGAAACTCGGCACTCGGCACTCGGCACTCAGCCCTTCCTGTGGCTGGTGTCACCACCGGACCGCGGAAATGATGTGGAAGGAGATGCCGCTCTGCACGGGGTGCCGGCTGGACCTCACGGTGGATGAGTACCTCCTGGCGTGGAGCACGGACCCCGCGGTGGCGCGTTCGCTTACGTACAAGGGCGTCCCGCTGGCCGCCACGCTTGAATACGACCTGCTACAGGAATTGATTGCCGTCTTTTCCAAGCTTGTTCCCATTTCTTCCCCCCCCCCACGCGAGGCGACCCGTGGTTGACAAGCCCGCCATCTTCACCTATGTGGGCACGGCGTACCTGCCGGTGATCCAGGAAATCGAGCGGATCCGTCCGAGCACCTATCTCGTCTACGGCGAAAACATCTTTTCCACGCTCACGAAGGTGGGAGTGGATTGCGTGTCCGTTGTCCCCGAGCTGGAAAAGGACGTGCGCGAGGCGTCGCTCAATCCTTCCATGGCGGGCATCTTGGACGACTACGAGAAACGTCCACTCCCCGGATTCTGGCCCACGAATCTCGGTTGGCCCGAACCGTGGGTTGTGGCCGCCCAATTGGCGGCGGAACACTTCAAGCGGGAACGCATCCGGGAGCAAATTCTGCTGGTTGAAATGCTCGACCAGGCCGTCCAGCGATATCGCCCCCAACTCGCCCTCCTTTGGGAAGACGTCCTACTCGATGGAAAGACCCTCGCGCTCTTCTTCAGGAAACGGGGTATCCCCGTGCTCCACATGCTCCACGGCATGGGGGCGCTTTTCCACAACGCCCACGATCGGATCTGGGCGGACCGGATCGCCGTGCAGGGGGAGCGGACCCGGCAGTGGTATCTTCGGTGGGGAAACGATCCTAAGAATATCGTGGTGACCGGCGCCCCCTACTGGGACGTCTATCATTCTCTACGGAACAGCGGACGGGCGGCGGCTCTCCGGCAGAAGTTCGATCTCCAGCCGGATCGGAAAATCGTTCTCTACTGTTCGACCTGGACCCACGGCCTGTCCACGCACTCGGACCCGGCTCTCGTCGAGCGCGCCTACGATCTCTTCCTCCAGGCGGCGCGGGCTTTGGAGTCGGAATCCTGCGACTGGTTGGTGAAGCTGCATCCCTCGGATCAGAAGGGAAAGGAGTGGTATCGCCGGAAGGCGGATTCGGCCGGAGTGGCCCGCGTCCGCATCGTGGAAAGAGATGCGAACCCCGAGCCCATCGTCTACGTTTCGGATGCCGTCGTGTGCGCGGACTCCCTCCTGGGGGTCGCCGGCATCTTGTGCGGCAAACCGGTGATCAACCTCCCGGTCGTGCGCTATCACGATCCCCTTTTTCAGCCGCACGATCCGGTGCTCCAGGTGACGGACGCTCCGGGCCTGGCCGAGGCGATACGGCGCGTACTGTACGATGCCGCCCTCGCGCAGGAGTTCGAGCTGAAGCGTCCTCGTTCCATCTACGAACTGAATTACATGGACGACGGCAAGGCGGCGGAGCGGACGGCCCATCTGGCCATGGGGATGATGGAGACCCGCAGTTTTCGCGGGAGGTCATTCGTTTACTACTCGCATTCGAGGGAAGAAGTCGAGCCGCTCATCCCGCGGGAGGCCGAACGGATCCTCGATGTCGGATGCGCCACCGGCGGCTTCGGTGCGTACCTGAAAACCCGACGACCGTGGGTCCATATCACGGGAGTGGAGATGGTGGAAGAAGCAGCGGCAGAGGCCGCGCGCCGATTGGACCGGGTGATCACGGGGGACGCGCGGGACCCGAAGACGCTGGGCGACGAGACCTTCGATTGTATCGTTCTGTCCGACGTGTTGGAGCACCTTGACGACCCGTGGGGCCTGCTCGAAGGCCTTCAGGCCCGGCTCACGCCCCAGGGGTGCGTCGTATCCAGTGTCCCGAACGTCGGCCACTGGTCCGTGATCGGCCAACTCCTGTCCGGACGATGGTCCTACGCGGAGGAGGGGATTCTGGATCGGGACCACGTGCGATTTTTCACGCTCCAGGAAATTCGGAGCCTGTTCGAAACCACCGGCTGGGTGATCGAGGAAATGGGCGCGCGTACCACGCCGCCGCACGCCATCCTGCCGGGCCTTCAGAAGGTTGCCGCGGAGCTGCGGAGCGACGCGGAAAACGCAGCCGATGAAATGAGGACGTTCCAGTACCTCCTCCGGGCGCGCCCGAGGCAGCAGGTCATTGCCCGCCTGCTCTCGGAAGGCCGAGCCCATCTGGACTCGGCCCAGTGGGATGAGGCGGCCAAGAAGTTCGAGGAAGCCGTTCGACTCGACGAAACTAAGCCGGAATCCCACCTGGCCCTGGTGCGAGCCCTGCTGGGTTCCAAGAAACTTGCGAAGGCCTTTCAGGTGCTTTCCCATGTCTCCTCCCGCTTCTCGCTGCATGAGCGACGGCTATGCGAGTACTACTTGCTGCTCGGAGAGGGCAAGCTGGCGGCGGCGAGGATGGACGAAGCGGCGCGGGCCTTCGAATCCCTCCTCGCGGTGGACCCTGAATCCTTCGCCGGTCGCGTGGGGCTGCTTCAGGTGAGGATCGTGTCGGAAGGCGCCGGCAAGGTATCTCACGAAGTCGACGAGTTGGCCCGCGAAGCCGGGAGCGACCCGGATCGGCTGGTTGAAATTGCAGCGCTCCGGGTTCAACTGAAAGACCACGCCCGAGCCCGCGATATTTTCTGCGGCCTCATCGACGGGAACGGTGATCATCGCCGGGCGGTCATCGGCCTCGCCTCGTGTGCCGCTTCCATGGAACACAAGCGCGAGGCCCTTCGCCACCTGAGGAACTACCTGGCCCTCCATGCCGCCGACTACGAGGTCCGGTACCTCCTGATCCTTTTCCTTTCCGAAACGGGGCAGGAAACCGACTGCATGGATGAAATCAAGCGGCTCCTGGCCCTGAACCCGGGGCACGGGGGCGCGCGGAGGCTCTTGGTTCGAGTCTCGGAAGCTCCACCCCCCCCGGCCTCCCCGCACAAAGGGGAGGAGGGGGCAGATGTCTTTCCTCGCCGGCTGGACGAAGGAGGTTCCCCTCCTTCGTAAGGAGGGGAACGGGGAGGTCGATTGAAGATTCTGGTCCTGGACAATCCCGCTCTCGTGGATGAACTGCGCCGGGAGCATGAGGTGGTGACCTGCGGCCGATGGGAGGATCGGTTCCAAATTATCTGCAACGAGCTCCATCCTTCATTGGAAACGGTGGTCGCCCGCTGTCGGAAGGATTTCTTCGAGCCGGAGGTCCTCCTGTTCATTGAGAGGGGCGTCAAGCATCTATGGCGGGACATGGACCGCGTTCCGCAATTGAAAGCGTACTACGCGGTGGATTCCCATCTCAATTTCGCGTGGCAGAGGAACTATGCCCCGCTTTTCGATGTGCTGTTCGTGGCCCAGAAGGACTACGTGGAACCGTTCAGGCAATGGGGCGCGGTATCGGCCTCCTGGCTTCCACTGGCCTGCTCGGCAGGCACCGACAAGGATCTTGGCCTCCCGCGCGACATCGACGCCTGCTTCGTGGGAAAGCTGGATCCGCGGATCCATCCCCATCGGGTTGCTTTCCTCGATCGGCTCAAAGTCCGGTTGAACGGCAGCATTCGATTCGTGGTCGACAGCGGAGCCTATGCGGAGACCTACAATCGATCGAAGATCATCCTGAACGAATCGGTCAATCGAGACTTGAATCAGCGGACCTTCGAGGCGATGGCATGCGGAGGAATGCTGCTCGCCGAAGAATTGGAGAACGGCCAAGCGGACCTGTTCGAGCCAGGCCGGGATCTAGTGATTTACCGTCACGGTGATGCGGACCAGGTAGCGGAGCTCATCCGCTACTACCTCGAACATGAGACGGACCGGGCGGCCATCGCGGAGGCCGGCCGGCGCAAGGTCATGGAGCGGCACACGTCTGATCACCGCGCGCGGGAGGCGGCGGAGGTGCTGCAACGCGCCCTCCTCGATCATGTGCCTCGTGTCTGGTCCGCGCGGGAATACTCTCTTCTGGGAAAAACCTGCCTCATGCTGGTCTACCCGGACTCGCCCGTTTTCGCAGAGCGCATGGATCTGGCGGCCGGACTGCTGACGAAGGCCGCGCAGGCCGGCGGCAAGGCAGGTGTGTCTCCCTACCTGGCGCTCCTTTCAATCTTGAAGCGGCAGCCCGCCGCGGCCATTCAACATCTCACGGAAGCGATGGGGCAGCCCGGTGATCGCCCGATCGCGGCCTGGATTCTGGCCTTGCTCCTCTCGGGACAGGACCCGGGGCGGGCGGAGGCCTACTACCAGGCCGTCGTCACGGACCTGATGTCCGGACCGCCCGTCTCCCCGGAGCAGCTTGAGTGTTTCCAAATGGCCTCGTTCATCCTCGGGGACAAACTCCGCGCTCCGGTCTGATGGGTACGACGCGCCCCCTCCGCTTCGCTTCCGGGACGACGAATGGAAACGTCATCGGGGCCTCGCGTCGAACCCTCCGGATACTGACCTTCTGCCGGCACGAACCGTATCTGTGCAACCTCGCAAGGACGGGACACGAATTCGATATCTGCGAACGGCACATTCCCAGCTTGGGCTACGTGCGCGCGTGGAATCCCCGACTTCGCCCGCTTCCTCCCAACGCCCGGCTGATCTCCGAGAGCGACATGAAGGAACGGAGCCGAGACGCCTACTATGATGCGATCGTTTGCCACGATGTGGAGGATCTCCTGGCGTGCATCGCGAGCCCTTCCGGGAAAGTGCTCGTGTTCCATAATGCGTTCCCCTATTCCGAAACGGACCTTCTCGGCCAGGCCCTCCGGAAGCGGGAATTCCTGAGATCTCTGCAGAGGCTTTTCCTGAAATCCGGAAATGTCTTCTTTGTTTTTATCTCGGAGTTCAAGCGGAAGAACTGGGGGCTGCGATGCCCCTCGCGCGTGATTGTGCACGGCATCGACATTTCCGATTTTCCCGACCACACGGGCGAAGTGGCGAGCGCGCTGAGGGTGTGCAACGGCCTTTCCCGCGCGAAAGAGGGCCTGCGGGACCTCCTGGCCATTTGCGACGGATTTCCGCTCCGCGTGGTGGGGGATAACGACCAGGGCGTGAAAAGTGAATCGGCCTCGTCGTTCGATGAACTGAAGGATATTTATCGAAGCGCGCGTCTGTTCGTGAACACGACCGTGGAGGGGCTGGAGGACGGGTACACGCTTTGCATGTTGGAGGCCATGGCCGCGGGCACGCCGGTCCTCTCGACGTGGAATACGTCCTCGCCGATCAGGAACGGCGTGAATGGATACATTACGTCGGACGTCGGCGCGCTACGATCTCGCCTCCGCGAGTTGCTCGACTCTTCCGAAGAGGCGGCGAGGATGGGAGGGGAGGCGCGCCGGACGGTTGAGAGTCAGTTTTCCATGGACCGCTTCGTCGCCCAATGGCGCGACGTTCTCAAGGAGGCCTCCCTCTTCAGGGGCGGCGGATATGCTTAAGCCCAGCCTCGAGCGCCTTCACAAGAACCTGGCGGCCCTCCGGCCCCGCTTTCCGGAGCTGGCCGCGGAGCTTGAGGAAGCTGAAGCACCGCTGCATCTCCTGGAGGAGAGCGCGAACGGGCAGTGGACGCTCTCGTGGAAGGGAGTGCTTCTCCACAGCCGTGAACATCCGGGGGCCGAGGCCCGGGCCCGCTGGATGGCCTTCAGGAGCGAGGGAGTGGATGTTGTGGTCATGATGGGAGTCGGCCTCGGCTACGATTTGAAGGAGGCATCGAGGGAGACCGGAAAGGACCTGCTCATTCTCGAACCGGAACTCCCCCTGTTGAAAGTCGCGCTGATGATCCACGACTTTTCGGACCTCTTCCGTCAGGACCGCGTGTTCCTGACCCGCAAATCGGAGGAATTGGCCCTGGCGTTCCGCGTCTGGTTCCGGCTGGGGCTGGAGGGAAGAATTTTCGTGGGCGCCGCGCACGAGATCCTCTTCCCCGAGCAGGTGCGGGAACTTGTCGCCAATTTCACGGTGGACATCGAGAATTCGAGGATGTGCCTCGGCATTTGGAAGAACCGCGCACGGGAATGGGTGGGGACCAACCTCCTGAATCTCCATCGGGTCGTCGAATACCCGATGGCGGCCGCATTGGAGGGGAGCGGGATGGGGTTGCCGGCCATCATCATCGGTGCGGGACCGTCCCTCGCCGGTCATCTGCCGCTTTTGAAGGAGGTGCAGGAACGCGCGATCCTCCTGGCCACGGATGCGTCTCTCAAACCCCTCCTACGGTCTGGAGTGGTCCCGGACTTTGTCTTCAGCGATGAGGCGATCGATGTGACGGATTTCTTCGATGAGGTGGACCTTCCGGAAACCCTTTCCGCGATCTTCCCCCTCAAGGTGTGCCCCAAGTTGTTCGACCTCCCGCTCACGCGGATCTGGTTGTACGTCGAATCCTCCAGCCCCTTCGAGCGTCCGCTTTTCAACCTGACGGGATTCAACGCCGTGTTGCCGCATGCCTATTCCGTGTCCACCACGGCTTTCAGCTTTGCCATGCGGCTCGGATGCGATCGGATTCTCATGGCCGGGCAGGATCTCTCCTTTCCCGGCGGGCGGACCCACGCCCGGGGCGTTTCGAGAGAGCATGCCTTGCCCCCCCCGAAGGCGCTGAAGGATGATCCCCAGTTCACCACCGTGAAGGGATACAAGGGCGGCGAAGTGCTCACGTGGAGGCAGTTCGAGAAAACGGTCAACTGGTTCGAATTGGCCGCCCGGACGTCGGCCCGGGGCATTACACTTGTCAACGCCACCGGCGACGGCGTCTGGATTGAGGGGTTCCAGCACGTTCCGCTCGAAGAGGCCGCTCCCCGATATCTCGGGCGGAAGGTGGACAAATCCTTTTTCCGTCGGACGATGTCGCCGCTGTTGCATGGAGACAAGCTGAGAGCGCTGAGGGAGCTGTTGCGCGCCGAAGCGTTTCGGGTGCGGGAACTCAGGCCGCTGCTGGAAGAACAGATGGAACGCGTCCAGCGGTACCGGAGCGGCGAGACCACGATTCATCGATTGGCGGGGATGTTCGGCGAGCAGGCCCTCGTGGAGGCGCTCTTGGACGACATCTCCGACTACGTTTCGTCCAGCTTCCTACTCAACTACCACGTCATGGGAGAATCTCTGGTGGCCGAGTGGTGCGTCAGGGGATGCGCCGGAGGGCGGACGGTTCATTACGAGGATACGCTCAAACGACTGGAGGAGTGGGTCTCCCAGGCTGTGGATGGCTGCGAGATCCTGGCGCCCCGAATCGAGGAGGCGCTTTCCGATATTGAGGACACCCCGCTGGAAAATGAGCCGCTCGGCCGGCAACCTGCCGCTCGCTGAACGCCTCCCCGGCGGCTCCGCGCCGGAGACGGTCAACGGAACGGCGACCGGATCCCCGCGTCGCCGGCTCCGCTGGGCGAGCAACTCCGAAGCGTTCCGCCGAGTTGTCCGAGGTTCGATCCCGGAGCTTGGCGATGGTGAAGTCGGGGCGGTTGACATCCTGCCCTCCCGCGCCGGACCGCCGACGCTCAAGTACAAGAGCGAATTCCTCCACAGCCCCTTCCATCCTGTGCTCGAGGCCAAGGGACTTGTCCAGACGGCGGTGGATACCGGTGCGGAGTTGGTCCTCGTGGTGGGTCTTGGCTTGGGCTACCACGTGCGCGAACTTCTGGACCGGACCTCCGCGAAGGTCATCCTGTATGAGCCGGACCGAGCCCTGCTGGCCGACCTCATGGGCCGGATTGACTACGGAAGCCTCTTTGTGCCAGATCGGTTGGTACTCGTTCACGATGAACCCCACTTCAACAAGGCGATGGACGCTTCACTTCGGATCGGCCTCCGGGTCTCGTGGTTGATTCTTCCCGGCTATGCAAAATCGTTCACCGACAGGGTGGCGAGAATCCAAGGCAGAGCGGCTTGCCGGTTGTCCCTGTTCAGGCGACAGGTGGAAATCCCGGCAACCGAATCCCGTCGGATCCTGCTCCGCTCGCTCGAGAATCTGCCGTGGCTGTGGAAAGGCCGCGGGGTCCAGCCCCGGCCCGATCGGCAGGTCTGGCTGAACGCGGTGGTGTTGAACAGCGGCTGCGCCGGTCGTCTTCCGGCGGATCTGATGGGAGCGATCGAAGCGCGAACCGTGGTCGCGGCGACAGGACCCTATGAAAATTCATTTCGCCGTCCGTGGAGCGGAGCGGAGGGGACGGCGACGTCCGGCACGGCATCGGGAATCCAACCGCGCTTGCGCTTCGGGGCGGATGCCCGTTCCCCTCGTGACCCGGCGCTGGCCGTGCTCCCCTTGGACGCCGATCCCCTGGCCTTCAAAGATTCCCCTGAGCGACCGGTGGTGTATGCGCGCGCGCAGGATGATCTTGGCGCATGGATGGAGAGGGTGGTGTCGGGTGATTCGACTGCTCTCCACCTTCCTCTCGGTCTCTCCGCCCCCGTGGATGCCGCGGTTCTTTGCGGGGCATGGTTTGACCGCACGTTCTGGGTCGACCTCGACCCGGCCGATGCTTCCGATCCCAGCGCGTACGACCGATTGGCGGATAGGCGCTTCCTTTTGGAGATGGGGGCGGGCTACCGGCAGGGGGGGGGATTCAAAGTCGTGTTGAGTGATGTGGCGGGTGGTGAGACCGGAGGATCGGTGCGGATGACGCTGGACGAATTGCGGTCCGAGGTCGCCGCATTGCCGCGGGACAGCGCTTGGAATGGAGGAGATCTTTCCGGGAATTTTCTCGCGGATGCCCCCGTGGATCGCGAGAGCCTGTGCCGGCTGTACGACTCCCTTGTGGAAGAAAGAACAGCACTCCACTCATTTTCAGCCCGGATGGGAGATCTCTTCGAGAGGTGGGGGGAGATAGGGCGCCGGCCCGCGGATGGAGACGCCGCCTCGATCTTGGAGGAACGAAGGCTGCGGATCGGCAGTTTCGTCAGCGATGTGGCCGATCGGGCGGCTCCCTCCAGGCTGATTTCAGCGGTGGCGAAACCCTTGGTCCGGCGGGTTCTTCGGCCCTGGCGCGAATCAACGTCGGGCTCGGAGCAGCTTGCGCGGCACCTGGAATCGGGGCAGGCATTCCTTGTGAATCTTGTGGGAGACATCCCGTTGATGGGAAGGCTGGTTGAGCATGCCCTGTTTGAACTGCAGCAGAGCATGCGCTCCTCTCGCGCGTAGAGAAATCGTTCAATTGCGGAACCTTGAGGCTCCGCCAATCGATTAGATATATATTTAATTTCAATACAATATTGGTATTGTTTCATGAACAATCGCGTCCTCACTTCTCCCTAAAGTTATTGCAGCTCTGTCCGATATTGTTCAGTAAGTTAACAAACGAAACTTGAAAGAGAATCTGTGGATGGTTGGTGTTGATCCTTGGGCCCCCTGCCGAAACCTGGCAGGGGGCTTGTTCCTTTGTTCGTTCGCTTGACAAACCACCATATGTTGTAATAGACTCAAAGGAATTGCTAAGGATAGCATCCGGGGGATAATCCCCGGTGCCGAAAGGGCCGCAACTAAGGAAGGATTGCGAATAGACATGAAAGAATTCTCCAGCTTCTCATGCTGGAAACCCACACACAAGTTTAAGTTGCTCTATCTCCTGAATTTTCTCAGCGAGAATCCGAACTTGAGCCAACACAAGTTGTCCGGACTGGTCGGCGTCTCCAGCGCCCAAGTCAATTACTACATCGACGAAGGCATCCGGAAGGGGTGGATTGCCAAGGAGGAACTCTCAAGAAAGAGGATGACGTACCAAGTCACTCCACTGGGGAACGAAGCCAGGATGAATTTTCTGATGGAGTCGTCCGTCGAGCTGGTGCGGGCTTATTCGTACATCAAGGGCGCCATCCAGCGGGCGGTACAGAAACATCTGAACGGGCATATCCGCCGAGTGGTTCTGTTTGGGGCCTCGGAAACGGGAGAAGTGGTCAGCGCGGCCCTTCGCAACGTTCCGGTGGAGATTGTTGGCGTGGTGGACAACGATGAACGCAAATGGGGGCAATCCTTCGGGCAATGGAAGGTCTCGCGTCCGGATTCCATCAGGGAGCTGAGCCCGGACGGCGTGATCATCACCTCCTTCGCGCGCAAGAACGAGATCCTGGAACAGGTCAAGGGGCTGGAACAGGGAGGGATTTGTGTCATTCAGCTGTAGCGCGAATACGCCGATGCAAAGTCGGCCCCTCACGCTGGGAGACAAATGTGCGCCTGTCGGCGCGGGGCCGTCGTGGCCCCATGGCGTGAGGGACCGCGCCTTCCTTGGCTGGAGCGGAGCGTGCCGGATCCTCTTAGGATAGGCCGGCGGCTCATCGGCGAAGGGCAGCGAACCTTCGTCATCGCCGAAATAGGAATCAATCATAATGGGAGCGAGGACCTTGCTCTTCGCCTGATTGAGGACGCCAAGGCGGCAGGCGCCGATGCCGTCAAGTTCCAAAAGCGCGATCTGAAATCCCTTTACACCTCCGACGTGCTGGAGCAGGTGATCCAGCACGAGAGACACTTTCAGTACATGATCCCGATCCTCCGCCGGGTGGAGCTGGATGAAGAAGCCTACTCGCGGCTGGCCGAACGCTGTCGGGAGCTGGAAATCGAACTTCTGTGCACGGCCTTCGATCCGCCCAGCGTGGACTTTGTCGCCCAACTGGGGGTGCAGGCCTTCAAGGTCTCGTCGGCGGATCTCACCAATTGGCCGCTGCTGGCGAGAATGTCCGCCCATGGGAAACCGCTTCTTCTCTCCACCGGGATGTCGCTCATGCCGGAAATCGAAGGCACGGTGAACTTCCTCAAATCGAAAAGAGCCGAATTCGCCATTCTCCATTGCGTAAGCCTGTATCCGGCCCTCTACCGGGAAGTGAATCTGAAAGTCATGGATGAACTCCAGAAGTTCGGGGTCACCGTAGGCTACTCGGGGCACGACCGCGGGATCGAAGTTTCACTCGCCGCCGTCGCGCGCGGCGCGCGGATTGTCGAAAAACATTTCACGCATGATCGGACGGCGTGGGGGCCCGACCACAAAGTCAGTCTCGAGAAAGATGAATTTGCCCGCTTGGTTCATGGGATACGCGTTGTGGAGGAGTGCTTGGGCACCGGCGTCAAGCGAATGACTCAGGGAGAACAGCTCAATCGGGAGCTGTTCGCCAAGAGCCTCGTGGCCGCCGCCGATATCAAGATCGGCGAGGTCATCACGCAGGACAAAATCACCGTCATGGGGCCGGGGAAAGGCCTCTCGCCCCATCTGGCCGACCAGCTCATCGGGAGAACCGCACATCGGGACATGATGGCGGGTGAGCTTTTTGTGGAGGACGATCTGAGGGAGCCGGAGGCGCCGATGGCCCGCCCCGTCAGCTCCAAGAAGTGGGGCTTGATCGTCCGGGTGACGGACGTGGACAAGTTTGTCGAATACAAGCCCGACCTCTTCGAATTCCACATGACGGACCGCGACTTGGAGATCGAGCCGCCCCCGGGTCGATTTCCCCAGAACCTTGTCGTTCATGCCCCCGAGTACGACGGAGACGTCATTCTCGATCTGGCATCGAAAGACATGGCCACCCGCCAGTGCTCGATTTCCGTGGCTCAGCGCGTGATCAACATGGCTCGGAAGATGGGTCCTTCCTTCAATCACGGGTCGAAGCCCAAAGTGATCCTCCATCCGGGGGGGATGAGTCTGAATGGATATCCCGGCGCGAATGGAATGTCGGGCCGATTCATCGACTCCCTCCGCCGGCTTGACACGACCGGAGTGGAAGTCCTCCTCGAGAACCTGCCGCCCTTTCCGTGGTATTTCGGGGGCCAATGGACGGGCTACCTTTTTCTGAATCCCGAAGAGATCGCCGCGTTTTGCGCGGAAACGAAGTTCAACATCTGTTTGGATACGTCGCATGCCCAGCTCTACTGCAAGCACGTCGGCAAGGACATTGTTTCTTTCGTCCGCGCGGTGAGGCCCTACATTCGCCACTTGCACGTGGCGGACGCCCATGGCGTGCATGGGGAGGGAGTCCAAATCGGCGAGGGTGAGATTCCCTTCGAAGCCGTATTCGGCGAATTGAAAGACTACGACGAGGGGTTCGTCCCCGAGATCTGGCGCGGCCACCAGTGGAAAGGGAAACGGGCGCTGGAGGCCCTCAGCCGCCTGAGCCGCTTTCTCTGAGGACGTGCCGAGGGGAATTGGGATGCGCATCCTCATGATTTGCACCAATGATCCCGCCGGGATGGGGATCGCCTTCACCGATGCGATCAACCGTCACACCGAACATTCCTGCCGTCTGGTGACCACGGCCGTCAAATACAACTTCAACTACAGGAAGGACATCCATGTTCCGGAATCGTCGGATGTCGAACGGCCGCTCCGGGCTCCTGCCCTCCCGCGGCATTTCCCCCTTCGTGGAGGTCATCGAACCTCGAACGTGGAGGAGATCGAACAGGTTCTCCGCGATGCCGATCTCTTTCACTTTCACGCCTTTGCCGATGAGGAAACGCCTCTGGGTCCTTTCAGGGCCAAGGATTTCATGAAGGGGAAAAGGGCGATCTACCATCAACATGGCGAGCCCCTTCGATCCGATCCGGCTCGATTCCGCGCGCAGAGTTCTCGAAGAACATTTCTGGTCAGCACGCCGGACCTCTTGGATTTTCTTCCGGAGGCCACGTGGATACCCAATCTCGTTCCCATCGACGATCCACTCTACCTTCCCCACGAGTCACGAGTCGCGACTCACGAGTCACGAGTAAGAATCGGTCAGTCGCCGACCAAGAAGGAGATCAAGGACACCGAACTCCTGGTGCGCGTCTACGCGGGTCTCAAGGCCCGATACAACGGTTTCCTGGACCTCGACCTCATTGAAAACGTCCCCCACTCCGAGTGCCTGGAGCGGAAGCGAAACTGCCACATCTTTTTCGATCATTTGCAGGGATACTTCGGCGTGTCGTCGCTCGAAGCTTTGAGCCAAGGCACCCCCACCATTGCCCGTCTGGCGGAGAGGACCCGCTCGGAGGCGGCGCGGTTTGCGGGAACCGATGCACTGCCTTGGCTGGCCGCGGGGGATTCGGCCGAGCTTGAAACCGTGCTCGGGCGGCTGATCTCGGATGGGGACCATCGCATGGAAACCGGAAGGAACTCGCGGGAGTTCATGGTTCAGCACTGGCACCCCCGCAAGATCGTGGATGCCCTCATGGTCGAGTATCGCCGGCTATGAAACGCCGGATCTTCCGTTCCAGACCAAGTGCGGCTCGGGGGGAACCTTTACGGCGGAAAGGAGGATCGCCCGTCGCGGATGCCTCCGCGGAACTGGCCCGGTCCTTGAAGGAGCGGGGCATCATGGGGGGGAAGGCGGGTGAAACGCGGCCCATTCCTCCCTTCACGGTCCGGCTTGGATCCGAGACCTGGGATTTCTGTTTTCCAAGCTTTTTTCGGATCTATGCCTCATAGGAAACTTTCCGTCGCGGTCATCACGGATCCGTCGAGTTGGTACGCGGAGGCGGGAATCATCGGGGGGTTGGCGCGCGCCCTGGGCGTGGGAGGACACCGGGTCCACCTGTTCGATCGTTCGAAGCTTCTCTCGCTTCTGGCCGCGCATCGTGAGTCCCTTCTGGGCGCGCTCAGGCGGTATCTTGAACGAGCCGAGGTCGACTTTGTTCTGGGGTGCAATCTGAACGCATGCCTCGTCGCCGAGAATCGCGGAAGGCTCTGCTCGCTCTTTGACGCCTGGGGGTTCCGGAGCGTGACCTACGTGGACGATCTCGTGTCGGGGTATCTTCGAGGGGACGGCTCGATTCGGAGTCGAATATTCCAGGTGTTGGTGGGGTCCGAACGGAACTGTTTCGCGATGCACCGGGAGCAGGATGCGACGCGGGTTCGCGCGCTCGCGGGCCGGGCCTTCTATCTTCCAAACGCGTTCGACAGCCTCATTTCCGTTCCGCCCGGAGAGGGCCGGGTCAGAAAGGTGGCCTTCGTGGGAAACGTGCGCGAGGAGGGGGGATGGAGGCAGCGGGCGCTGTTGAATCTTCAATCGCTGGGGCTGGATCTGTTTGGGTCCGCGGGGCAGCCCGCGATCGACCGCTCAGGCCTGCGCCAATCCTACCGGGGGCGTCTGGAAGACACTCGGGCCGTCTATGGGATGTACGGCGAAACCCGGATCTGCGTGGACGCCAACGATGAGGATGGCGTGATTTCGGATCGGGTTTTCCAGGCGATGGGGAACGGGTGCATGGTGGTCACCCCGCACAAAGAGGAATTGGCGCGCTTCTTCGACGCCGGAAGGGACGTGGTGACCTACCGGGATCCTGCGGAGATCCCCTCTCTCGTCCGTCACTATCTGGAGCGGGATTCGGAGCGTGAGAAGATAGCGCGTTCGGGTTGCAGGCGAGTGAGAGCGGACCACACGTATCTCGAACGCGCGCGGGATCTTGTGGCCCGGTGGCGGGAGGTGAAATCCGTCGGCGCGAGGCGACGGGTGGCCCATTCCGCGCAGGTTGAAACGGCAGGTGGAAAAGTTCCTTTCGCGGGCGCCGTGCCTCTCGAACCGTTCGCGGAGGGGGTCAACGATGCGTGACGAAGGGGTCCCCCCCGCGGAATGCCTCGATCCCGTATCCGTGGTCGGTCTTGGGAAATTGGGGGCGTGTATGGCGGCCTGCATGGCCTGGCGAGGATCGACCGTGGTGGGCGTGGACATCCGTCCCGATGTTGTGCAATCGATTCGGGAAGGGAAAGCCCCTCTGTACGAGCCCCGACTTGGAGAGGCAATCGCGGATTCCAGGAGCCGCCTGACCGCCACCGCCGATCTGGCCGAAGCGGTCCGCGGGACCCAGGTCACGTTCTTTGTTCTCCCGACGCCCTCCGACGCGGATGGGGGGTTCTCTTTGAGATTCCTGGAGCCGGCGCTGGAGAAAGCGGGGGAGGCCCTCTCCCGGAAGCGGGGCTACCACCTGTTTGTCATCAGCAGCACGGTTCTGCCGGGCGCCACCCGGGGGCCGATACGTCGGCTCCTGGAGCGCAGTTCAGGCCGGATCTGCGGTTCCGATTTCGGCCTGTGCTACAGCCCGGAATTCATCGCGTTGGGGAGCGTGATCCACGATTTTCTGAACCCCGATTTCGTTCTGATCGGTCAGGGGGACGAGCGCGCTGGCCGGTGGCTCGAGGATTTGTACCGGCGCCGGCTCCAGAATGATCCTCCGGTCGTGCGGATGAATTTCGAGAATGCCGAGCTGGCGAAATTGGCGGTGAACACGTACGTCACGATGAAGATCAGCTTTGCCAACATGTTGACTGAAATCTGCGAGAAATTGCCGGGAGGGGACGTGGATACCGTCACACAGGCCCTGGGCCGCGATTCGCGCATCGGTCCGCGGTTCCTGAAAGGGGGGATGGGGTACGGAGGCCCGTGTTTTCCTCGCGACAACCTGGCGATAAGTTTTCTTCAGAAGAAGCTCGGGTGTCCGGACAGCCTGCCGCTGGCCACGGATCGATTCAATCGGCGCCAGGTGGAGAGAATCGTGGCTCTGGTGCAGTCGAAACTTGCTCCGGAGGACACGGTGGCGGTTCTGGGCTTGGCCTACAAACCGAACACGATGGTGGTGGAGGAGTCGCAGGGGCTGGCGATTGCCCGGCGCCTGGCCTCTTCGGGTCGGCGCGTCGTGGTCTATGACGCTCTGGCCATCGAATCCGCCCGGGGTCTCCTGGGCACTGCGGTGACGTACGCCGACTCACTGGAGCAGGCGGTGCGGGGAGCGCGAGGGGTGGTGGTGTGTCACCCGATGGACGAGTTCATGAGCATGGACCTGAAGTCATGGGGGACCCCGGGGTTTCCGAGCGTTGTCGTGGACGCTTGGAGAGTTCTCCGGCGGCAACTCGAAGGCCGAGCGGGGCTGGAGTACTTCGCCCTGGGATTGGGTTCCGCCGAGCCGATGCCCGCGGAGACGGATTGGGAGAGGTCTCTCCCCACGGAGGATCATTTAGCGGAGGAGGCTGCATTATGAGCGCGCAGAAGCATATTCCGGGAGGGGGGCTGCCATGACGAGATCGGCGAGCGGATCCGTTTCGCCCTACTACACGCAGGAGTTCCTGACAGCGCCCAAGTTATGCGGCCCTCCCCGGCTGGGCTCTCAGGACGTTGTCGTTCCCATGGTGATGAAATGGATAGCACCCAAATCCGTCCTCGATCTGGGCTGCAACGACGGCAAGTGGCTCCATGCCTTCAGGAAATACGGAGCGGAGCGGCTGGTGGGGGTGGACGGTCCCTATGTCACGGCTGAAACATTCCACCTGCCTTACGAGTTCTTTCGCCCGGGGAACTTGGCGGAGCCCATCCGCCTTCATGAGCGGTTCGATCTGGCCGTCTCCGTGGAGGTCGGCGAGCACTTGGCGCCAAAGGGAGGCGCGAATCTCGTGCGGAGCCTGACACGGCACGCGCCAGTGGTGCTCTTCTCGGCAGCCTCGCCCTTTCAGGGTGGGCCGGAGCACGTGCACGAACGGTGGCCGATGTGGTGGGCCAGGCTGTTTGATCGCGCCGGATTCTCGGCACTGGATTGTATCCGGCCGCGTATCTGGTCGGATCCGCGCGTGGAATGGTGGTATGCGCAGAACATCTTGCTGTTTGTCCATCGCGACCATATCCGAAAGTACCCTGCGCTGAAAAACGAGCGTTCGCTGCGGGCTTCGCAGGTACCTTCGCTCGTGCATCCGCGAAGGTTCCTGTTCTTCGTGGAAAAGGCTCTCGGCCCATCGGCCTTGGCCCCGGAGGCGGGACTTCCCGCGGGTCGGAGTGGACATGGAATTCGCCCGCACTCCGCGGCTTTCTTGAAGCGTGACGGGGATTCCTTCGCGGGGTGAATGTGAATCGTGACCCATGGGGTGGTCGGCGGAGAGAGGCCGTCTGATATGGATTCTGTCGCGCTGGAGTCGGTCCGGCTATCCATGTGCATCCGTCCGGGAACGCCCCTGGTCCAGGAATGTCCGCTCCCGGATGACGTGGGGGGGTGCATCTCCAGACTGAGATCCGGAGAGGTCTTCGTGGATATCGGGGCCAACATCGGGTGGTTCACCGTAGCGGCCGCCCTGCGGGTGGGCGCGGCGGGGCGGGTCTACAGTTTCGAGCCTTCCTCCACATACTCCCGACTTCTGATACAGAATGTTCAAGCCAACGATGCCGGACCTCGCGTCCAGTTGGTGCGCGGGGCGGTCGGGGCCAGGAAAGGGTCGGCCACGTTGGTCCACTCCGGGTGGACCGGATCGACGGCAGGCTTCTACACCGATGGCTCGCCGGAGACCCACTGGGATCCGCAAGTCAACCGTCTGCTTGCGGATCGGCTGAAGACGGGCGTCTACATCTATTCCACGGGTGGATCTGCGCGCGAGCTTTTCCAGTTTCTCCGCTCGGATCCGTCTCACAACATTCTCGGGTTCATGGACACCTACGCGAAGTCCGGTGGGACGTTGGAGGGACTGCCGGTCTACAATCTTCTGGACGGTTTCCGCCCCCGTCCCGGCTCAACCGTCCTGATCACGGGGATGTTCCGATGGGAGATCGAACGATGGGTCAGGGAACACGGGATGATTCCCGGTCAGGACTATCTGCAGATTGCAACGCTGGGGCCCGTGGAGATCGTACCCCAGATTACTTTGGACTCGTTCGTGTCCGAACGGGGGATGGATCGGCTCGATTTCATCAAGATCGATGTCGATGGGGGCGAGGCGGATGTTCTTGAAGGGGCCGCGCAGGTCCTGTCCCGATTCCGGCCGCGGCTCTACATCGAAGTGAGCCGGTATCGAAACAATCTTGAGCGAGTATGGGACGCCTTGACCGGCCTTGGATACGGCATCCGGGACGATACCGGCGCAAGGAGATTGGGATCGTTGGGAGAGTACACGGGTTACGTGGGCGAGGCGCTCAACCGCAATATTTTTGCGGAGTCGCCGGGCTTCCCACGTGGAAACTAGCCGGCCGGTCCCGGCACGATCGAGGGTATCCTCCGGTCGGATGAAACTTGAGAGAGGAAACCGCCGTGCGGATCGGTGTCATATCTGAGCGTCCATGGGCCTCGGATATCCGGTTGCGGAAGCTCCTCGATGAACTGAAACAATCCGGGCACTCCATTTTCGTCTTGTGCGGAGGAGGGGAGGCGGCGTCCGCGGGTGTCTCGCCCGATGGGACCGCCTATTCGGAGCTGCCGATTCCGGCGGGCTTCTCCAAGGTCTGGACACTGGAATTTCTCAGCGAAACGTATCTTTCGCCCCGTTCCCCCTGGGTCCCGGAAATCGAGCGGTTCTTGCGGGAGGTGAAGCCGGATGTGCTGCATGTGAACGATCTCCCCCTCAGCGCCGTCGTGTGCCGCATTGCCGTGGAACGATCCCTCCCGGTCGTGGTGGACTATCATCATGAGGGCTGGCCGGAGATGGTCAGGGCCTTGGCGGAGATCCGGGGGGCCACGACACCTTGGTGGTCTCAGCGAGAAGAGGTTTTCCGACTGTGGGAGGAAATCGAGCAATCATGTTTTTTCGGCGCGACCCGCATTCTGATGGTTGACGAAGCGCTCATCGCGGTTTTTTCAGACCGGGGTTGCGCAAAGGACAAGCTTGCGGTGGTGCGCAATACCCCTCGACCCGGAGACCTGCCCCGCCCGAATGGCCGCCGCGAGTTTGCTCCGTTCAGTTTCGATCTGGGCTACCTCGGTTCTTACGATCTCATGAAGGACATCCCGGGCCTGATTCGCGCCGTCGCGGGCATTCCCAAAGCGAGGCGGCCGAAACTCCTCCTGGCCGGCGCGGGTGAGCAGGAGACCGAGGTTCGATCCCTTGTCGCCCATTTGCAACTGGACGAGGCGGTGACCCCGTTGGGTTGGGTTCAGAAGCAACGGTTCGGCGAGCTGATTGAGGCGTGCAAAGTGTGCCTCATCCCCTTCCGTGTCAATCCGTTCACGCATCAGACCTCCCCCAGCAAGGTTTTCGAGTACATGTATTTTTCGCGTCCCGTCCTCTCCTCCGCCATGCGGCATGTTTCGACCCTCCTCCGATCGACGGAGTGCGGCCTGTCGTGTTCCTTCGATGGACCTTCCTTCGCCGAGGCCTTCAGCCTGTTGTCGGAGCCCAAGGTCCTCCGGGAATTCGGTTCCCGTGGGCGTGAGGCCGTCGAAAAACAATACGCCTGGGCGGACGACGCGGGCAGACTGGTGCGCCAATTCCAGACCATCGGTTGATCGGCGAGGAGCGGCAGGCCCGCGCGCGCATTCTGTACCTCTCGATGGGGGTGCCGTTCGACCGGTTCTTTCTGCAAGGTCTTCTCGGAGAGGGCTTCGATCTCCACTATGTCTACTTGCAGGAGGAGGGAAAGGAGCACTGCCCTCCCGCCGTGCCCCGAACCTGGCTGGGGTACCACGCCATCCGCGGTGAAGGGGTATGGCGCTCCGGGCGTCGCTTTGCGGGCAAGCTGCCTGCGCTGTTGAGGTATCTTCGGATCGCGCGACAATTCGGACCCGATTTGATCCACACCGGCTGGTTCCCTGCGGTCGGCTCCTGGCCCGCGCTCACCGGCTACCGGCCGGTTTCTCTCTGGGTGTTCGGCAGCGACATTCTGATTCGCGCCAAGGACCGCGCCTGGGTGCGACGTCTAGGGAGGTTCACCTTGGCCCGGTCTTCACTGATTCTTGCCGACAATGAGTACGTGCTGAGCGAGGTCGTCCGACTGGGCGGGGCCGCCGATCGATCCCAGGTATTCGCCGCGTTGGTGGATGTGACTCGTTTCCGACCCTCCCTCTCCCTCCGCAACGCCGTGAGAAAAAGGTACCGTTGGGGAAATCAGAAAGTGATCCTGATGGCGCGGCATCTGGAACCGCTCTATCGCCCGGCGGACGCCGTCCGGGCCTTCGCCCTCCTCTCGAAGCGGGTGCCTGGATGCCGGCTCGTCTTCTGCGGGGATGGAAGCCTGAGGCCCTCACTCCGGCGATTGGCCGCCGACCTGGGCGCGCTCGATCGGGTGGATTTCATGGGCCATCTCGCTCACGAGGAGATGGCCGGCCTGTACAATGCGGCGGACGTCTACCTCAAGTGCGTGGAGTCGGAGGCCACGGGCGTTTCGATGCTGGAGGCCATGAGCTGCGGTCTGCCGGTGATATCGGCCGACATCCCATCCGTCCGTGAGTGGGTGATCGAAGGGCTGAACGGACTTCTCTTCCCCGTAGGCGAGGTAAACGCGTTGGCGGACCGGCTGCGGTTCCTCCTAACCGATTCCGCCGCGCGGAAGCGCATGGGCAAGAAGGGCCGTGAAAGGGCGCGGGATCGGATGTCGAAAATCGGCTTCCCGGACCTGGCTCGCGCGCTGGATCGTCTGGTGTCCGAGCGGACGGGAAGCCGCCACGCACCCGGCTGATTCAGGCCGCCGTCCCCTCCCGGCGGCCCTCCAGCAGGACTTGGGCCAGGAAGAAATCCCGCTCGTAGGAGGCATCCAGACTGGCGGGCTCCTCGAGTCGAAGGGCGCGGAATCGTCCGGACCTCAGGGATCGCTCCCACGAATTTACGAGCGAGTATGGAAAGACGGTCATGGCGCTGCATGCTTCATGCACCGTCGGGTAGTTCTGCCGGCGGAATTCGAAATTCTTGCCCTTGTGAGAGAAGTAGAGGCTGTAGTTGTACCACTGATTGGTGTGGATCGCGCAAACGTACTTGCCCCGCCCCTGGGGAATCCGTCGTTCATGGCAGAAATGAAGGGGATGAGGATCCGGCCGGCGGACGGTCGCATGGATTTGCTGGGCCTCCCCTTGTCGCCGCAGGGCCGTCAAGAGGGCCCCCGGCTCGATAAAGCAGAAGAAGGGGTTTACGACCATCAGCGTCCCCTCGGTCTTCTTCGGCGCCAGCCGTCGGAGGGCCTTGGCCGGCGAGTTCGAACGGCAAAAGCGGACCCCATGGCCGGATAGGAGCCCGGCCGCTTCCCGGAGCATGTCCATTGAGTCGCTGACGAAATTCGTGCGGAAGGGGTGGAGAGTGTGGTGAACTTCCAAGGCCCGGCCCGTAACGTTGGCCAGGGCCGACCGCCAGTGGGGGCCTACGCTCCAGAACGTGCCGGGTCGAACCACGGCGCAAAAGACCAGGGTGGAATCGATCGCACTCATTGAAGAAGGGCAGGCCTTACGCCCGAGGCGATCAGTTTTCGGGCCAGGGTCAGCTCACGAGGCGTATCGATGTCCACGGCTTCAACCCAAGTCACCTCGATGGTGGCATGCCCTCGGGTGTTGATCCCCAAGTTCCGGAGACGGGTCGCATATCGTTTCATGAGACGGAGGATCTCGCGCTCGTTCATGGCCGCGGGATCAAAGGAGGGGAAGTACCGCACGGCCCCCGCGGCGGCCGTACCCAGATACCACCGCTTGGATCGCGTTCGGAATTGGACGCGGCTCAATACTCCTTCATCCTCGAGAAAAAAGAGGCGACTCGATGCCGGAGTGCGAATCACCGTTCGGGCCGACATACCTTTCAACGCATGCCCGATCACCTGATCGATCGTCTTCGCGCGAACGAACGGATACGTCGGAAGCACGGTGGCGGTGGCCGCCGGCCTGTAGCCTTCGTGCTCGCGAAGCCAATGGAGGGCGTGGAGTTGGGCCACCGTGAGAGGACTTGTGTCTTGGCCCAGTTCGGCGGGTCTAAGAAAGGGCGCATCGGCGCCGAACGACCTCGCGACTCTCGCGATTTCCTCGTCGTCCGTGGTGACGAGGATCCGCGGGTTGAAAGCGCTCTTTCGCGCGGCGGCGATCGCGTAGGCCAGAAGGGGGTACCCGCAAAGATCAACGATGTTTTTGTGGGGAATGCCTTTGGACCCGCCTCGGGCGGGTATGAGGACCAGTACGGACTTCTTTCCTAGCGGCGCCACTTCCCTGTGCCTTCAGGGGGAAAATTATAGTGATGCATGTCGCGGTGTCAAGCCGGCCCGAGCCTAAAGTTTGTTCGTTTGATGAACGAACATATAGGGGGATGTTCGGACGCTGGGGCCGCGACTTTAGGGGTGCTTGGAAACAAGGATCGCGCCTTGACAGGCTCTCAACCTGAAACTATAATCTAGGATAAGCTCAAGGATGATGCGAAGATACAAAGTGCGCCAGGGACGCGGAGCACGCCTTCCGTCTCCCATCCCATCCACACACCCGACCGCATGGGGATGGTGGACCTAGCTCCACTCTCAACACCCACCGCCATGGCCGACGCCGTTGGGCGGGGGTTGGGCGGGGCCGTCCCGAATCGCGCCGGGCGCGAGCTTTCAGGACGGTGGGAATCGGGTCCGGCGGTGTCCCCCGACCTGCATCAATTGGGTCTCGTCCTTGAACGGATCAGGCGAAGGTTTCCGGTCCTACCCGTCATGGCTATCCCCTGGTTGTATCTCAAACATCCCGTCCACGCCGTTCAGGAATCCGTTCTGACGCAGGAGGGCGGGCCGGATGCAGTCCTCCAAGCCGCGGGGAAGGCCGGTTCCTTTTCCCTCCGGAGCATTTGGTCTTCAACCCGGACCCTGTGGCGGTTCGCGCTCCGCACGGGGAAAACCGTTCGGACAATCCGGGCCTCGCAGAGGCGCGAGATTCAAGAGCTTACGCGAAGAAACTTCGACGTTGTAATCAAGACTTGGTGTTATGGCCCGGCCCGGGCGGAGGACGGCAGCGATTTTTATTTTGGTGATCTCCAAGGGAGGCTCGAGCGGAAGGGCGTGCGGACGCTGATGATATGCGGAGACGGATCAAGCGGAGATCCTCACGCTTTTGCCCGATCCCGTCTGTCGACGAAGGAGAAGCACGCGATGGCGGAAGTGGCCCTCGTGCCGCCGTCGGCGCCGATTCAAATGGCCATCCTCCAAACGAAATGGTCCTGGCGATTGGCGCGGGAAGCCTCGCGCGCGACCGACCCCGTGGAACGCGGACTCTGCCGCCAAGCGAGTCAGGATTGCCTGGGGCTTCTTCCCCATCGCAACGGCCTGTTCTACTGGATCGGCCGGGAGGTCGCCCGTCGATGGAGTCCCCGCGTGTTCCTGACCCTCTATGAAGGGCACGGTTGGGAGAAGTGCGCGGGCCGGGGAATCAAGGAGATCTCGCCGGCCACGCGAATTGCCGGCTACGCGCACACGATGCTTTTTCCCGAGTCCTTGTCGTTGATCCGACCCACGAAGGAACTGGGGCCCGGTTCCACACCCGACTTGGTCTTGTGCCTGGGGGAAGAGACCCTGGCCGCGATGCGTTCCGGACACGACGTCCACGGAATTGACCTGATTCGGTTCGGAAGTTGTCGGCGGCGGCTCCGATCGGGAGCGTCTCAGCCACGGTCCAACCTCGGCGCGGTCCTCTTCGTTCCGGAGGGATTGGAGACGGAAGTGGACGATTTCTATCGCGCGGCGGAGGAGTGCGCCCGCCGATTCCCGGACCGCGAATTTATTCTCAGGGCACACCCCATGCTTCCAGACCGCCGGGTCTTGGCGAGCGTACGAGAGTCCGCCCGGAAATGGCCCAATCTGGAGATCTCCGAGAGACCGGTCGAGGAGGACTTTGCGCGGTCTTCCTTCGTCATCTATCGAGGCTCCTCCGCGGCGCTCCATGCGGTGCTCCAGGGATTGCGGCCGGTCTATCTGAGGGGCCAATCCGCCCATTCCGGCGATCCCCTTGCGGGCATGAACGAATGGCGGCTTTGGACGGAGTCACCCGGCGCGCTGGCCGAGGTGTTGGACACCGCCTTCCAGCCGGACTACAGGCCCGATCCCGGGGCTTGGGAGAATGCCCTGAAATATGTTGAAACCTACTTGGGGCTCGTGACGGAGCGTTCGATTTCGACCTTTCTCGAGGCGGCGGGATTCACGCACCGTGGAGGAGCGGCGTGAACTGCGTCATTTTCGGATTCGGATACATGGGGAAAATTCGCCATCGGGTTCTCCGGGAACATCCGCGCGTCGGCAGGATCTGGATCGTGGAGCCTGCCGGTCCTGTCCCGGTGACCGGCGGGGATGTGGCCTGGGTGACGTCCTCGGAGGAGGTAGACTGGAGCGACGTAGGCGCGGCGTTTGTCTGCACACCGAACGATGTGACCGTAGACCTCTGCGTGGAAGCGTTGGAACGGTGCGGAAATGTCTTTTGTGAGAAACCGCCGGGCCGGAACTGGGAGGATTTTTCTCGGATCGCAGAGGCCGTGTCGGGGAAGACCCGTCGGAGGATCGTCTTCGGGTTCAACCACAGGCTCCACCCATCCGTCCAGGCGGCGAAGGCATTTCTGGGAGAAGGCGGGTTGGGGGAGGTCATTCACCTTAAGGCCACCTACGGCAAGTCCGGCGGATTGAACTATCGGGAAAATTGGCGGAATCGATACGAGGTGTCGGGGGGGGGAATCCTGCTGGACCAGGGAGTCCACATGCTGGATCTCTTTCAATTTTTCTGCGGCCCGATGAGGGTGGTTCAGGCCGTTCTCCGCGATTCATTCTGGGGATGCGGGGTGGAGGACAATGCCTTCGTGCTTCTCGAATCGGAACGGGGAGTCCCGGCTTTCCTGCACTCGTCCGCGACCCTCTGGAAGCATACCTTTCGAGTCGAGGTCGGGTGCAGGGACGGGTACTTGGTTCTCTCGGGCCTCCTGTCCCAGACAGGCAGTTATGGGCGGGAACAACTGGTGGTCGGTCGGCGCCAATTCGAAGACGAGGCGCTGGCCCTGGGCAATCCTCGGGAGGAAATCATCTACTTCGATCGGGACGATTCATGGAAGAAAGAAACGTTTGAATTCGTCGACTCCATCCTCGAAGGGCGATCCCCAACGCACGGCACGCTCCCGGAGGCCGCCCATATCATGAGTCTCGTGCGTGAAGTCTATGCCTGTGTGGGACGCCGGCCGGGCCTCGAACCCCAAGAGCCCCGTCGACCGAGGATCTGGGGAGATCGGCGCCCGGGCCCGTCTGCGACCCTTGCCGAATCGCGATGACCGGTCGAGACGGGACGCGACGCGCGGAGGCGATGGCCGGTGATTGAGAAAACCCGATTCCGCGTACTCCTGGTCTACCCCAATTTGAGCCTCATGCTTACCCCTTCGTACGCCGTCGCGCTCTTCACTTCTCTCTTGAAGAATCAGGGCTACGAAATCGATCTTTTCGATGCCACGCCCTATCGCCCCGCCATCGAGTTTCTCGGGGAGGCCTTGCCCATCACGCGCGCCAACAAGATGGTCAACAGCCGGCGGTTCGAGCCGGGCGACATCTTCCCGGACGTCCGCGAAGATCTGGATGGAGATTTCGCCCGCAAGCTCGACGCGTTCAAGCCTCACGCGGCCGTCCTGTGCACACTGGTCGAGGATGCCTGGCCGCAGGCGAAACGCATGCTGGAGATCCTCTCCACCTACCCGGACATCCGGACTCTCGTTGGAGGCGTATTTGCCACCATGGCCCCCGACATCGTCGCCGCAGCCCCCCAAGTTTCCGTCATGGGAACCGGTGAAGGGGAGGAGACCCTCGTGGAATTCTGCGAGCGCGTCCGTCAAGGAGCCGATCTCGCGACCCTGCCGGGCGCCTGGGTTCGAACGCCCGACGGCGCCTTCGCGCGGAACCTCCCGAGACCGCTGGTCGACATCAACCGGGTCCTTCCCGATTGGTCACTCTTCTCCGAAAAGCGGTTCTTCCGACCCCTCGGAAAGAAGATATGGAAGACCATCCCGATCGAGACCTACCGGGGCTGCCCCTATACCTGCTCCTTCTGCAATTCACCCACGCAGCTCGTGATCGCCAAGGAGAAGAAGCAGGGCTTCTTCCTCCGCCGGAAGAGCATGGAAACCCTCCGAAACGAGATGGAGCAGATGATCCGGCGCTATTCCCCGGAGTTCTTCTACTTCGTGGACGATGCGTTCATGGCCCGCCCCAAGGCGGAAATCGCATCTTTCGCGCGTATGTACCGTGATTTCAAAATCCCCTTCTGGTTCCAGACGCGCCTCGAAGACATCGATGAGGAGAAACTGACTTGGCTTCAAGAGGTCGGATGTTACCGGATCTCTTTCGGCCTTGAGCACGGAAATGAAGCGTTTCGGAAGAAGGTGATCGAGCGGCACGTGACGAACGCGAAAATCCTCGAGAAATGTTCCACCGTGGCCAAAGTGGGCATCCCGTTTACGCTCAACAACATGGTGGGGTTTCCGTTTGAAACGCGGGAACTGTTCTTCGACACCATCGCGCTGAATCGCGAAATCGGGTCGTTCGACTCGGTCAGCGTCAATATTTTTGTGCCCTACCATGGCACGGGGCTCCGAGATGCGGCGGTCCGGGCGGGTTGGCTGGATCCCGAACGGCAGACGACGTCCGTCATCGGGGAGTCCATTCTCGACATGCCCGCCCCCTACCTCTCGGCCAAGGAGATCCTTGGGCTGCAGCGAACGTTCCCGCTCCATGTCAAACTTCCGATTTCGCGCGCCGGCGATATCCGAAGGGCGGAGAGTTTCGATGAGTTGGGAAACAAGGTCTTTGAGCGGCTTTCTCGCGAGTACTACCAAATCATGTACGGCGAGGACGAAGTCACCCGGAGGTTGACCTATGTGGGGTGAAGAATATCGCTCCGCTTCTCCCACGCCTGAATCGTTGTCTCCGGTCCCTTTCTCGGTCCAATCCGGTCTTGCGGTTCCCCTGTCTTCCGTCAAGCCGCTGGACCGGCTGGGCGGATACCGGTCGTTCTGCATCGACACGGTGAGAAACGCCTTGCGGGTGTCGGGGACACCCCGAACCTCCTGTCCGGCGTGTCACTTGGACCTGGCGCCGATCGGGGTGGTGGAGCAACTTCCGTACGCCGGCTGCGGCCGCTGCCGAGGATTCTTCCTTCAGGAGATTCCCAACGCCGATCGGTGGGCGGAAGTCTTGAGGAGCACCGCAGAGGGACGACGGAGGAACCTGGAATTCTCCCCGGGATTGGCGGCTTCGAGGCAGGACAAGGTGTATCTCCCCAAGATCGAATGGATCCGGAACAGTCTGCGGCTTCACGGAATGGGCCGAACTCACGCGCTGGATGTGGGGATACCGCCGGGCGACATGGCCCCCCTGCTCCGGGGGTCGCGGCTGTTTTCCGAAGTGTCAACGGTGGATGAGGCACGATTGACCGAAACGGCCGTGGGGAGCGAGGTCCGGGAATTGGAAGAAGGCACCCGGAGGAGAACGGTCGCGCGGGCGGGGGTTGCGGTTCTGCTGGAGGCGCTCGACCGGGCGCGAGACCCGGCCCGGCTCCTCCGCGGGGTCCGCGAACGCTTGGTGGAGGGTGGTCTCCTCTTTCTGACGGCGGCGGTCAGCTCGGGGTTCGATATGACCGTCTTGGGATTGCGCAACAAGTATCTCTATCCGCCGGATCGGACGAATTGCTTTGGGCTTGCGGGGCTTGAGCAGCTCCTCCGGGCCACAGGGTTTGAATTGATCGAGGTCAGCACGCCGGGCGCTCTGGATATCGAGACGGTTCGTGTTCACGCACAAGAAGATGGGGCCATTCCCCTGTCTCCCTTCGAGCGCCGGCTTCTGGAGAGCGGTTCCGAGGTGCAAGAAGCATTTCAGTCCTTCCTCCAGGAGATGCGAATGAGCTCTTTTGCGCGGGTGGTCGGCAGGAAATCCGATGGGCGAAAGGGAAGCGAGGCATGAGCATGCTCGTAGGCCGCAACCGGGGCACGAACAACCGCGCCGCGGGCGCACGAGGGAAGGTCCGCGATTCCGGATATCTCCGGCGCTATATGCGGGAGGCTGCGCAGGTGGCCCGCCGAATCGACGTTTCCGTGATGGATCGCATGGTGGAACGCCTGGTGGGACTTCGCGAAGCGGGTGGACGCCTTTTCTTGTGCGGTGTCGGCGGGAGTGCGGGAAACTGCAGTCACGCCGTGAACGATTTCCGAAAGTTGGCCGGAATCGAAGCCTATTCGCCCGTGGACAACGTTTCCGAATTGACGGCGAGGACCAATGACGAGGGGTGGCGGACCGTCTTTTCCGCGTGGCTGGGCGTGAGTCACGCCGGCCCGCGGGATGTCCTCTTTGTCCTTTCGGTGGGGGGAGGGAGCGTGGAACCTCAAGTCAGCTTGAACCTGGTGGACGCCATCGAGGAGGCCAAGCGACGCCGGATGGACGTCCTGGGCATCGTCGGACGCGACGGCGGCCACACGTCGAGGCGGGGGGACATCGTTTTGATTGTCCCAACGGTCAACGCTGAGAGCGTGACGCCCTACACGGAGTCGTTCCAGTCCGTGGTGTGGCACGCCATGGTTTGCGATCCGCGCCTCGCGATCGCGGGGAACAGGTGGGAGTCCGAGTCGAAATCCGCCTCCAGGGAGGCGGGGGGCGCCTCGGTGGGAGCGGCGCCATGACGCGGCTCACGGGCCTTTTTCTCGATACCGGCAAACTGGAGGAAATTGAGAAGTACCATCGACTGGGAATCATCCGCGGAGTGACGACGAATCCCACGATCCTTCTGAGAGATGGAATCGGGGGCGGTTGGGAAGGCATGCAAACGCACTGCCGGGAGATGGCCCGCCTTGTGGACCCCTTGCCGGTTTCCTTCGAGGTGACGGCGGGAGACCCCGCCGAAATGCGGGAGCAGGCCCGCCTCATGGCGGGATGGGGCAAGAATGCGGTCGTGAAAATTCCCATCCACGGACCCAACGGGGGAACGGAATACCTGAAACTGGCGCACGAGCTGGAATCGAAAGGAAACATTCGTGTGAATGTGACGGCCATGTTGAGCGCGCAACAGTGCCTGCTCGCCGCGATGGCCGGGGCAACGTATGTTTCGATCTTCGGCGGGCGGGTCAACAACATGGGATATGATTCCCGGACGGAGATCCGGCGGACGAGGAGTCTGCTCGATGCCTTCGGGAACGGGGCGAAAATTATCGCCGGGTCCACGCGGGAGGCGTTGAACGTGATCGAGTGGTTTGAGGCCGGCGCGGACATCGTCACGGTGGTCCCCTCGCTGGTGGAAACGATCCTGGTGCATCCCTACAGCAAAGAGACGGTCCGGCAATTCCTGGAAGACGGAACCCGACTTCAAAAGAAGTGAGATGGAGCCCCACCGCTGGTATCAAAAGTGGCAGAACCGGAAGCATGCGGAGGCGTTCGACTTCCGCGTCGGCCTGGGCCGAGGCAACCTGGCCCGGAAATATGGATCTACAGAAACCGAATGGTGCTGGGCGGCCCACACAACCGGTTTCTTCCGAAGGATTGCTATTGTCCCGAATCGGGCGCCGTCGAATCGGCGGTCGGGGTGTTTCTCAAGACGAACGCGCCCGGGACGGTTGCGGTGAAAGATCGCCGGGATGCGAATCCCGTCTACACGTTGGACCAAGCCTTGAGACAGTGGCCGGCGGGCGGGAAACGCCTGCTCCAGTTGCGTTGGACACGGAACGGCCGACCGGCCTGAACGACGGTGGCCCGTCCCCCCCTGAACGGGAAAATCTTCCAACGGCGGAGCCCCGTCTTCGGGGCCTGGATGTCGCTCGCCCATCCCTCGATCGCGGAAACCTTCGGCCTGGCGGGTTTCGATTTCCTCGGCATTGACCTTGAGCACAGTACGATCGGTCAGGAACAGGCGCAACGAATCATCGCGGCAGCCCACGCGGCGGGGGTGCCCTGTCTTCCTCGAATCTCCTCCCATAACTCGGAGCAAGCCAAGCGGCTGCTGGACTCCGGAGCCGCCGGACTCATCGTGCCGCAAGTCTCGACTCGGGAGCAGGTGGAACGCCTGGTCGAGTGGTGCAAGTACCCGCCGGTGGGAAAACGGAGCTACGGCGTAGCGCGCGCCCAAGGTTACGGGTTCCGTTTCGAAGAGTACGTTAGGAACTGGAACGCGCGTTCGTCGATCATCATTCAGATTGAGTCCATCGAGGGAGTGGACGCCGCGGATGAGCTTCTGGCCTGCCCCGAGGTGGACGGCGTGATGGTGGGACCCTACGACCTGTCCGGATCCCTGGGGATCCCCGGGCAATTGGAGGACCGGCGAGTCGTCCAGGCGTGCACCCGGGTCATTCAGGCGTGCCGACGACGGGGAAAAGCGTGCGGCACGCAATTGGTGTCGCCCTCCCGTGCGGGCGTGGGACGGGTGCTCAAGATGGGATACACCTTTGCGGTCCTAGCGTCCGACGTTTTTGTGCTCTGGAAATGGAGCGAGCGGATGCGGGCTCTCATTTGCGCGTGCCGAGGCAAAGGGGCCGTCGTTCACGTGAAGAAGGGACGGGCTTCGGCCGGGCGGTCTGCCGAAGGCGGTCCCTTTCCCGCGCGTCCGTGAATCTGGAGGATCTCTTCGCTCTGAGGGGCAAGGTGGCCGTGGTGGCCGGGGGGCACGGGCACCTGGGTTCCGCTCTCACCGAGGCCATGCGGGGGGCGGGGATGGAAGTCGTGGTCCTTGACGTTGCGGGAGCGGGGTCGAAGGATGCCCGGTGCCTGCCGTGTGACGTGACCTCCAAGAACGATCTCGGTCGGTGTCGCGATGAAATCCTTCGGCGGTTTGGACGGGTGGATGTCCTCCTCAATGCCGCCGGGACGAATGCTCCGACCTCGTTCATGGAGATCTCAGCGGCGGAGATCGAGAGGATCATGGGGGTCAATCTTGTGGGACCGCTCTACGCGTGCCAGGTGTTTGGAGAGACGATGATCCGGCAACGCGGCGGCTCCATCATTAATTTCAGTTCCGTCTCGTCCGGCCCTCCTCTGTCGAAGGCGTTTGTCTATTCAGCGGCGAAGGCGGCGATTACCAATCTGACGCAGAATCTCGCCCGAGAATGGGCGCCGTACGACGTCCGGGTCAACGCCCTGAGGCCGGGTTTCTTTCCCACACCATGGAGCATGGAGCATTTCATCGACGACGACCGAAAAGCCAGGATCCTGGGTCACACGCCCATGGGACGGTTCGGCCGGCCCGAGGAGTTGGTGGGCGCCGTCCTTTGGCTGTCCTCCGCTGCGGCTCGATTCGTCACGGGAGCGGTCATCTCGGTCGATGGCGGTTTCACGGCGATGACCCTATGAAGGCGGGTTCCGGAGGGATCGCGGCCGTAACGGGCGGCACGCGCGGCATCGGAAGGGCCATCGCCGACGTTTTCCTGGCCGAAGGGTACCGTGTGGGAGTCTGCTCGCGATCGTCAAGGCCGGACCCTCTCCCCGACGGCATGGTGCATGTTCAGGCGGACGTGCGACATAGAGGGGAAGTGGGGGGCTTCGTGTCCGAAATCGTCAGGCGGTGGGGGGGAGTGGATGTGTGGGTCAATTGCGCCGGGAGATCGCGATGGCGGAGTCTGGGTGACCTGGATCCGGAATTTGTGGCGGGGATCTTTGAGACGAATGTTTATGGAACCTTGTGGGGGTGCGCCGAGGTGTCGAACTTCATCCGCCCGGGAGGATCCATTGTAAACGTTTCCAGCCTGGCGGGGAAGAGGGGGAGTGCGAACAACAGCGTTTACTGCGCGAGCAAGTTCGCGGTGAACGGCCTTACGCAGGCATTGGCCAAGGAGCTGGGACCTCGCGGAATACGGGTCAATGCGGTGTGCCCCGTCTACATCGAGACCGAGCATCTTCTCGGGGCACTGGAGGAGCCCGCGTCCCCGGCCGCGGGGTCGTCCGTGAAAGCCTACCTGGCGGCTTTTGCCGGGGAGCAAACCGCCTTGGGAAGGCTTCCGATCGCCGAAGAGGTGGCGCGACTCGTGCATTTTCTGGTGAGTCCCGCGGCGTCCGCCATCACCGGACAATGCATCAATGTAGACTGCGGCGCGTTTCCGCAATAATCGAAGAATGGAGATGATTCGCATTGCCGCCGTCATTCCTGCGAGGATGGCCTCCGGTCGTTTTCCCGGAAAACCCCTCCTGGAGATTCGGGGATTGCCCATGGTGGAGCATGTGCGTCGGCGGGCGGTCCTGAGCGGCGGCTTCAGCGAGGTGGTTGTGGCGACGTGCGACGAGCGGATCCGGGAAGCGATCGAGCCGCTCGGCGCCAAGGTCGCCATGACGTCCGCGTCGCACGTGGCGGCCTCGGACCGAGTGGCGGAAGCCGCGGAGCGGCTGAGTTGCACCCACGTCGTCAACATCCAGGGCGATGAGCCGCTGGTCCTGCCCGAGGACCTGCTTCGGATGACCGCGGCCATTCGCGAAAGGCCGGACATCCAGGCTTGGAACGCCGTGGCCAAGATCGATGAGAAAAAGGAGTTGGCCGACCGGACGGTGGTCAAATGCGTAGTCTCCCGAAAAGGCCGTGTCCTGTATTGCTCTCGAGATTTCTCGGGCCTCCCTCTCAGGAACGGCGCCTTCGATCCGGTCAGGAAAATCCTGGGAATCCTGGGTTACCATCGAAACTTCCTGGGACGATTCACCCGGATGGAGCGCACCCCTCTTGAATGCTTGGAATCCATCGATCAGTCGCGGGTGGTCGAGCATGACGAGCCTCTGTGGGGGGTCGAGTTCTCGCGCGGTTTTCCATCGATCAACATTCCAGAGGACGCGCAGCTTGTCGAGAGCTGCCTGAGTGGGCAGATCCGGCAGGGCGAGGTTCTGCGGCAGGTCATGTCTCTTGGATACGCCTGATCGCTGCCGGCGGCTAAACTTTCTGCAATTTGAGGCCGATCTATTATTAAGTTAACGAACGATGGAAAGGGCATGGAATGGAGCCTTCAACTTGACACGTTGGATCAATATACGGTAGAATATCTCTGGAAAGTACTTGAAGTTGTAGGCAGATAGGGTTTTCGAAAGGGAATTGCGAGTGACCATGGAATGGTACGCAGCAAGGACACGCTCCAATCACGAGGCCGCAGTCGCCGGTGCTCTGAAGAATCGATTCCCCGAGGTTTTTTTCCCCACCTATCGGGCTTCGCGCTGGATTCGATCCCGTGAGGTAGAGACGAATCGCCCACTTTTCCCGGGGTACGTTTTTCTCCAATGCGAGGAGAGCTATGAGGACTGGCTTGACGCAAAGAAAACCCATGGAGTGGTGGACTTGATCGGGTACGATCCCGCTCGGCCTGAGGCGATTCCGGAAGATCAGATTGGGGCCGTCAGGCAACTTCTAGGCAACGGTCTGCCCCGGCCCCACCCCTATCTCAGGGGGGGGGATGTGGTCTGTGTAACGCGGGGTCCTCTGAGAGGTCTGGCCGGTCAGTTCGTCAGGAACTGCGACAAGAAAGGCGTCCTGATCGTCTCGATAGACCTGCTCGGTCAATCCGTGGCGGTTGAAGTCGAGCCGCGGTCCGTCGAGCCCTGCTGAACGTTCCCCCGTTCGGTTCAGGATGGGCTGTAGTCCGATGCGATGGCGGCGCCGGCACGGGACACTGCGGAGCTATAGGCTGGGGTTGTGCAACCGCCGGCTGCGGAAATCCGAAAAGGACAGGAGAGGAGGAAAGCCATGCGTGAAGTCTTGAAAGGAAATTTCACACCGAAGAATCCCGTGCGGGCCGGCGAACCATCCGACGACTTGACGGAGACGTTCGAGAGGGAAGCCCTGAAAAAATTGGGGGGAAGCATTTCCTTCGTTTCCAGGAAGAAGTTCATCTACAAGGGGGATGCGGGCACGGGGAACAGCGGGGAGGCCGGTTCCTGACCACCGGAGAGCCGTCGGATCACATCGGCCCCATGGCTTGTCGTTCCGCAGGTGAGCGGGGAGCGGACATGAGAACCTACTAGATGGCCAAAGTCTTGTTCATCAATCCTATCGTGCGGGCGGAAGACGTTCCGCGCCACGTTCCGTACGGCATGGCCCTTCTGGCGGCCCTGGCGATGCGGAACGGCCACCAGGTCCAGGTGTACGACGCCAACGCTTGGCGTCTGGGCGACGAGGTATTGAGGCAGGTCCTGGAGGCGGATGGTTGGGACGTGGTGGCGACCGGGGGGATCACGACGACCTATGGCTACGTCAGGAAGATCGGCCGGCTATCCAAAGAATTCGCCCCACGCGCTCTAAGGGTGCTCGGCGGGGGGATCCTGACGGCGATGCCGAGGGAAATCATGCGGCTCCTGCCTGAATTCGACCTGGGCGTAGTGGGGGAAGCCTTTCAGACCTTTCCGGAGTTGCTCTCCCGGCTTGGCGGCGGCCAACCCGATCCTTCCGGGATTGACGGCCTGATCTATCGTTCCGGCGATGGACGTCTGGCCATGACGCGTCCGAGAGATCTCCTCAGGGACCTGGATACTCTTCCCTTTCCGGCCTACGATCTCTTTCCCCTCGAAGAGGTTTATTTTCGCAACAGCCAAGCCCTGTTCTCGGAAGAAGGAATGATGGCCCGGCGGCGATTGGACATCAACGCCTCCTACGGATGCTCGTTGGTGTGCAAATTCTGTTTTCATCTGGGGCTCAGCGGGGACATGAAGTACGTGATCAATCAGGAGGGAGAGCGGGACGTGAGTTTTGACCTGCCGGGTTCCTACACGCGTGACATTCGGTATCACAGCCCGCGCTATGTTGTGAACCTGGCCCGGCACCTTCGGGAACGATACCAAGTCGATTTTATCGGGTTTCTTGATGAGAACTTGATGACGATGGATCAGACATCCGGGAGGACCTGGCTGAGCGCGATTTGCGACTTGTGGATCGGCGAAGGGCTGCAACCGAAATGCGTCCGGGAGGGCGTCAGGCACGGCGCCGATTGCGAGGGGATGCACTGGAGCGGAACAAGCCACGCGACGCTCTGCACCCCGGAGATCTTGAGGAAAATGCGGCAGTCGGGTTGCTCCCATCTGGTCTATGGATATGAGTCTTTCTCAAAGAGAATACTCAAGACGCTCGGTAAAGGAGCGACTCCCGAGACAAACATCCGTTCGTTCCACTGGACCATCGATGCGGGTATCCGGCCCATTCCCAATCAAATGATGGGTTTTCCGACGGAGGATTTCGATTCGTTGATGGACAACGTGAAGGCCTGGGAGGAGCTGGGCCTCGTGGTCAAGCCATTCTTCGCCACCCCTTATCCGGGCTCGGAGTGGTACGCCGTCTACAAGGATCGAATCCTGGAGCAGTACGGAGGCGACTTGGAGGCATTCCTTTTGGATTTGGGCGACGCGACAAAGATCTCGGCGGTCATTTCGGAACGGTTCAGCGCCCTCGAACTCTACGGGCTTCGGGAACTGATGGTGAGGTTCGATTTCAAGAGATTGGCCGAAGTCGAGCAGAGAGGAAACGATCGGCGCTCCGGGAGGGGAAATGGGGTTGCCGAAACCGGCCATGATCGTCCTCCCGCGTCCGCTTTCCCCTCCCCACCGCCGCTGCCGGCGGACAAACCGGCCGCTTGATATTTCCGGGGCGATGCGCACCCAAGAGCCTGGCGGCGTAGACGGGACGGCCTCCCCCGTGAGGGTGGCTGTTCGCGGAACGGGCACCATCGGGCTGCGGCATTTGGAAGTGATCCGACGGATGGGCGAGGCCGTTCCCGTTGCGGTGCCGCGGAGGAAGGAAAGACGGACGGAGCTTCTGGCCCTTGGCCTGGAAACGGCTTCGGATCTTCAGGAGGCCGCCCGCGAGGGCGCGAAGATCGCCGTCATTGCAACGGATACAGGCTGTCACTATGAGGACGGCTGGACGGCCTTGGAGACCGGGATGGATGTGCTCATCGAGAAGCCCCTTGCGGAAGACGCTCCTCGGTCCGAGGCACTCAGGAGGAGGGCCGTGAATTTGGGCCGAAGTCTCTTCATCGGGAACACCTTGCGATTTTGTGATTCCCTGAACGCGTTCCGGCGAATCCTCCCTCGAATCGGGGATTTGCACAGCGTACGGATTGAATGCCAGTCCTATCTTCCGGATTGGAGGCCGGCGCGGCCTTATCGGTCAACCTACTCGGCACGTGAAGGGGAAGGCGGTGTGTTGAGGGATCTGATCCACGAAATCGACTACGCGGGATGGCTGTACGGATGGCCCGCGCACATTCAGGCGAAGTTGAAGAAAGGGAAGCAGTTGGGCATAGAGTCTGAAGAGTCGGCCGACCTCCTTTGGGAGGCTCCGGGAGGCTGGATGGTCTCGCTCACGCTGGACTATGTCACCCGACCGTGGAGGCGCATGATGCGCGCCCACGGCTCCGAGGGCACGATCGAGTGGGACGGTCTCACGGGTACGACCGCGGTTTCCCGAGTTGGGGAAGACCGGCACGTGACGACTTTCCCGCAGGCCAAGGAGGACATGCTCCTGGCACAAGACCGGGCTTTCGTGAACGGCGGCAAGGACCCTGGGGCCTCGGCGCAACTGGCGACGGCGAACGAAGGGGTGAAGGCCCTGGCCGTTTGCGACGCGGCGCGACGTTCCTCCCGTACCGGGCGGGAGGAAAGGATTGAGTACCCGTGAGCCCGGGCAGACTTCTCGCCCTTATCCCCGCGCGCGGGGGATCCAAAGGGTTGCCGGGGAAAAACATAAGGCCCCTCGCCGGGGTGCCGCTCATCGGCCATTCCGTGCTCTTCGGCCGGTCTTGTCCCGAGGTCGAGCGGCTGGTCGTTTCGACCGACTCGCCTGCCATCGCCGAGGTGGCCCGGCAATTCGGCGCCGATGTGCCCTTCATCCGTCCGGCCGCCTTGGCCCAAGACGATACTCCCATGTGGGAAGTGGTCCACCATGCCTTGGCGACGGTCGAGGGGCAGGAAGGCTCCCCGTACGAGTTTGTGCTTCTCCTGGATCCCACATCCCCAGGCCGGCTTCCTGAAGACGTGTCCGGCGCCTTGACCAAGCTCAAGGCCGCTCCTGACGCGGACGGAATCCTTGCCGTGTCCAAGCCCGACTTCAACCCGATCTGGGTGTGCGTGGTGGAGAGGAAGGGGCGCCTCGCGAACCTTTTTGGCGATGCGGCCCGTTACACGCGTCGTCAGGACGTCCCGCCGGTATACCGGATCAACGGGTCGCTCTACTTGTGGCGGGCGGGATTCGTTCGGCGGCAGACGGACTCCTGGCGGAGCAGCCGGAATACGCTTCTCTATGAAACGCCTGAGCAGAGGGCAATGTCGATCGACTCCCTTCCTGAATTCGAGAGGGCCGAGGCTCTTGTGAAGGGAGGCCTGATTTCGTTTCCCTGGATGAGAAGGGTCCCGCGCGCGACTCTGAGAGTGCCTGGGCGCGTCGACGCCGCCGATCCCACGAAGGAGGTTGCAATCAGATGAGACTACCCTACCTGGACTTAGCCGACGCCCCTGTCGGTCAAACGGTTGAAAGCGATTATCACATCGTTCATCGCAAGCGTGACGGCACCATGGTCGTGCCTCGCGCCGCGGAAGACGGGGCCCGCCTGCTCTATATCGAGGACGTCGCCTTCGAGCTCCTCACCACGATCTGTGGGGGATCCCTTGAGAGGATGACGGTCCTTGACGTGGCGTGCCATGCCGGCCATTTCTCCCTTGCGGCCCGCAGGCGCGGGGCCCAGAACGTGCTGGGGACAGATGCTCGCATCGAAGGCCTCGAATTTGCGCGATCGCTGGCGGCCGATCAGCAACTTTCCGGCATCGATTTCAAACAGATGGACGTGTTCGATATTTCGCCGGCCTCGGTAGGCGAGTTCGACATCACCCTGTGCCTGGGCTTGATCTACCATCTGGACAATCCCGTTGGAGCGCTCCGCAACATCCGCTCGGTCACCCGAAAAGTATGCGTCATCGAGACCCAGGCTTTCGACGGCGGCGTCGCCACCGTCGAGAAATCATTCGGATACGCCCCGCTTGCGGCGAAGCAGTTGGCTCCCATGATGGTCCGCTATGAACCCGACACCCATTCCCGGCTTACCCACGTCGCTGGCGTGACGATCGTTCCTTCCAGGGAAGCCGTGGCCATGATGGCCTACGCCGCCGGTTTTTCGGTCGTACTGGAGGTCCATCCTCGGGCCGATCACTTCTACGAAACCGCAAGGCCTCACAGGGCTCTGTTCGTGGCGTTCCCAGGAGAGCATGCATCGGGGGCCTTTCGCGACCGACTGGATTCCGCCATGCATCTTGCGTCCGTGATCTCTTCACGGCAGAAGCTACCTGAAGATTGGACTCCCATCTACAAGATTGCGTCTTACTGGGAACAGTTGGGCAGGCTCCAAGAGAGCGAAGAACTGTTCCGGGCCATCGTTGCCGCCGCACCGCTCCGCCAACTCGTGTCCGGCGCCTGGTATCACATGGGATGCATACGGCTTTCTCAGTCGGATCCTGAAGGAGCAAGGGAATTCTTCGAGCACTGCCTCAAAGTAGAACCCAATCACAAGAAGGCGTCTGAAGGATTTGGCCGACTAAGCGCGAAACACCGTTGATCCCTCGGCAGGGCAGATCTGATGGTCCGCCGATCACCCTCGCCTCGGTCGGGAGGAGCGGTTCGGCGCGGCTTTCCCGGCTGAAAAAGGCGCCTGCCGCATGCGCACAATCGGGCAACTAGCGGACCTTCGTGGACGGATCGCGCTGGTCACGGGTGGGGCCGGGAGGATCGGACGGGTCGTCTGTGGAACCTTGCTGGAGATGGGGGCCAGTCTGGGCGTGTTGGACGCGAACAAAGCGGGCACTCTGAAACTTCTTGAAGAATTACCCTCTTCAAAGGGCCGCACCGTGGTTCCCCTGGTCTGCGACCTGAGCAACGAAAAGGCAACGAGAGGCGCGGTCAGATCCGCGGTCCGCCGACTCGGCGGGCTGGACATCGTTGTCCACTGCGCGGCCTGGGTGGGCACGACCCGATCCAAGGGCTGGGCGGTTCCGTTCAGAAATCAGACCGTGAGCGCCTGGGACGCGGCCATGCGGGTCAACATGACCGCTCCATTCGTCATGGTCCAGGAGGCAAAAGAGGCCTTGGCGCGGTCGGGCCATGCCTCCGTGATTTTCCTTGCCTCAACGTATGGTCTGGTCGGCCCCGATCCACGGCTGTACCGGAGTACGTCGCTCGCCAACCCCGCGGCGTACGGGGCATCCAAAGGGGGACTCCTCCAACTGACTCGGTATCTCGCAACCGTTCTGGCGCCGCGAATCCGGGTCAATGCCATCAGTCCGGGGGGACTGGAGCGGGAGGGCTTGGGAAAGTTCAAGCGGCGCTATGTCGACCGTACTCCTTTGGCGCGAATGGCGACGGACGAAGACATAAAAGGCGCCTTGGCCTTCTTGGCCAGCGATCTGTCCGGGTATGTAACGGGCCACAACTTGGTTGTGGACGGAGGCTGGACCACGTGGTGACCTCATTCCGACCCTCGGGGGCGGTGGCGTGGGCCGGGGGCGGGCCGGCGTGAGGACGATCGGAGTCGTAACGGTCGGCCGATCCGACTACACGATCTATCGGCCTCTGCTGCATCGAATTGAGGGGGACCCCGACCTGAGTTTGCGCTTGATGGTTGCCTCTGCGCACCTTTCTCCGGAGTTTGGACTGACCGTGAAGGAAATCGAGGCGGATGGGATACCGATTGCGGAACGGATCGAGATGCTCCTCTCGTCCGATACCCCTGAGGGCATGGCCAAGTCGATGGGGCTTGGAATCCTGGGAATGGCTCAAGCTTTCTCCCATGCCCGGCCCGATTTTCTGGTGGTGTTGGGAGATCGATTTGAGATCCATGCGTCGGTTATAGCGGCTGCCCCTTTCAAGATTCCGGTGGCCCACATCCACGGAGGTGAAATCACGCAGGGGGCCCTGGACGACGCCTTCCGCCACTCCATCACGAAATTGAGCCACCTGCACTTTGTCGCCACGGAAGATTATCGAAGGCGCCTGGTCCAGATGGGGGAAGAACCTTGGCGTGTCATGGTGTCCGGCGCGCTGAGCCTGGACAATCTCGCCTCCTTCCGGCCGCTCACTCGCGAGGAACTGGAGAGCCGGTTGTCCATGCGATTGGAGAGGCCGCCCCTGTTGGTGACGTACCATCCGGTCACACTGGAGAGTGAGCAGACCGAGTGGCAGGTCGGGGAGTTGTTGCAGGCCTTGAAGGAGATCGATCGGCCGCTCGTGTTTACGATGCCCAACGCGGACGCCGGGGGGCGCGTCATCCGTGAGAGGATCAGGCCCTTCGTGGCTGCGCACCCCCAAGCCTGCTTTGTCGACAACCTGGGGTACCACGCCTACTTTAGTATGATGGCGACGGCCGGCGCGATGGTTGGAAATTCATCGAGCGGTATCATCGAAGCGCCCTCGTTCGCGCTTCCGGTGGTCAACATCGGCTCTCGTCAGACAGGGAGGACGCGGGCGAGAAACGTCATCGACGTCGGTTATTCTCGTGATCAGATTGTGGAGGGAATTGGCAGGGCGATGTCACCTGCTTTTCGCGCGGGACTCGAGGGGATCGCAAGTCCCTTCGGCGATGGTCGGTCGTCCGAGAGAATCGTGCGCGTCTTGAAAGAACTGCCGATGGACGCCCGCCTGATCACCAAGACGTTTTGCGATCTGCCGTTCGAAAGGGTGGCGGGGTAAGTCATGGTCGAACGAATCGCATGGTAGCCACGTCCGGATGTTCTCCAACGTCTGAGGATCCAGACGGGCTCATTTTGGAGCACTACGCCCGTCAGGCCAAGGAGCATGGATTGGCGCCGACTTCAACCATGATGGATGCGACCGTGCGCGAACGGGAAACGCGGCTGATTTGCCGGTTCGTCGGATTGGTCCTGGCACGCTTGATCCGCGACGGCCGGAAAGAAGAGAATCTGGTCCTGTGCGACATGGGATGCGGGAATGGGTTGACCTTGCACGTTCTGTCGGAAGAGTTCCCCGGACTCCGGTTCGTCGGCTTGGAATACACGCCGGAAATGATGGAAGTGGCCCGGGCGCGGTTCGGAAATTCTTCGCGCGTGTCCATTGAAGCTGGAGATGTGCGGCGTTTGAGCGGGTGCGAGGGTAGGTTCGACTTTGTGCTGGGCCAGCGAGTCCTGATCAACGTCCTGGATCCTGCCGAGCAGCGGCAGGCCCTGCAGGGCTTGGCCCGGACCCTGAAACCCGGTGGCTTCATGCTGGGGATCGAAGCCTTCGAGGATGCCTTGGTCCATCTGAACGAGGCCCGTTCGGAATTCGGGTTGCCGCCTATTCTGCCGCCGCATCACAACCGGTATCTGCCCGTGGATTTCTACCGGTGGGAACACTCTTTGGAACCGCTGACGGGCCCCGGGCTGGACCCGTCTTTGCCCGCGGATTTTCTGCCGAGTAATTTTCTGTCCAACCACTATTACATCGCGCGCGTCCTGCACCCCCTGGCCCTTGGCCCGGAGGCCCGCTTTGACCGCAACAGCCATTTTGTGCGTTTCTTGACATCCTCACTCGCTGCCCCCGTGGGGGACTACGCACCCATCAAGGCTTTCTGCTTCAGAAAACGAATCGCATGAGCGTCCGCTCAGCGAATTGGACGAATCGGAAGGTGTTGGTCACGGGTGCCGGGGGGTTCATCGGGAGCCATCTCGTGGAGCGATTGGTGGAGCTCGGCGCCCGGACTCGGGCCTTTATCCGCTACAACTCGGCCAACTCGTGGGGCTGTCTGGACGAGTCCGATGTAAAGGACGATGTCGAAGTATTCCCGGGTGATCTTCGCGATCGCGACAGCCTGCGTCCGGCCATGAAAGGCGTCGATGTCCTGTTTCATCTGGGCGCTCTCATCGCCATTCCGTACTCTTATCGCGCGCCGGCCTCCTATTTGCATACCAACGTCGAAGGGAGTTTGAACGTTTTTCAGACGGCTCTGGACTCGGGTGTGGGGCGCGTCGTCCACACGTCCACCAGCGAGGTCTACGGAACGGCCCGATACTGTCCGATCGATGAGGAGCACCCCCTCCAAGGCTGGTCGCCGTACTCGGCCAGCAAGATTGCGGCCGACAAATTGGCCGAGGCGTTTCATCGGTCGTTCGGTCTCCCCGTAGCTACGATCAGGCCTTTCAATACCTTCGGACCGCGCCAGTCCGCGCGTGCCGTCATCCCGACGATTGTCACTCAGGCGTTGGCGGCGAAGGAGATCCGTCTCGGCAGTCTCACCCCGAGGCGCGATTTCAATTTTGTTGCGGATACGGTGGAGGGGTTCATCCGGATGGCGGATTCCAACCCGGCGGTAGGAGAGGTGATCAACATCGGTTCGGGCCGGGACATTTCGATTGGGGAAGTGGCCGGGTCCGTCCTGAAAATCTTGAAAAAGGATGTTCCGATCAACTCTGAGAACGCACGGGTTCGACCGACGGCCAGCGAGGTGGCGCAGTTATGCGCCGAGAACGGGAAAGCAAAGTCGCTCCTGGGCTGGGAGCCGCGGTTCTCCTTCGAAGCGGGACTGGCTTGCACCATTGAATGGGTCGAGAGAAACATGGCACGCTATCGAATCGGCACGTATGCGATCTGAGCGCCGCCGTCGCGCGTCCCGCCGCGTGTTTCCGTTGAGCGAGCCCTACTGGGCGGGGAACGAAGCGAGGTACGTCAAAGAATGCCTGGATTCAGGTTGGATCTCCACCGCCGGGCCCTTTGTCGAACGGTTCGAACGCCGGACCGCCGAGGTGGTGAATGTTCCTTATGCCGTCGCGGTGATGAACGGCACGGCCGCCCTCCACGTCGCGCTCCTCGCCGTGGGCGTCGAGCCCGAGGATGAGGTGTTTGTATCGGACTTGACCTTTGTGGCGCCGGCCAACGCCGTTCGATACTGCGGGGCCGATCCGATCTTCGTCGACGCGGACCCGGAAACGTGGCAGATGGACGTTCGGAAGCTGGAGCGGTTCCTGGCCCGGCAGTGCGAGAGACGGGCGGGCGTCTGCTTCAACCGCACAACCGGCCGTCGGATCCAAGCGATCCTTCCCGTGCATATTCTGGGACTGGCCTGCGAGATGGATCGCATCATGGAACTCGCCGGCGACTACGGACTCCGGGTGGTAGAGGACGCAGCCGAAGCCATGGGAGTCCTCTACGAGGGGAGGCAGGCGGGAACTTTCGGCGACGCCGGTGTTCTGAGTTTCAATGGGAACAAGGTGGTGACGGCGGGAGGCGGGGGGATGGTGCTGACCCGCTCCAAGGCTCTGGCCGACCGTGTCCGGTACCTGACCACACAGGCGAAGGACGACCCCTTGGAGTACGTCCACAACGAGGTCGGGTACAACTACCGGATGACGAACCTCCACGCTGCCGTGGGCTTGGCCCAGGTGGAATCCCTGGAGGAGTTTGTGGCGAGGAAATCCGTCGTGGCCCAAGCCTACCGGGAAGTGCTTGGGGGTCTGGAGGGGATCGCGCTCATGCCCACTCCCGCTCGGACCCGGGCCACGTACTGGCTGTTCACCCTTCTCGTCAACCACGGAGGGCTGCCGGCCCGGCGACGAATCGTCCGGGAACTGGACCGGTGGGGTGTGGAGGCAAGGCCGTTGTGGCATCCGATTCACAACCTCCCTCCGTACAGGAATTGCCAGACCCTCGAGATTGAGCACTCGGTGGACCTGCACCGAAGAGGGATCAGTCTTCCTTCCGGCGTGGGGTTGGAGCCGGAGGAAGTTCGCGAATGCGGTAGGATTTTCCGCCGCGTTCTGGGTCGCATGGCTGGTCGCGGAATCTCAGGGGGGTCGACTCAGCGCGGGCAAGCCAGGGTTGGGCCCGGGCTCCCGGTTTCACACTCCACCGGTTCCTCAGCCGGAAGTCGATAGATGATTCGAACGGGGATCGAGATGGGAGAGGCGTCCAGGGCGAAAGCACCGGGGCCTGGGGACCTGGGTCGCCGGATCGCCGGACAGCTCGATTCCCTCACGCTGGAAAAGGTCGGCGATGTCTGTCTGGCCAATGCGAAGTCGAACACGGATGCGATCGCTTCAGGCCGCAGTGTGGAAGATTTGGCAAAGACTCGCATGGCGCAGGGGGAAGATGCATTGGTCATCGCGGCCGGTCCCTCCATCCATCGGTTTGACACGGCAAGGTTGATTCGGGAATCGGGGTTCGAGGGCGTCATCATAGCCGCGGAGTCTTCCCTGGCTTGGTGCCTGAGAAGCGGAATTGCCCCCGATCTGGTGGTCACGCTCGATTCGCATCCCGAACGGGTGGTCCGATGGTTCGGCGATCCCCATCTCACCGAGGAAGCCGTCTGGCGGGATGATTACTATTCGAGACAGGACATGGACCCCAAGTTCCGGGAAGACCAGATCCGATTCAATCGGGAGCTCACCGAAATGGTGGATCGCGCAGGGCCAAGGATCAAGCTCGCCGTCTCCACGGGTTCTTCGTGCGCCGTGGTCGCGCGCGCCCTGGGGGCTGGGATGAATCTTTACTGGTGGAACCCGATGCTGGATGACTACGAGGCCGAAGAAAGCCTGACCCGGAGGCTCCACCATTTGAATGGTCTCCCCTGCATCAACGCCGGCGGAAACGTAGGCGCCGCGTGTTGGGTGATCGCTCATGCCGTGCTGCGAAAGAAAAGGATCGGTTTGATCGGCATGGATCTCGGCTACTACGCCGACATGCCCTACGAGCGTACTCAGTACTTTCATGAAATCGTCGATCTGGTCGGGCGCAATCGCCTGGATGAGATGTACGTGCGCATTCACAATCCGCATGTAGACAAGGAATTCTACACAGACCCCGCTTACCTCTGGTATCGGGACGTTTTCCTCGAAATGGCGGGGCAGGCCGATTGCGAGACCTACAACTGCACCGGGGGCGGAATCCTCTTCGGTCCATCGATTCGATGGTCCGAATTGGCCGACTTCGCCCGCTTAGCCGGCAAACCCGCGGGATTCGGCCGCAGGGGGGAAGCCTGAAAAGGGTGGAAGGCCCACCGGCGCTTGGCGGGCTCCTCCGGCGCCCGGATGGCCGGAATCCTGAAGGCCCGGCGGCGGCCGGCGCCGCAAACTAGGCGGAAGGCCGGAGACTGTCCGGCCAACCCCTTGAAAGGAAGCAAGGATGCGTACAGACCAGGAGCGTTTCTGTATCGACGGACGAAGCACGGTCCGAGAGGCCATGGCTCGGATGACGGCCAACGGCCTGAGCATCGTCTTGGTGGTCGATGAGGGCCGAAGGCTGGTCGGGACGATCACGGACGGGGACGTCCGGAGGGCCATTCTTGCGGATACCAACCTCGATGCGCCGGTCGAAAACCTTCTCCGAGCCAAGAAAGGAACGCGTTTCGAAAGACCCGTGACGGCCCGCGAGGGTGCCACGGCCGAGAGGTGCATCGCGCTTTTCCAGAAGCACCGGATGTTCCATCTCCCCATCCTTGATTCCGAAGGGCGTGTGGCGGGCTTGGTGTCGCAGAAAGAATTCTTGCCCGATGAGATCTGTTCGGTAAGGGCCGTCGTCGTGGCGGGAGGAGAAGGGCGGAGATTGCGGCCGCTCACGGAGGAGTTGCCCAAGCCGATGTTGCCGGTGGGAGATCGGCCGTTGATCGAACGGATCGTCGGCCAACTTCGAGACGCGGGGATCAAGAGGGTCCATATCACCACCCACTACCGGTCCGAAAAGATCACCGAGCATCTCGGGGATGGACGGGATTTCGGCATCGAGATCGGCTATGTCGTGGAGGATCGCCCGCTGGGTACCGCGGGGGGCTTGGCGATCATGGATCGCACGGACGAAACGCTGCTCGTCATCAACGGCGACGTTCTCTCTCACGTGAACTACCGGGCCATGCTCAGTTTCCATCGAGAGCACGGGGCCGACTTGACCGTAGCCGTGCGATCACACCGCGTGGCGGTTCCCTACGGGGTGGTGGAATGTGAGGGGCATCGCGTAACGGACTTGAAGGAGAAACCTTGCCTGACGTTCTTTATCAACGCGGGCATCTATCTCTTGGAGCCCTCGGTGCTGCAACGGATTCCGGTCGGCGAATCCCTGGACATGACCGACGTCATCAACGATCTCTTGAACGCGCGGAAAAGGGTCGTGAGTTTCCCGATCCATGAATACTGGTCCGATGTCGGGCAACCGGACGATTATGAAAGAGTGCAGAGAGAGGTCCAGGGCGCCTCGGCCATGGCCCTCTAGTTGCGAGGGACACGCATGCAGGCGGCTCGAGGAAAGAAGGCAGCGACGGGTACCGGCGATCGCTCCTCCACCGCCCCCAAGGGGATTCTCGTCGTCGTTGAAGAGATCCATGCCGCGTCCTGGTTGTTCGATGTCCTGCCCCGCCTGGCCTGGACAGGATGGTCACGGGGCCGACGGGTGGAGATTTGCTACTATCTGGACATGGGGGGTGGCCCCGTTGGCCGCTGGCTCATGAACGTCACGGCGAAAAGCGTCGGGGTCAAGCTGGTCCGATTGGATTTTCGTTTGGATGAGCTGCGGGATGAATCCGGCAACTCCACTTGGCAGTCGATGCGATATCGGGACCTGCCGGAAATCCGGGAGTGGCTCCTCAACGTCCCTGGCTTGAGGGAGGTTCATTCGGCGCCGCCTCAAGATGAGGGGTTGGGTCGCTTCCTGATGAAAACGCTCCTTGCGGAGGTGGGACTCCCGACGCCCAAGTCGTTCTGGAGAGCTTTGTGGCTTGTGCGGATCTGCGCAAGGCAAGCGGCCGTTGAGAAACGTGGATGGGCGGCCGTGCTGCTCCTCATGCGGTTTCGCCCTTTCATGGATGTCGTCCGGTTGTACGCTCGTAGATTCGGGGTGGACGTGGCCGAGATGCCATTGACGGACGCCCTCGACCGAATGCGCGCGGCCCTCCACTCCGGCAGACGGGAGTCTCGGAAGAAATTGAGGGCGGCTGCCGCTTCCTGGAATACCGACCCGCGGAAGCCGGCCCGGATGGATCAAGGGCCGCGACTGGCGGCCGAATCCTACGGCCATTTCAATCTGGAATACCCGGAGCGGTACTCCGATGTGTTTTTTTGGCAACAGTCGTCCTTGCCGGCTCGAGATCTGCTTCTCGTCTTCGGACTGCCCTCCGACCCGCTCGATGAACCGAGGTTGCGGCTCACCCAACGGTCTGGAATGAATGCCATCGCGCTTTCTCCTGGAGCTCGACGGGGAGCGGCCATACCGCTTTTCACCCATCGGCCGCGCTACGCGCCTCTGCGCCTGCTCAGAGGCGGTGCAACGGAGGGGCCGGCATGGAGCACCCGGGAATGGCTGGATGAGATGTCCTTTACCTACACATTGCTCAGGGCCTACTGGACCGATCTGTTTGATTCGGAGGACGTCAAAATCTACGTGTCCTGGTTCAACGCCGAGCCAAGACAGTGCGCCATCGTCGATGCGTTAAGAAGTCTGGGCGGAGTGACGGTGATTTATCAACGCTCTCACGACCTGTCGGTGGGACTCTCCTCCTACAGCGATCTCCTGTTCGGCTTTTCCTCGTCGAGGGCGAAGGCCGAGCGCGAGGTCGGTTCGGCCTTCCGTTATTTTTTCGTGACGGGATACCTGGGTGACCACCGTTTCCCGCTCCTGCGGTCACAGGCGGCGGAGTTGAGGGAAAAGCTCAAGACCGGCGGCGCATCACGAATCCTGGCGTATTTTGACGAGGGCTCGGCCGAAGATGGTCGATGGCATGCCCTGGGGCATGAACGAATGAGAGAGAACTATTCCTTTCTGCTTGAGAAGCTGCTGGAGGAGCCCACGCTGGGACTGGTCCTGAAGCCGAAAATCCCCGGCACCCTCAGACGGCGTCTCGGCCCCGTGGCCGAGCAATTGGCGGAAGCGGAGGCGACCGGTCGGTGCTTCGTTTTCGAGGAAGGGAACCCCCATGGGGCGTATCCTCCCGCCGCCGCCGCCTTGGCGTCCGATATCGCCATCCATGGGCATCTCTGGTCCGGAACGGCCGGTTGCGAGTCGGCGCTGGCCGGCGTGCCTACACTCCTGCTGGATCGGGAAGGCTGGAAGGAGAGTCCGCTGTACGAACTGGGTCCGGGCCGTGTGGTCTTCCAAGACTGGGAGTCCTTATGGCTGGCGTGCCAGGAGCACTGGCGGCGCCCGAAAGGGATTCCGGGATTTGGGCATTGGACCTCCCTTCTGGATGATCTCGATCCCTACCGGGACGGATGCGCGGCGGAGCGAATGGGAACCTGTCTCCGTTGGTTGTTGGAAGGCTTCAAAGCCGGCCTGAACCGGGAATCCGCCATGGAGCAGGCGGCGGAAAAGTACGTCAAACAGTGGGGGGCGGACAAAGTGTGGCACATGAATTCGAGGTCCTCGCTTGAAGGATGGCGAAAACAGCCCCCGGACCTTTTCGAACCGGTTCGCGGCGTGGCTGCCGTTCCGGAGGCGCCTTCCGCCATCGGGATGATGGGGCCATGACGTTCTTGAGGCGTTTCATCCGATTTTTCCCGCACGTCTTTCCGGGTGACGGCGGCGTCGCCCCGGTAGGCCCATGAAGAGGTGGGCGTTGACGTGCCGCAGACGGGGAAAGCGTTTCGAGTCCGCCCGGGACCTTGGATCGGGGGAAGACCCCTCAGATCCTTCCACAACCTGTGAGCGCTCCTAGAAGGGTCGACTTCTTGCAAGGGGTCGGCGGAGGGGACTCCGCGCACGGCAGGGCGGACCGCCTTCGTCGACTCCGGATCAGGCGGAGTCTTACGGAAGAACAGAGGGCCTCCTTGCTGCGGTTTGGGCAGGCCTACTTCGATTCGGATCTGGGATACGGCGGCTACTACTATGACGGCCGGTGGGGCACGGTGGCCGAGGCCATGATCCGCCACTACGATCTAAAGCCGGGGCAGCGAATACTGGATGTGGGCTGCGCCAAAGGATTCCTGGCGTACGAATTCCAGCGCCGACTGGGAGCGGACGGCGCCCCGGTCGCCTTTGGATGCGACATCAGCGCATATGCCCTCCGGCACGCCAAGGCGGAGGTGCGGGGTCGGTTTTCCCGCATGAGCGCCCATGCCTTGGGCTTTGCGGATCACAGTTTCGATCTGGTCGTGTCCATCGGCACCCTTCACAACCTTGATGAAGATCGGGCGGATCAGGCCGTGCGGGAGTTGATGAGAGTCAGCCGTGGACTTTGTTTCCTGAATGTAGCCAGCTACGCCAGCCCCGCAGAGGAGGAAGGATTGCATGACTGGGGCGCAACCGTCCAGGTGTTCAGGAGCATGGGGGAATGGCATCAATGTTTCGAACGGATCGGGTACGGGGGAGACTACTCGTTCTCCACTTTCACCTTTTCGCAAGAACCGGCTTCGGCCGCGGGCCCATCGCCGGCCGCATGAACATGGCGTGATGAGCGCGGAGATGCGCCGACCCACGACGGAGGACGCGACGGCGTTCTGCCTGTCAAGGTATGACCGAAGAAAGATTTTCTATCACCCGGAGGCTGTGGCCTCCCTTGTGAAGACAGGCGACTGTTGGCCGGTCAGCGTCAGCACGGGCTTTACCACCTACTGCAATCACAGTTGCGCCTGGTGCAGTTCGGCGTACACGACCCGCAAGACGCCGTCCCTCAAGGCGAAGGATGAACTGATCATCCAGCCTGACGTCTGGATCCGAAACGTCAAGATCCTCGCCGCGGGGGGGACCCAGGGCCTGACCATCGCAGGTCAAGGGGAGCCCCTCCTGCACCCCTCGGCCAGGACCATGCTCGACGCGGCGAGCGACCTGGGCCTTCGATACATGTTGTTCACGAACGGGGAACATCTCACGGACAAGTTCTTCCCATCCCTCTTTGCGGGGGCCGTGGCCGTCCGGTTCAGCGTGGATGCCGCCTCGAAATCCCTGCATTCGCGCTGGCACGCGGCCGCGAATTCCAACGGGAGGGGCCGGGCGGATTTCGATCGGGTCCTGCGCAATATCCGCCATCTCGTCGAAGAGAAGCGCCGACGCGGCAGCCTCTACCCTCACATCGGCTGCCAGATGATCTGCTCGCCCCTCACCGAGGAGGATTTCGAGGGATTCGCCGCCCTGTTCGGCGAGGTGGGTGTCGACTACGTGGTCTTCAAATCGCTCCAGCGCAACCGGAGCAACGAGCACATCACGGTTTCTTCCATGGACCTTCATTCCACGGAGGACGCGCGAGAGGAGCAAGCGGCGGCCATGGTGTCGCGGCTGCTGGACATCCAGTCTCGCTACCAAACCGAGCGGTTCGAAGTGCACGTAAAGGTAGATCAAATCCGTCGGGCGTATGTGAAGCAATTCAACGGAGCGGAGCGCTACGACCGGTGCCGGGCCCACCCTCTGGTGCCGATGATGGAACCGGACGGCAACGTATACCTCTGCATCGATCACGGTGGGGATCCCGAGTTTGTCATCGGCAACATCTACGAGGATTCCATGGACAAGATCTGGGAGTCGAAACGGCGGCAGGACGTGGCCCGGAAAATCGATCTGAAACGGAAATGCCCCGCCGGCTGTTTCCTGGATGAAACGAACGTCATCCTTCACCAGATTACGAACCCTGATCCCAACCTACACCACGTTCTCATCTGATGTCCCGCGCTACTCTTCGAGTTCATTTCTTGGACGGAGGCACGGGCCGTCCTCCCTTCCAGGAGGAGTGGGAGCGCGCCGTTCGAAAGGCAGGGGACGTCTACTACGAGATCTCTTACCTGGCTGCAACGGCGGATCATGACGGAGGACGCATCACGCTTTGTCTCTACCGGCATGCGCAGGGCCTCGTCATCCACCCTTTTGTTCTCCGTCCTTTGAAAGGATTGCCGCTGGGCGGCTCCTCTCCCAGGCCCCAGTTCGATCTCACGAGTCCCTTCGAGTACGGCGGACCGGTGGCCTACGCTGAAACTCCGATGGACGTGAGCGATGTGCGGTCGGATTTTCGGCGCGATTTCTCGGAGTTCTGCGAGGCGGAGGGTATCGTGAGTGAATTCGTCCGGTTCCATCCGCTGCTCCGCAATCACGAAGACTGGAACGGATACTTCGACCTGCGCGGTCCATCACCGCATCCTGTGATCGATCTTCGGAAAGGACCGGACGGGATCCTGAACGGATTTGCGAAATCGGCGCGGCGGGACGTGAGGATCGCCCAGCGGCGGGGCATCCAGGTGACACGCGTTCCGATGACCGGCCCCAACCTTTCCATTTTCTGCGGCATCTACTGGGGGACGATGGAACGCCGCAGGGCGAAATCCTTCTACTACTTCTCTTCCGACTACTTCTCCCGCTTGGGCGGCCTCGATGATCGTTGGGTCTCTCTCTATTTCGCCAGAGACGAGGGCGGGAGGGTGTTGTCCGCCGCGCTCTTCCTCCATGGCGACAAATATGTCCACTACCACTTGGCGGGGACTCTGGAGGGGGTGAACCCTTTGTGTCCGGGTGAGCTTCTGATGTTTACGGCGGCGTCGGAGATGGCGGAGGCGGGCAAAGAATGGCTTCATCTGGGAGGAGCGGCCGCGGACCAGGACGGTTTGCTCCGCTTCAAAAGCAAGTTTGCGCGAACCCGGGTGGACTACTTCATCGGGGAGAGAATCCATGATCCGGTGGCGTACGCGCGACTTGAAGAGGAGTGGGCGGCTGAGCACCCACCAAAGGTCGGGGCGCCGACCGGGGATTTCTTCCCTGCCTACCGGGCCTAGTCTCGTGGAGCAATCGACCGGCCATCCAGAACATCCGCAGCCGTCCGGGAGGAGGCAAACGGTCCTCATTACGGGGGGAGCGGGCTACGTCGGAAGTGTGCTGGTCGCCAGGCTCTTGGCGCTGGGATACGGCGTCCGAGTCCTGGATCTCTACCTCTACGGGAGGGAGTCGCTCGAGGGCGTGAGGAGCGATCCCCGTCTGGTTGAAATCCGAGGTGACATAAGAGATCGCGATCTCCTGGTGGAAACGGTCCGGGGATGTGACGCGGTCATTCATCTGGCCTGCATCTCGAACGATCCGAGTTTCGAATTGAATCCGACGCTCAGCCGCTCCATCAACTATGATGCCTTCGGGCCGCTCGTTCGGGCCAGCAAGGAGAACGGAATTCGCCGTTTCATCTACGCCTCCACCGCGAGTGTATACGGGGTGAGCGAGGCGGAGGCGGTCACGGAGGAACATCCCCTCCTGCCTGTTACGGACTACAACCGATACAAGGGACTGTGCGAGCCGCTCCTGTTGGACGAGCAGTCGCGGGACTTCACCGTGGTCGTCATCCGGCCTTCAACGGTGTGCGGCTGCTCTCCTCGCCAACGTTTCGACCTGACCGTCAACCTGCTGACGAATCACGCCGTTCGAAAAGGACGGATGACCGTGTTTGGCGGGATGCAGAAGAGACCGAATATCCACATGGAGGACATGGTGGATCTGTACCTCCGCCTGCTCGAAGAGCCGGGCGAGCGCATTGCGGGCAAAGTGTTCAATGTGGGCACGGAAGTCTACACCATCGCGGAGATCGCCGAGAGGGTCCGCTCGGTCGTTCGGGAAGTCGTCCCGGAACGGGGGGACATCCAAGTTGAAACGGTGCCCTCCGACGACATCCGGTCGTACCAGGTCTCTTCCGAGAAGATCGCGCGTGAACTGGGCTTCAGACCTAAACGCTCGGTTCGAGACGCCGTGATGGACCTCTGTCGGGCTTTCAGCCATGGATCTTTCCCCGGATCGCTGGATGACAGCCGGTACTACAACGTGCGGCGGATGAAGGAAGTCCGCCTGTCCTGAGCATGGCTTCAAGCAAGATGGGGGGCAGGGTCCCTTTCATTGATCTGGCAAGACAGCACGGTCCCTTGCGGGCCGAGCTATGGGCTGCGGCAGACGGAGTTCTTTCACGCGGCGATTCCATTCTCGGAGAGGAAGTCTCCGCTTTCGAGGCGGAGTTCGCCGCCTACTGCGGGACTCGCTATGCGGTCGGCGTCGGAAACGGGACGGACGCCCTCATTCTCGCCCTCCGGGGACTGGGCATTGGTGCGGGGGATGAGGTGATCACGGTCGCCAATTCCTTCATGGCGCCCGTGGCCGCCATCGTGCGGGTCGGCGCCAGGCCGGTCTTTGTGGACGTCCGGGACGACTTCAACATCGATCCTGAGGCCGTTGTGAAGGCGATCACAACCCGGACTCGGGCTATCCTGCCGGTGCACCTCACCGGTCGACCGGTGGACATGAACGCCGTCATGGCCGTGGCCCGGGAGTATGGGCTTTTCGTGGTTGAAGACGCGGCGCAGGCCGTCGGCGCCCGGCTGGGCGACAGGCGGGTCGGCTCCATCGGAACGGTCGGTTGTTTCAGCCTGCATCCGCTCAAGAACCTGGGCGCCTGCGGGGACGGGGGGATCGTGACGACCCATGACGAGGCCCTCTATCGGTTCTTGGTGAAGGGGAGAAATCACGGACTGCGAAGCCCTGGAGAATGCGAATTCTGGAGCGTGAACAGCCGGCTCGATACGGTCCAAGCGGCATGGCTGAGGATCAAGTTGCGGCGACTGGATGGATGGATCGAGGAACGTCGGCGATTGGCATCCTACTACCGGGAAGTACTGTCGGACGTCGTCAAGGTCCCGGCGGACCGAGACCACGAATTCGCCGTTTACCAGACGTTCATGGTTCAGGCCGACCGACGCGATGCCCTTCGCGAGCACCTTTCCCGGACCGGCGTCGAGACGCGCATCCATTATCCGATTCCCACTCATCTGCAAGAAGCTGCCCGTGAACTCGGCTACCGTCCCGGGGATCTGCCCCTGACGGAGGCGTTGTCCGGGCGGATCCTGAGTCTCCCCATCTTCCCGGAACTGACCATGGAAGAGAGAGAAACCGTGGTCGCCCGAATTCGTCGATTCTACCGTGGATCGCGTTCCGCCGTTGGGATGCCGGGCCGAAAGGCCCGGTCCCGAGCGGTGGACGCAAGCGGCCGTCAGCCGGAACAACCGCCCCGTTGAGAGGAGGCCATCATGTTCGACCCATACAAGCACAAGATCAAGACCGTCGAGGAACTGCGTGCCGTCATCGGTCCCCGTCCTCGGACGCAGACGGTGGTGATGTGTCACGGCGCCTTCGACATCGTTCACCCCGGACATATCCGTCACCTGCTCTACGCCAAGACCCACGGGGATATTTTGGTTGCAAGCGTGACTTCGGACGAATTCATCGACAAAGGTGAAGGCCGGCCCTACGTTCCGCACGAGTTGCGCGCCGCCAATCTCGCTGCGTTGGAGGTTGTCGATTATGTGATCGTGGATTTTCGTCCGGAGCCGCTGGAAAACATCAGGAGTCTCCAGCCCGATTGTTTTGTCAAGGGGTACGAATACTCCGCGGCCGGCGTGCATCCCAAGACCCAAAAGGAGATCGAGGTGGTATCGAGCTATGGGGGGAAGTTCATCTTCTCCCCGGGAGACGTCGTCTATTCATCGACAAAAATTCTGGCGCAACACAAGCCCCGCCTGACATTGGAGAAGCTGGGCACCCTCATGGAGGCCGAGGGGGTCGCGTTTGGGCGGCTCCGCAAGACTCTGGAAAGTTTGGCCGGCGTGAACGTTCACGTCGTAGGGGACACCATCGTGGACAAGTACTCTTACTGCGCTCTCCTTGGCCCTGCCACGAAGACTCCGACCTTCAGCGTTCGATTGGAGCAATCCAAGACGTTCGTCGGGGGGGCGGGTATTGTCGCGAAGCACCTCCGGAGCTTGGGAGCGGAGGTGACGCTTACGACCGTTCTGGGGGAGGATTCGCTCGCCGAAATGGCGATGGAAGACCTGAAATCCTCGGGCGTCCACGTCAACGCGGTTCGAGAGTCCCATCGGCCGACCATCCTGAAAGAGCGTTTTTGGGCGGGAAACTACAAACTGCTTCAGGTGGATACCCTGGACAACAGCCCGTTGGCCGCCAGACAAATCGAGGTCATCCAGGGTTTCATTCGGAATCTTCCCTCGGACTTGGTTGTGTTCAGCGATTTCCGACACGGCCTCTTCCACAGCGACTCGGTGAAGATACTCACGGAGGCCATTCCGCCCGGATCGTTGAAAGTGGCAGACAGCCAAGTGAGCAGCCGATGGGGAAACATCCTCGACTTCAAGGGGTTCGACCTCATCACGCCCAATGAGCACGAGGCCCGGTTCGCCCTGGGCGACCAAGATTCGGGTGTGCGATCCCTCGCCCAGCGACTCATGACGGCCGCCCGGGCCCGATTCGTACTTCTGAAATTGGGGGCGCGTGGAATCCTGGCCTATCGCAGCCCGAAAAGCAGTCCACGCAGTTTCTTTCACCTTGACACCTTTGTGGAGCGCTTGGTGGACGCCGTGGGCGCGGGCGATGCCCTGCTCGCCACGGCCAGCCTGGTGTTGGCGCGAACGGGCGATATCGTTCAGGCCGCCATCCTGGGGAGCTTGGCGGCCGCGGTGGCTTGTGAACAGGAAGGCAATATTCCGATCGATACGCCCGGCGTCATGGCCAGGCTCCAATCGGCCCAGGAGATGGCCGGCTGGGGGGCGCGCAGGAGCGCGCGGCGAAAACCGGCGCCCTTGGCGCCACCGGGCAGCCTTGAAGCGGGCATGCCCAAGCCCCGCGCGGCCCAGCCGCTGTAGCCCGCTCAGGGGTGGTCGGGGAGCAGAGGAGCCTTGTGAATTCCGCCCCAGGGGAACCCCGTACGGGAGCGAACCGGTTGGGGAATCGCGCCGGTCCGGCGGAGGTCCATCTGAACCCGTTCCGGCTGAGATATCTTCTGGTTGGGTTGGGCCATTTGGGCGGGAAGCGGCGTCGAATTCTCGGCCGCGCATGCGTGGCGACCGTGGACCCGGAAAATCGGGAGGCGGACCACCGAGGAATCGAGCAGGCGCCGGACGCCGGATACGATGCGGTGATCCTCTGCGTTCCGAACGGAGAGAAGCTGAAGCTTCTTCGGGAATGCCTGGCGAGGAGGAAGCATGTGCTTGTGGAAAAACCGCTGGTGTTTCCGGATTTGGAAATCGCACGCTCCACAGCGGCCCTGGCCTCCCAGTCCGGCTGCGTATGGTACACCTCCTACAACCATCGCTTTGAGCCGCACATCCGGCTGCTCAAACGAAAGTTGGACGAATCCACGTTGGGAGAGATCTACCACGCGCGGATACAGTACGGGAACGGGACGGTTCGGAACTGGTTGGGCACCTGGCGGGAGTCGGGCTACGGAGTGATCGAAGACCTCGGGTCTCATCTGATCGATCTGGCCGGCTATTTGTTCGGAATCCAGGACACACGGTTCCGCTTGGTGGACGCCCGCAGGTTGGAATCCAAGGCATACGACTACTGTCTCTTTGCGACGCCGGACCGGAGATTTTTCTTCGAATGCGCGAACATCATGTGGAAAAACACATTCCGCGTGGACGTCTACGGGGAAAAGGGTTCCCTCCATGCGGCGGGGTTGACCAAATGGGGGGCCGCGACGTTCGAGCTTCACCGTCGGGTCCTCCCCAGCGGCAGGCCGGTCGAGACGACGGACAGGATCGAAATGGAGGATCCGACTTGGGAACTGGATATCAAGGAGTTCGAGCGGCGCGTGCAGGAGGGCCACACCAGCCTGGACGGCGACTGGCGCATCTCGTCGAGCCTCCATCGTCTGGCCGAGCAGGCTGCGCGCTTCGCAGAATGCCGGGAGACCGAATGACGCGAGCTCGCGCAGAAGAGCGGATTGCCTTCGTGGGGCTTTCTCATTTGGGCCTGGTCTCGTCTGTCTGCTGGTCGTCTTTGGAAATGAGCATCGTGGCCGTCGATTCAGACGCGGACCTCATCTCGGATCTCAAGGCGGGGCGATTCCCGATTCATGAACCGGGCCTTCAGGAATTGTGGGACAAGAGCCGGGAGAGGTTTCCCCTTCTCTCCGCCTTCGAGTCCATCCAGAGTTGCGGGACGGTCGTTCTCTCCCTGGACACCGGGAGCGGCCCCGATTCCCATTCGGCCCTCTCCAAACTTGATGAACTGGTGGTCAAGGTCATCCCTCAACTTGCCGACGGAACCCTGCTTCTTCTGATGAGTCAGGTTCCCACGGGCTACACGCGTGAACTCAAGGATACCATTTGCGCGTCCAGACCCGGTCTCACCTTTGAACTGTTCAATTGGGTGGAGACTTTGGTAATCGGACAAGCTGTGGAACGGAGTCTCCGTCCGGAACGGGTCCTCTTGGGTTGTGAGCACCCCGATGAGGCGTTGCCTCAGCGGTTGCAATCCATTGTGTCGCACTTCGCTTGCCCGGTCCAAGTCATGTCCTACGAAAGCGCCGAGTTGTCGAAGGCGGCCGTCAACTACTTCCTCGCCCTTTCGGTCACTTTTTCCAATCACATGGCAGACCTTTGCGAGGCGACGGGAGCCAGCATGCAGGACGTCATCGCGGTTCTCAGATCCGACCGTCGGATCGGCCCCCACGCCTACCTTCGACCGAGTCTCGGCATTGCCGGAGGGAATATCGAACGGGATCTGTCCCGACTGGAAACCGCGAGCCGGGAGAACGGAGTCGAAACGGGCCTGGTTCGCTGCATCCTGGACCACAATCGGGATCGATATCGGTGGGTACACAGGCAATTGAGCGCGCGCGTCTTTCCGCACGCCTCCCCTCCCAAGATCGGCGTATGGGGTTTGGCTTACAAGAAGAATACCCAATCGACGCGGAATTCTTTTGCCGTCCGGGTTCTCCATGATTTACAAGGCCGGGCGGAACTTCGAGTATACGATCCGGTGGCGGGCCTTCCCGGCGGTTTCGAAGGCCTGGCGGTTGAGCGTGATGCTTTGGGTGTTGTTGAAGGAGCGGACTGCCTGCTGGTGACCTGTGATTGGGATGAGTTTGTCGCCACCGACTATGCCGCCGTCGGCCGGAGGATGCGACGCCGGCTCATCATCGACTGCGTGGGGATTCTCAAGCGGGCCGAGGCGCGGCGGAACGGATTTGAGTTGATTGCGATGGGTGAGGGGCGTGTCTGATCGCCGTCACATCGTGATCGCCGGCGCAAGTTCCGGAATTGGCGCGGCGCTTGCCCGGTCGCTGGCCGCCGACGGCCACGTCCTCTACCTGTGCGCGCGGCGGGTGAATCGGTTGGAGGAGGTCGTCCGGGGCCTCCCCGGTACCACGGCTTTTGTCTGTGACGTCTCGCGCGAGCCGCAGGTCAAGACCCTCGCGGAGGAGATCCGAAAACACACGGCCTGGGTGGACGCGCTGATCAATTGCGCGGGCGGGTTCGGGGCCATCGGCCCGGCGATTTCGGTGGAATCGGAGGAGTGGACGAGAACATTTGAAGTCAATCTCTTCGGGACCTTCTTCATGATCAAACACACGGTTCCTCTCATGGTTCGGGAGAGATCGCCGCGGATCATCAACTTCTCCGGGGGGGGGGCCTTCCATCCCTTCCCCAACTACAGCGCCTACGCGGCCTCGAAAGCGGCCGTCATCCGCCTGACGGAGAACGTGGCGGCGGAGCTGGCGCCCAGGGGCATCGCCGTCAATGCCGTGGCCCCGGGATTCGTGGCCACGGAAATTCACGAACGCACTTTGCGGGCAGGGCGGGAGCGGGCCGGCCCGCAGTACGACGAAACGGAAAAGAAACTGCGTGAGGGGTCGGTTCCGATGCAGGTTCCGGTTGAATGCGTCCGGTACCTTCTATCGGAACAGGCGCGGGGATTGACGGGAAAAACCATCAGCGCGCGTCATGACCCCTGGGCCAGTCCGGAGTTTTCGACTCTGATTCCGGAAATCAACAAGTCGGAGATCTACTCCATGCGACGACTCGATCTCTCCAGCCTGCCTGATGAGAATGTGCGCCGGCGGCTCAACCTCCTGAACGGTCGTTCCTGAGCGCGGCCACGATGGTCCGAACACGAGGGAACGTCCGACCGCCGGCCGCGAATGAGGCATGACGGCCCCCTTTCATCGAATATCATGAAAAGAGCGGTGTTCTTTGACCGGGACGGGGTGCTGATTGAGCCCGTTTTTCGGCGGGGCCGGCCTTCCGCCCCGTTGACGCTGGAAGAGTTTGTTCTGGTGGCCGGCGCGAAGGAAGAAGTGGCCCGAATCCGGCGAGCGGGATTTCTCGCCCTGGTGGTCACGAACCAGCCGGAACTCGCAAGAGGCGAGCTGGACCCGGAAATTCTCCATCAGATGCACCGCCGACTGGAAAAGGAGTTGTCCGTTGACGGTATCTATGTGTGCCCGCATGAACCGTCGCAGGGATGTGTCTGTCACAAGCCCCGACCGGGTCTTCTCCATCAGGCTGCGCGCTGCTGGGATCTTGATTGCCGCCGGTCTTTCCTCATCGGCGATCGATGGAGAGATATCGGCGCGGGGCGTTCGGCCGGTTGCACTACAGTTCTCATCGAGCGGGACTATAGCGGCGCCCTTGGGGCGGATCGTCATGTTCCGGACCTCTCCGCGGCGGTCGACCACATCTTGAGAGTAGCCGACTTGTCGCCCCCGGTGAAAGCAGGAGCGGGTGGCCGCCCTGCGGCGGGAGTCCCGTTTCCCTCTCGATCCGAGAGCACACCATGAGCCGATTTCCGCTCGGGAGCATCCGCAGGGGATATCAGGCGTTCAAGGCGGCTCAACCGCCGTCCCTTCTGTGGAGGATTCGCAGGGCTTGCTGGCGCTGTGGCCTCTGGCCCCCCATGCGCCCGCTGTACTTGGCGGTGGGCCTGGTGGGCCGACTGGGGTTCAGCGCGGTACGATGGTTCGTGGACTTGAGAATCGGCAAAATCCCTTCGGGCAGGATCGGCCCCTTCGCAACGGTGACGGAGCTCTTCCTAAGAAGGAAAGCTTCGGGAAAGGAATGGAACAGGGGCCGCTACGTCTTCGTGACCCGTGAGCCTTCCAACCGCCAGTTGTTGGCCATGATCAAGCGAAAGCTGCCTGTCGTGGAGAGCCCCTTCCTCGTTCAAGTGTACGAGGCGATGCGACACGATCCGCTGCTTTCCCCGTTCCGATCATGGAACGGCTGGGTTGATCATTTCAGGCCTTTTGACAGTTGGTTGCACGAGTTCCACGGGTCCGTCCCCCAGCTTTCGTTCACCGCGGAGGAAGAAAGACGAGGGAGAGAGACGCTGGCGAACATGGGAGCGGCTCCCGATGTCCCCTTTGTCTGTGTCCACGCTCGCGACAAGGCGTACCTGGACAAGATCCATCCGTACAAGTCTCGCGCGGAGTGGAGCTACCACGACTACCGAGACTGTGACTTGAGCCACTTCTTTCCTGCGGCGAAGTTTCTGACGGGGAAAGGGCATCAGGCGATTCGGGTCGGCTACGTGGTCGAAGGTTCCCTGCCGCCGGGCCAAGAGCATGTTTTCGACTACGCCAACCGCGGGCGGACCGATTTCGGAGATATCTACCTCGCCGCCAAATGCCGGTTTTTCCTGGGCAGTGAGTCGGGTATCATCTGCATCTCCTACATTTTCAATGTGCCCACCGTCAAGACGAACGTGGTTCCCTTGCGATTCGTACCGGTGGGTTCGAAGGACCTGTTCGTTCCGAAGAAACTTTGGTCCATCATGGAAAAGCGGTTTCTGACCTTTCGAGAGATGGTGCGTCTGGGCGCCGATAACTGGCAGTACACCCAAGACTACGTCAAGGCAGGGGTCGAGGTGGTCCAGAATACCCCGGAGGAGATCTTGGCCGTGGTTCAAGAGATGATCGACCGACTGGACGGCGCCTGGAGAACCACCGAACAGGAGGAAGATCTCCGCAGGTCCTTCCGCGCGATCTTCCCGGCCGGTCATCCCTGTCGGGATCACCCCGCGCGAATCGGCACGACCTTTCTCAGAGAAAATGCGGAGTTGCTTCGGTGAGTCTCGGAACGGCGGCGGATCCTTTGTGCACATCCACTTGCAGAGCCTAAAGGCTCTGCTACAAATCGTCCTATCCGAAGCGGAGCCTTCAGGCTCCGCGAACGGGGTGAGCATCTCCAAAGACTTCCGTTCGGGTACTTAGCGGAGCGGCTTTCGGGGGCGAAGGGCCTCGGAACAGTCGACGAGCAGGGGGTGCCAGACCTGTCTTCCGGCCTTCAGATTTCGGACGATTTCTGCCGCCAAATCGTTCGGCAGCCCGGGGGTAAGGTAGACGATCAGACTCGGATTGTGGGCCAGGGCTTCTTCGGGGGAAAGGACGGGATGCCCGCAAATCGTGTCCGACCGTTTTGCCTCATTTGAATCCCCGATGGGAACGTCCGCCGGGATGACGTTCCCCGTGGATTCCAGCAGTCGCTTGGCTTCGGATCCGGCGCAACGAAATGCAATCTGATGCCTCCGCGGCTCCGGCAACCGATGGACCGTTCTGACAAGGTGTTTCGTAAGGGCCGCCAGGCTTCCCGCATGCCTCAGCATGTCACGGATCTGGCCCTGGAGGACGAACGGGTGTGGAAGGGATGTCACGCTCAGCCGTGGGAAGTGGTCGATCGGATACCGGCGGACAACGAGCGGGAGCCGAAAGAAATATTCCTCACGAAAGGCTATGGCCATATCGGTCCAACCGCGGACGCGCAAGCAGAGATCGAATGTCTCAACCACCTCCACGCAATGCTGAAGCATGCCGCACGTGACCAGTCCCGATGAAAACAGATGGTGCGCTTCCTCCCAATTTCCCAAGTCCATCTCAGTGTGCGCTCGATGGAGATTGTGGTGAAACTTCTCGAAGATCCATCCGTAGGGGTGCAATTTCTCCCGCCGGCCGTACTTGAACACCCCGTTGGTTTGCAGGAAGGTCTTGTGAGCCCGTGCGGGATTCTTGCCGATGAAGTGTCGGACGCCCGATCGGATGATTCGATTGAGCTGGTCGTCGGCGGACCTCCCCGCCGAAAGCCGGCCGAAAACCTCGAGAGGCCCGTTCCAGAAAACGAATCCGATGGGCAGGGTTCCCATCCGGCCCCAGAGGATGCGCCTGTGATAGCAGGGGGCGAACAGAGGATGATGATCGGAGGGGTGCGGTGTCGTCTGAAGGCGCCGGAGGCCTTTTCGGGTCAGGAAGAAGGGGAGACATTCCCCTTTCTCTGTGATTGGAGGGAAGGGCAGCGTAGCGGGCCGTTGACCCACGACTCTCTGTCCGAGTCCTGGGTGTCGAACGAAATAGACGCCGGTCAGGGCGTCCGCCTCGGGGAGTCGGCCTGACGAGGCTGGAAGTTGGTCCCGCCAGTACGGGACGAGGGTCTGGCCCGCTTGGAGGACCAGGAAGAGATCGATGTCCGGCACGGCAGATAGGTTCTCCCACAGGCGGCTGCACGATGCGGGCAGTTCGAAATCTTGAAGCAGGGAGTCGCACTCCACCGCCACGGCGTCGGACGGCTTCGGTCGGAGGGCGTTTCCAGCGGCGAACAGGATCTTTCTCACTCGGATGGATGCGCCGTTTTCCGAGCCGAGGGTCAGCGACCGCAGGGAGGCTGCAACTTCTTTGCTGCCCTTGCCTGGGGGTGGAGCGGTCAGAAGAACGGCCAGATTCATCGCGGTTCGTAGACGGGCATTCTTCCCAAGCCGGCCACAAAGGCGTGCATCCCCGCGCCTCCGCACACAAAATCCTGAAACCACTTCCGAGTGCGTCGGCCAATCTCTTCCCGTTTCCGCGCATCCCGGACCAGGTCACGAAGGACACTCTCAAGGCCGCCTGGTTCAAAGGCGATCCACGGGTGCCAATCCGCACTCTGGGTCTTCATGATGTTTATGAGGTTCTCGCTCGGGTGGGACATGAGCATGGGCCTGCCGAAGGCGGTCAGATAGACGGTCGAAGTCGGTAGGTAGTGGTTCGCGGTCAGTCGGTCGAAGAGAAGATCGCACTGCAGGAGTTGGGGGAAGATCTTGGATATGGGAACGCCGAACAGCCGAGTCCGGTCCACGGCGATGCCGTCGGCCTGGATTCTCTGGATGGGCCCGTCCAATGTCCAGTGTCCGCGCCGGAGGGGATCCAACCCGATGGTGGCGATGACGACGGGGCCCTCGTTTGGGGAACGGTCCAACAGCGACTGGAGATCCGGACGCCCTCGGAGAGGGTCCGGCCAAAGGATCGGGTACGTGAGGCGACGCGCGGGGTCGATGAGATCGATGCCGGGCGTAGAGGAATGAATTTGGCAGACGAAACCGCCCCTTCCGACAAATTCTTTGGCCTGCTCCTTCGAGATGAGTTGTGCGGTCAGATCAAAGTAGTCGATAACGCAGAGACCCAGGCGCTTCCCGACCAGGAGTTCCGACCACTTCCTCGGGCCGAAAGGAGGGAGGTTCTCGGGAAGGGTGGGTGAACAGAGCAGGACGTCCGCCTCCTCGAGTCTCCGAAGGGCATCCCGGTACTCCTCGGGATCTTCAAGGCTGCGATAGTAGGGATGCTTGAAGCTGGACTCATATCCGATTTCGACGGCCTCCGCCAGGCCCGCCTCGGTCAGGATCTGGGCGGACCCCAGCATCGTCTCCGAGAAAGGACCGGAGCTGTCGGCTAGGAGGAAGACGATGCGCATGAGCCGAACGCTTCACTGCTCGGAGGCTCGAACGAGGCCGGGGCGCCGGAGACCTGCGCCGCCCGGTGGTAGCCCAGAACAATCTTGGCAACGGTGAATGAGGCTTGGGGGGTGGTATATTCGGACGGAACGGGCCAAGCGGCCGGCGAGCGGAGCGCCACCGACGTCGCTCGGACGATGGCGTCCGGGTCTGAGCCGGTCAGAATGTTGCTCCCACACTCGATGGTTTCCGGCCTCTCGGTGACGTCCCGGAGGGTGACGTTGGGTATTCCGAGGATGCAGCATTCTTCCTGTACGGTGCCGCTGTCGGTGAGCACGCACCTGCTGTTGCGTTCCAGTCCGACGAAATCGAGGAAGCCGAGCGGCTTGAGCAGTCGGATGCCGTTCGAATCCGTTTGCAATCCGTACCGACTCATTCGGTCGGCCGTATGAGGATGCAAGCTGACGACGATCGGTGCCTCCCAACTTTCATGAAGCCGGCGCAGCCCGTCGAGCATGTTCGCCAGGCGGGACGCGTCATTCACGTTCTCCGCGCGGTGGAGCGTGACCAAGAAGTAGCCGCCCCGGTTCAATCCGAGCCGCTTGAGGACGATGTCAGGCTGAGCCCTGTCTCCGTAGGTCTGGAGCACCTCATAGATGGGGTTGCCGACCACGAAAATGCGGTCGCGATCGATGCCCTCCCGCAGGAGATTTTCCTTGCTGCGATGGGTGTAGGGCATGAGGATGCTGCTCGAGTGGTCGATGATGCGACGATTGATTTCCTCGGGCACCCGGTCGTCGTAGCATCGGTTGCCGGCTTCCAAGTGAAAGACGGGAATTCCTAGCCGGGCGGCGACGATGGCTGCAAGACCGCTGTTCGTGTCGCCGAGTATCAGCACGCGATCCGGATTGACCTGCGTCATGCTCTTCCCCACTCGACTGAGGATCTGGCCGACTTGATCGGCGAAATCACCGGTCTGCACGTCGAGATGGACGTCGGGCTGCCGCAGGCCGAGCTCGCGGAAAAAGACGTCGCTCAGGTTCGGATCGAAGTTCTGCCCGGTGTGCACCAGGGTTTGCTCGCACAGAGCGTCCAGGCGTTGGATAATGAGACTTAGACGGATGATTTCGGGACGCGTCCCGAAAACGGTCATGATTCTCATGCGACCAGGCCGAAGGCCTTTCGGGGCGGCAGGTAAGGGGCCAGAAGCGCGCGCAGCCCGTTCCCGTCCAGAGTCACGTCTTGGGAGGAATATTCGGCGCGCAGGGCGGGGGGTCGGACGGACTTCGGACGGAGTTCAGGCAGAACGGGCTCGATGACGTAGTATTCGTTCCGATCGCTTGCTCGGTGGCGCTCCTCCTCGGAGATGAGGATCTCGTGCACCTTTTCACCCGGACGGATGCCCATATGGACCACGGGGATGTCCCTTCCGTCGATCAGGGTCTCGGCTATCTGTGTGACCCGGGCCGCTGGGAGCTTGGGAATCAGCGTGTCACCGGGCTCGCTGTAGCGCAACGCGTCGAAAACCGTGGTCACCGCGCGATCCAGGCTGAGAAGGAATCGGGTCATCTCCGGGACGGTGATGGAGACGGGTCCCCCTCGTTCGATTTGATCGAGGAAAAGGGGCACCACGGATCCCCGGGAGCCGACCACATTGCCGTAGCGCACACAGACGAATCGCGTGTGGGGACCATCGAGATTGGCCTGGATCAAGATCCGTTCCTGGAGCGCCTTGGTCATTCCCATAATATTGACCGGCTTGCAGGCCTTGTCGGTTGAAACGCCGACGACCGTTTCCACGGAAGTGTGGTTTTCCTTGATGGAACGGACCACATTTTGGGCGCCTTGCACGTTCGTCCGAATGACTTCGTTCGGGAAGTACTCGCAGGTTGGAACTTGTTTCATGGCGGCCGCGTGTACGATGACTTCAGACTCTCGAACGGCGTCCAGCACGGCCGAGTAGTCGCGAACGTCGCCCACATGGAACCTCAAGAGTTCTCGGGCCTTCTCGTAAATAATTTCATCCGTGGCTGCTTGCCGCCTGAAGTACTCCAAACGCATGGTGTGCTGTTTGGCTTCGTCCCGGGAGAAGACGGTAATACGCGCCGGAGTGCCGACTTCGCCGCTCAGCAGTCGGCGGACCAGGGCTTGGCCTAATGAACCGGTCCCCCCCGTGACGAGAATGCGTTTTTCGTCAAGCAGCAAGGCTCTGCCTCCACAGGTCATAGGGCGTGGAGTCGGACGCCATCGTTTCAACCATCTCCGCCCAAGAAGGGGAGGAGAAGCCGGTGGCGGATTGGAATCGATGGGAGTCGAGGCTCCGGTTGACGCGGATATCGTGAGCGGGCTCGATCTGTATGGGAAGGTCGTAGGCCCGGCGCAAGAGGCACAGGAGGTCGTGCTTGCTAATGGGATCGGACGAAACGTGGTAGACCCCGGACAGGCGCGGATGATGCTCGATCAGATCTGCGATGCATCGGCCCAAGCTCAAGGTGGTCAGGCCGTTGAAGATGACGTTCGTATATCCCTGGACCTTGCCCCCGCGGTGGCTCAGGAACCATTCGACGAGGCCGTGGCTCTGGTGGAGTTGACGGCCGATGAAGGATGCGCGGAGCGTCAGGACGGAAGGTCCCGCCACCTCGCCGAGGTGTTTCGTTTTGGCGTACAAGTCGCCCGGGTCGGCGGGATCGTCTTCCGAATAGTTCCCTCTGGATCCCGAGAAAATACAATCGGTGCTGACATGGATCAGGCGGGCGTCCACTCTCGAACAGAGGGCCGCGAGTTGATGGGGAAAGAGTGCGTTAATATGAATGCTGAGGATCGGGTCCCGCGCTTCCGGGAGTTGCTTGAGCACCCCCACGCAGTTGACCACCACATCCGGTGCGACGGCCTCCAACGTTTTCGCAACGGTTTCGATCCGGCCCACGTCCACGTGGGTCCTCGTTTTGGAAGGTTCGAGGAGATGGTAGGGAGCGTAAACCTCGAAGCTCTGGCGGACGGTCACATAGGTGTCGAACCGGCTCCGGGAAAGCTGCCAGAGCTTGTGACCCAACATGCCCCCTCCACCGAGGATCAGCACTTTCATGCGGTGACCGCCTTCACCGGGTCCTGCCCCTCCTGGCATCGCGCAGACCAGGCCAAGTAGTCCGCCAGACCCTCCCGAAGAGGAAGGTGGGGCCTGTAGCCGAGGACCGACCTCGCGGCGGAAATGTCACTCACGCTGTGCAGGACTTCCCCCGGCCTGGCGGGATGGTACTCTACTTCGCAGCCCGACCCCGAGAGGGATCGGATGAGGTGAACGAGGTCGTTCACGGTGGTGGGAATTCCGCTTCCGATGTTGAAAACACCCTGGGTGCCCGGGGTGACGGCGGCCAGGAGATTGGCCCGAGCTACGTCCGCCACGTGAACGAAATCACGGGTTTGTTTCCCGCTCCCATACACCCTCAGCGGCCCACCTTCGTGCATCCGTCTCGCGAAGATCGGAATGACATTTCCGTAGGCATCGTATCGCTGGTGGGGCCCGTAGACGTTGAAATAGCGGAGGCAGACGACCCCGATTCCATGCAGTTGCGAATAGCACAGGGCGTACTGCTCACCCGCCAATTTCGATGCCGCATAGGGAGTCGGAGGGGCGAGCGGGTGGGATTCGGAAATGGGCAAACGGACCGGCTCGCCGAAGATCGCCGCTGAGGAGGAGTAGATGAATTTCGGTATCTTCATCTTCCTGGCCGCTTCCAGCAGACGGACCGTGCCCATCACGTTCACGTCGAGATCCGCAACCGGGTCCTCCAGAGAACGGAGATTTCCAACCTGCGCCGCCAAATGGAAGATCACTTCGGCTCCCTCCGCAGCCCGCTGTACGGTCATCGGATGACGGACATCGCCTTGGACAAACTTGACACGAGGAATTCCATCGAGGTTGTCCAGGTACCCAGTGGACAGATTGTCAAGGGCTATGATCCTCTCGGCATGTTGGGACAGGAGACGGACCAGGTTCGAGCCGATAAAACCGGCCGCGCCCGTTACCAAGGCGGTTCCGATGGAGTACGGCCGGGCGGATGTGGTCACGCCACCTCGAAACCGGGGGTCATGAAAGAAACTTCATGGAACTTCCCAAAGGGCTTCAATTTTCTCGATATGACCGGCAGGGGAGAGAGGGCGGGCCTGCGAAGACTTCCACATGTACGTCCCTGTACAAGAACACATGATATGGTACCCTATGGAAGGTTAGTCCAAAATGTTGTATTTGTCAACAATGTTCATGCGCTTAACAAACAAGTATTCGGACGTTTTCGAAGGTCGCTTTAGCCTTGGGAAGCTCTGAACTGGAAGCCGAATCGATAGGGCTAACATGCGGACACTGGTGACCGGGGGCGGGGGCTTCATCGGGAGCCATTTGGTTGACTCTCTGCTGGCCGCAGGACACGAGGTCGATGTCCTTGACAACTTCTGCACCGGTCGTCGGGACAATCTGGGGAAGAATCCAATGGCCGGGAAGGTCCGGGTGTGGGAAAAGGACATTGCGGCCGCGGTCGAGATCCTGCCGCTCTTCAAGGGGGTCGATTGGGTGTTCCATTTGGCGGGATTGGCGGACATTGTGCCCTCGGTGGAGAACCCATCGGCCTACTTTCACTCCAACGTGGATGGGACTCTGGCCGTGATGGAGGCGGCGAGGGCTGCGCGGGTGAAGCGATTCCTGTACGCGGCTTCCTCCTCGTGCTACGGGATCCCGGACGCATACCCTACGCCGGAAACGGCGCCCATCCGTCCCCGATACCCCTACGCCCTGACCAAGTGGCTGGGCGAGGAGATTGTTCTCCATTGGGCGGAAGTCTACAAGATGCCGGCCGTGTCCTTGAGGCTGTTTAACGTTTTCGGACCGAGATCGCGAACCACCGGCGCCTATGGCGCGGTCTTCGGCGTATTCCTGGCCCAGAAGCTGAACGGCAAGCCCTTCACAGTGGTGGGAGACGGGACCCAAACGCGCGATTTCACCTATGTGACGGATGTCGCTCGGGCGTTTCTGCAAGCCGCGGAATCGGATCTCTCGGGGGTGCCCCTGAATATTGGAACCGGGCAATGCCACAGTGTCAATGAATTGGTTGGTCTGCTGGGAGGAGGGCCGAAGGTCCGTCTGCCCCGAAGACCCGGGGAGCCGGACTGTACGCATGCGGATATTGCTCGGGTTCGAGAGTTGTTGGGTTGGGAACCGCTGGTGAGCTTTGCGGAAGGGGTGAGGAGAGTCTTGGAACGAATTGAAGACTGGCGGGACGCACCCGTTTGGACAGCGGAGAAGATCCAGGAAGCGACCCGATCCTGGTTCGACTCCCTGCGCGCGACCTGAGTACCTTGGTGTGGGGGTTCGGAAATCTGAGGGCTGCCGCTTTCTTTTCGCCTTACTTTCAGTTTGCCGATGCGGCGCTCCGGATGTTATTGGAGGGCGACCCGCCGGGAAGGATCTTCAACACATATTTCGAGTAGAATAAAACGGCAAGGCCCATTTTTCTTTTCCGGAAATGATGACGCGCCATCGCGCGGTGCCACTTCGGCCAGTGTTCCAAGATCACGGCCTTGTGGGGCGCGATCCTCCGGGGATGCTCGCGCAGAAGATCCTGAAAGATGGTCATCACTTCCTGGTATTGGAGTTCCACGTAGACCCAACTGAGGTTGTCGGCATGAAGTCTGTATTCGGCCAAGGGCGCCCCGACGAAATCGACCGGGTAGTGCCGTGACACGCGGATCCAATACTCGTAGTCACCCGCGGTGCGGAATCGTTCATCGAATAGTCCGATGGCATCGAAGACCGATCGGGGAATCACAGGCGTCAGCCCTGGAATAAAGTTGCGGACCAGGAGATCGGGGAAGACATGGCCTCGGTGGGGCGGGGCCACGTCGAAGCATCGAGAGATGCGACGGCCTTCACGGTAGCAGTACGAGTCCGAGTACACCAGCCCGAGATCCGGGTTTTGGCCGAAGACTTCCATCTGGCGGTCCAGCTTCTCAGGGAGCCAGCGGTCGTCCGCGTCGATCAGAGCGATGTACCGACCTCTGGACGCGCGAATGGCGACATTGCGGGGGATGAAAGGTCCACCGCTCGGCCTGTCCCTCCGAAAATATCGAACCGCGTCCTTGAAGGACTGGACCACCTTCGGCGTGTCGTCGGTCGAGCCGTCGTCTACAAATACGATTTCCAGGTTCTTGTAGCTTTGGGCCAGTATGGTTTCGATGCACTCTCGCACGTAGCGAGCGCAGTTGTATCCCGGAATGATGACCGTGACTTCAGGCGCCCTCCCGCCTTTCATGCGTCACCTTCCAGTGCGCTGAGGAGGTTGAGGATGGCTCGCTCGTGCGTCATGCGCCAAGCCGCCGGACTGGCGTTGGCATTGTGAGGCGCGAGGAAGCAGTGGTCGTACTTTCGGAGCGGGCTGTGGGCGGGCAGGGGCTCGTTTTCGAAGACATCGAGAGCGGCGCCGGCAATCCTTCCTTCGGCGAGGGCGCGGGCCAGGGCGTTCTCGTCCACCACGGGCCCGCGGGAGGTGTTGATCAGGTAGGCCGACGGTTTCATGAGACGGAGTTCGGCGTCCCCGATGAGATGGTGGGACGTGGGATTCAGAGAACAGTTGAGGCTTGCGAAATCGGCCGTCCGGAGAAGATCTTGGAGAGGAACCATGCTCACGCGATGGGCCTGGAGAAAGTCCGCGGGGGGGCTGACCGGATCGTGGCCCAGCACACGCATGCCGAAGGCGGAGGCTCGCCGGATGACGGCTTTCCCTATCTCGCCGACCCCGATGACCCCCAGCGCGCATTCACCCAGCGAACGGGATGCAGTCTTCTCCCATGAGCCGCTTCGCACGATGCGGTCGCTCTCCACGATCCGTCGGGAGAAGGCGAGCATGAAGGCCAGGACGGTATCGGCGACCGGTTCCGTGAAGGCGCCGGGCACGTTCGTCACCCGGATGCCTCGGCGCTCCGCGCTCGTCAGGTCGATGGAGTCCATCCCGGTTCCCCACCTGGATATCACCTTGAGACGCGGCGCCGCTTCGAGGACTCGATCGTTGTACTCGTCGTCGGAACAGATCGTCCCGTCAATATCACGAACGAGTGGAATCAACTCCGCCTCGCCAAGCCGTTGCTGCGCCTGGGCTACGACGATCTCGATCCCGTGCCGGACGAAGACTTCCCTGAAGGCGTCCAACGATTGAATGAGCGGAGGAGCCGAAACCAAGACTCTATGCCTCGGAGGCCGCTCGGTTCCGGGATCCCCGCCGAGTGGGCGATTCATCGACTACATGCCTCTCATCCGGCCTTGTGGACGCTCTCCGGCGGAATCGGTTCGAAGGCTTTCAGCGGATATGCCGCCGTGCTTCCCAGAAGGTGGGGGTACTGCCGGGGATGGAGTCCCGCGGGGTGTTTTCCGTTTCGGAGGACGGCCGTATTCTCGCGGGTGAACCGTTCTCCTTTGCGGATGGCGCGAATCGTGAAAACGCTGCGTCGGGCGAAGAGTCGGATTTCCTCCTCAAGTTCGTTGTGAATCTTGCGGCCGTCGCCCAGCGCCGCCTCGGCCTGCCGAATGGCCTTTACCATCGCAGCCACTCCCTCCGGCGTGAGTGCAAAGCCGTGGTCGGGACCGGGGAGTCGGTTGCTCAGGGTGAAATGTTTCTCCACGGCGCACGCGCCGAGGGCCACAGCGGCCACGGGCCCGACGAGGGGATCTCTCGAATGGTCAGACAAGCCCACCAAGCACCCCGTGGCTTCGCGCATCGCCGGGAGTGACCGGAGATTCAGCCCCTCCATGGGCGCGGGGTACTTGCCCGTGCACTGGAGCAGGATCAGGTCCTCGTGCCCGAGGCTTCGAATGAAACCGACGGCGTCCACCACTTCCTCCAAAGTGGAGCAGGCCGTGGACATGATGATCGGCTTCTTCTTCGAGACCATGTGCGAAAGCAGGGGATAGTGCGTCATCTCGCACGAAGCAACCTTGTATGCGGGCACGAAAGGATCAATCAGATCGACCGACTCTTCATCGAACGGGGTGGAGAGGAAAAAGATCTTCTTCTCTCCGCAGTAATCCGCCAGCCGTGCCACCCACCCATCCGGCATCTCCATCTCGCGGATGATGTCGAAGATCCCCTTCTCTCGTTTCAGGTAGTCGGATTCCCCCGCCGTGGGCGGATAGAGTTTCTCAGCTCGAAAATTCTGGAACTTCACGGCATCCGCTCCCGCCTCCGCGGCAACGTCGATCAGTCGATACGCCTGCTCCAGGTTTCCGTTGTGGTTGCTGCCGGCCTCCGCAATGATGAAGCAGGGATGCCGATCACCGACGACCCTCGAACCGATCCTGATTTCTTTTCCGACCCCGATTGGCATACTACATCCTGTAGTTGATCTATCCGTAAATCATTAACTTGTATCTGTCAAGTTTGTTCGGTTCCCGAACGATCATGTATTCGTCCGTAATCTGTCGGAACTTGAAGCACAAGGGGGGAGGGGCTGGTTTTCTTCCTTCTTCCTGCTGCCGCCTGCCACCGAAGTCAAGAACGGCCTTCACCTTTTTCGGTTTCGAACGATTATTTCCGTGTGAACGTCCATTCCACCGAAGTCGCCGTCGTCGGTGGTGGCGCCGCGGGAATCTGGGCTGCCGCCGCGGCACTACGGGCCGGGGCACGGGTGATGCTTCTCGACAAAGGGCATGCCGGCTACTCCGGTTCCAGCTTCTACTTCTTGAACCGGAGTTGGGGGTATCAAACGGTACTTCCCTCCGATCCGGCGGAAACCCGGAACGAAATCGTCCGTGAAATTCTGGATGCGGGGGGCGACGAGATCGATTCCCGCCGTGCTGAAATTCTGGTGGATGAATCGTGGACGCAACTTGAAGAGCTCCTTCGTTGGGGCGCTCGGCTGCGAACGGCGGGCGGTGGATCTGTTCGCGTACGCGGATGCTTCGGCCGGCGCGAACACGCCGTGTGCATCGACGAACACCGCCGCGCATTCCGGAAACTGGCGCGATCCATCACAGCCATGAATCGCTGGACCGCCCTCGGTCTTCTTCTGGAAGCCGGAAGAGTGGTGGGAGTCCGGGGCGTGAATCGGAAGGGTGAATCCGAAGTCGTTTTCGCCCGCGCCGTGATTCTGGCGACCGGCGGCGCCGCGGGGCTGTACCGCCATTTCCTGGGCGACCCCGGCAACTGGGGACTCGGGTACGCCCTGGCCTCCCAGGCAGGCGCGAAACTCAGAGGGCTGGAATTCATCCAGTTCATGCTCGCTCGACCCGGGAAGAAATACCCGGAGTTCTTTTCGTGCAATGAGCTGGCCTCCGGATGGGCCGTTCCCGAACCGCCGCTCGCCGAGGCGATTCGACGCTCGCTTCCGCCTGGCGGGGACGTGGATCGGATCTACCGTGATCGCTCGGGGCACTTTCCCTTCAGCACGCGCGACGCGTCCTACCCTTTCGATGCGGCCGTGGCTGAATCCCCGCGGCCACGGATGAGGCTGACCCACGGGCGAAACGCAATCCTGGATGTCTTCCACGCCGCGCATGCGTTCAACGGCGGCATCGAGACGGATGAATGGGGCCGCACCACGGTGGAAGGCCTGTACGCGGTTGGGGAAGCCGCGGGCGGCATCCACGGGGCCGATCGCTTGGGAGGCACGATGATTCCGGCCTGTCTCGTATTCGGTCGGCGTGCCGGCGAGAGCGCGGCGCGTTGGACCGAAATTCGGCGCGCATCAGGCGCCACAGCACGTCGCGTGAGGCCGCAGCGTGACATTGTGTCACTCTCTGGTCGGCGCGAGGTAGAGCGCCGGCGGTTGGCCGTCATCCGGGATGTCATGTCCCGTGCAGTTGGGGTGGTCCGTACCCAAGAGGGACTGGAGCAGGGCATTCATTCGCTGAATTCCATTCTTGATGAAATTTCTTGCGAGCGAGACCGAATCGACTTCTCCGAATCGGGGTCGATCTCGGAACTCGCGGCGAAGGCGGGTACCCTGATCGCGCAGGCAGCGCTCGATCGAGCCGAGTCGAAAGGCCCCCACTATCGCGCAGATTCAGCCCACTAACGGCCTGATCCTCTAGGGATACTTCAAGTTCACCAATTCGCTGCCGAATTCCCTTCTGGGGACAAAATGAACGCAGCATACAAGCCAATGTTTTCAGTTGACAAGAAATACAACCTATTGTAGTTGGACAGTAACAGGGATGTTGCGCTTGGTGGTGACGCCAAATAATGCGGAGGCAAGGATGCCTCCGCGACTTTTTCTAGGCTAGGCCATGCACACCCGGGGCTCGTACACTCACCCTGGGGCCGTCGTAAGTCAGCTCTCCCCCGGTGACGTGGAGGGCGCGAGGGTCATGCTCATCAACATGCCCCTGCGGGAAAGCGCCCCGCCGAACGTCGCCCCGCTCGGTCCCGCCCTCCTCGCGGCACGGCTCCGTCAGTTCGGCGCAATCCCCGTCATCGTGGATCTCAACGCGTATCGTCTTCCGACTTCCGACTTACGACTTACGACTCACGAACAGTTCGATCCCGTGGGCCAACCTCTCGCCTACGCGAAGTCGCCCGGCGCGGGCCGCCATCTGTCGCTTGCGGAAGCCGAGGCGCTGATTGCGAAGTACCTCGACAGGCATGGCGATCAGGACCTCATCGCCTTCTCTGGACTCATCACCACCCTCCGCTGGCAGGAGAATCTGGCCCGGGTGATCCGAAGCATTCAACCGCGCGCGATCCTGGCCACCGGTAACGGCCTCGCCACGGAATTCCGCGAGGATTTGTTTCGATGGATCCCGGAACTGAATGCCGTATGCCATTCGGAAGGGGACGACGCCATTCTCAAAATGGCCTACGACGCGAAGTTGATCCGCGCCGTGGGAGTGAAAGCGGCCGTATTGAGCGGGAAGCTTGAGCCGTACTTCATGGAGTGCACGGCGGATGGTCAGCCTCGGTTCGCCTATCACGGTGGCCGGCCGGACGATCTGGATTCACTCCCATTTCCTGCGTGGGACCTCATGGAGGAGGACGTCGACGGCGTGCGGGTCCTTGAAACGTACCTCCGCAATCCGATCTGGGGCGGGGGCTCCCGCAACAGCTCCGCGGCGCCCTTCTCCATGGCCAGGAGTCTCTCCACCGTGAGCAGCCGCGGCTGCCCGTTCGATTGCAAATTCTGTTTCCGAGGCGCACAGGGGGAGCGGAACTACGGCGTCCGTTCGGCGGAAAACCTGGCGCAGGAAATCGCCCTCTTTTCGGAGAAATACAAGTTGGATTTCATGGGAATCACGGATGACAATTTCATGGTCGTCCCGCGGCGGATTCAAAACCTGGTCCCTGCCATGCAGGACGTGTTGGAACGAACCGGGGTGCGTTGGGGAACCCACGGCCGCTTGGATGAAGCCGCCGATATCCGACCCAACCCGGCTCGAAACGGTCACGGTGGGCCCGTCTATGTTCGCAACGCCATCAGTCGTGTCGATCTCATGGCGAAGGCCGGCTGCGCCTACATCGGTTTTGGAGCGGAGAGCGCCAGCCCACGGATCCTGGAGGCGATGGGGAAGGGTGGGTTCATCCTTTCAAACGGCACCCAGCGGTGGCAGGGCCACGAGTTCCCCGTGACGATGATGGAGGGGGTGAAACGCACGCGGGAGGCCGGCATCCACGGAAATTGCACGTGGATCATGGGCTATCCCGGCGAAACCTTGGAAGACCTGAAGAACACCGTGGCGTTCATCCAGTGGCAGGAAGAGTTCTACACGGCCGGCGCGGCGACAGACTCACCGGAACACTACGCGGCACGGCGCGCGGTCAACAAATCCATGTTTACGGCGACGGCCTATCCGGGAACGGAGATGTTCGGCGATCCCGATGTGAAGCGGGTGCTCCAGGAAGAGTTTGGTGTCCAGTTCGATCCGGAATCCGGTCGACCCGTGCCCAATGAATCCCTGCACGAATACGTTCTCCAATTGGACGATGCGACGAAAGTCCTCTTCAACCGGGACGGCCGGCCGCTGAACTACAGCGCCATGCCGCCGGAGGTCTTCATGGAGGCCCGGTCATACGTAGACCGGGGAGAGATCTTCCGAATTTTGGAAATGTGAGTCCCCAATCGAGGCTTGGAGCCTCTGACAGAATGGCGAACCGGTGGTCGTCTTCCGCAGGCATAAGGCCTGCGCCTACCAGGGACGCACATTCCCGGTAGCCGCGGGCTTCAGCCCGCGTCATTACCTCAAAGGCTCTTAGCTCGACTTTTGCCATTCTTGAGCGGTGTCTGAAGATGCCTTCCCATCCGAGCGAGATTCTGAGCGATGAATTTTGAAACGAGACCGGAAAACGGCTCCTGTCTAAAAATTCACGGCGTGGAAATGGCCTTCCCTCGTGAAGTGATGTTCACACGGCATGGAAAAATGGCAAAAGTCGAGCTCAGAGCCTCTGACAGAATGCCGATTCGTAGGGGAGCATCTTCAGATGCTCCCTCTTGTCGGGAGGGTCTGAAGACCCTCCCCTACGCATAAGGACCAACATAAACCTTTCAAAAAATGGCAAAAGTCGAGCTTAGGCTCGATAGAAACAGATTGAGTCAACGCCGCGACCCCTTCTTCGACAGCCGGGTTTCCAGCCCCGCAATCTTCGACTTCAGGAAACGGATCTCCTGGAGGGCGATTCGCTCCAATCGCGCCTGAGCCTCGGGACCCGCCTTCCGCCCGATTTCATCCAGGGCCTCCTCCACGATCTTCTTCGTCCCCCCAAAACCCTTGTGGAACCGTGAGAGATAGCCGGAGGCCACTTTCGTGAAATTGCGATAAAAATCGAAGACCGATTTCCCCTGATATTGTATGAGCTGGCTCAGGAAATCGGTCGGAAGGAACGAGGCCGGATTGCCTTTGGCGCGGTTCAGGATGATCTGGAGGAGGACGGAGTTCGTCAGGTCCCTTCCGGTTTGCGCGTCCACCACCCGCACGGCCTTCTTGCGACGCACCATGCCCTCGATTTCGTCCAGGTTGACGTAGCGGTTGTGCGACGTGTCGTACAGCCGGCGGTTGTTCTTGTACTTCTTGAAGACGATGGCATCCATGAAGAGAATGTACCGGTTTCCCGAGGGAATGGCAAGCGGCATGGTGCGTTGCAAGAGGGGATGTTGCTCTGCAACAAGGGGGGCTTGACAAGAAAACCGGGGTATGGCAGAATTGTCGCAATGCAACATAAAGCAGAATCAAAAGGGACCCAGGCCGGCAGGATGGCCGGGGTGGAAGCCCGCCTTCCGGGGACGTGGAGGAGTCTTTTTCCCCTGGAGGCGAATTGGACGGGAACCGAAGGAGGTTCAACATGGCATCACGAAAGCGCATCAGCCGGCCGAAAACGGCCGAAACAAAAGTCTCCGGGCAGGTCGAGAAGGCGGAAAACGTCGTGAGAACGGTGGCGGACCGCGCGTTCGACCTGGCCGAGAAAGTGTCCGAAACGGTGGACAAGACGGCCGACCGCGTCATCTCCACGGCTGAAGACATCACGGGCATCGAGGGCAAATCGGCCCGCAAGGTCTATCAGACGATTTCCGATGCGCGCAACCGCGGCATTGCCACGGCGAAGCAGCAGGCCAAGAAACTGATCAGCAGCGTTTCCGAAATCGTTTCAAACGTCGGCAAGTAACATGTCGGAAGGAGCGGGGGGCTTGGGCTCACCACCAAGCCTCCCCGCAATCCCTTTCGAACCGAATCGGTTCCCGGTCCAGGCCGGAAGCCGGTCATGATGGTCGGCTCAACGGCCGGGACCGCGACCGGAGTGGTCTTCGACATCCAGCGGTTTTCGATTCATGACGGCCCCGGCATCAGAACGACCGTCTTCTTCAAGGGGTGCCCGCTAAGGTGCCCTTGGTGTCAGAATCCCGAGTCCCTGCGTCCCCACCCTGAGCCGGCTTTTCGGGAAGACCGTTGCAGGAAGGCCTCACACTGCATTCCCGCCTGCACGGCAGGCGCGATGACGCGGATGGAAGCGCGAATCCGGAGGGAACTGTGTGATGCCTGTGGGGTATGTGTAGATGCCTGCCCGCACGGGGCGCTGGAAGTGGTTGGCAGGCGGTACGGCATCGAGGAGTTGGTTGAAGAGGTAGCGAGGGACAGGCCCTTCTTTGCTTCGTCGGGGGGGGGGATTACGCTTTCCGGTGGTGAGCCGACGCTGCAGATGGAATTCGCCGGCGCTTTCGCGCGGCGCTGCGCCGAGGTGGGGGTCGGCGTCGGGCTCCAAACCTGCGGACTCTTCCGATGGGAGGCCTTCCAGCCGTATCTTCCCCTCCTTGAATTCATTCAGTTCGACTTGAAGATCATGTCCCCTGAAATGCATCGGGAAGTGATCGGGGCCGACAATGCAGCCATTCTTTCCAATGCCCGGCGTCTGATCGAATCGGGAGTTTCCACGCAGTTCCGAGTGCCGGTGGTGCCCGGATACACCGATGATCCGACGAACCTATTGGAGATCGCCGCCTTTCTCCGTGGGAACGGCGTGGTCGGTATCCATCTCCTTCGCTACCACGCCATGGGCGAGGCGAAGCTGGCCCGCGTGGGATTCCCCATCGAGCCGCTTTCACTCGCGCCTGAAGCGCGGGGCTCCGGGCCATTGGAGCAGGCGGCTGGGTATCTCCGATCGAAAGGATTGGAAGTCACCACGTGGGAATGAGCGCCGCGAGACCCGTCGTCGGTGTGAACCTGACCCAGCGCGTCCGCCGTCTCCACGAAGAAGTTCGGGGAAGCTCTCCCGCACTCTGTGGTGAACGTGCGTTTCTCGTCACCCGGTATTTTCGCACCTTGGCCGATCCGAAAGATCCCGTGATTTTGCAGAAGGCCGGGGCGCTGGAATACATCCTGGGGCACAAAGCGATTCATATTTATCCCCAGGAGCTGTTGGTGGGGAATTTCACTTCGTTTCGAGTCGGGGGGCAGCTCTTTCCCGAACTGCACGGGGTGGCGATGATGGAGGATCTGTTCCGATTTCCGAAAAGAAAGGTGAATCCCCTCCAGATCTCACGGGCCGCCCGTCGTCGGCTTCTCACGGAAGTGCTGCCCTACTGGATTTCGCGCATCATGATGACGAAGGCGCATCCGTTCCCGCGGTCGCTGCCGTTTCTTGCCGAGATGGGAGATCCGACATCGTACCTCATCAACGAGGTGGCGGGAATATCGCACTTCGTCCCGGACTACGCAGGTCTGGTGAATCGGGGAACCGCGGGTTACCGGGAGGAGGCCGAGAAGCGGCGGGCGGCCGCCGGGATCGGCCCCCGCGAAGAGTATTTCTGGCGGGCGGTGGTGGGGGTGTGTGACGCCTTGGACGGCTTCGCGGAGCGTTATCGTTCCGCAGCTTTCGCGCAGGCGCAACATGAATCGAACCCGACCCGACGGGCTGAGATCAACGGGATTGCAGAGATATGCAGGAAAGTACCTCGAGGGCCGGCGACGACTTTCCACGAGGCGCTCCAATCGATCCTCTTCGCGCAGATCGCGCTCAACTTGGAATCGCTGGACAACTCCGTATGCCCCGGCCGATTGGATCAGATCCTCCATCCATTCTACGAGGCCGACTTGAAAGCAGGCCGCTTGGATCGCGAGGGCGCCTTCGAGCTTTTGGGGTGCTTCGCGGTGAAACTGTGCGAGATCGTGCCGGCTTTCTCGCGGCGCGGGACGCGCTTCCACGGTGGAATGTTCAACGGCCAGGTGGTGGTGGTCGGAGGAACGGATCGGGAAGGCGGGGATGCGACGAATGAAGTCACCTTCCTTTTCCTGGAGCTGATGGATGCGCTGCGGACTCGGCAACCCAACTACCATGCACGCATCCACGCGGGCAGTCCGGCAGCGTATCGGTCGAGAATTGCCTCGGCCCTGGCCGGAGGAGCGGTTTCGCCCGCTGTCTACAACGACGAAGTGATCGTTCCGATTTTGAAGTCGAGAGGAGTGGCCGTGGAAGACGCGCGCGACTACGCAAATGTAGGATGCGTGGAGCCGGTGGCGGCAGGCAGGAGTTTTTTCTCGACCGATGCGGCACTCTTCAATCTGCCTTTGTGCATGGAGCTGGCTCTGAATGGCGGTAGGCGTTTTGGCCGGCTCCGTCGGATGGGCGCAAGAACGCAGGACGCGGCGAACTGTCCATCCATGCAGGCGCTCCTTGGGCTGCTGGAGACCCAGATCCGCGCGGGAGTCGCGCGGCTGCTGGCGGATCTGGAGGCTGTCGAGAGAGCCAATGCGCGCCTGCATCCGACACCGCTCACGTCCATGCTGCTCGACGGCTGCATGGCGAAGGGAAAAGATTCCACCGAGGGAGGCGCCGCCTACAATGGAAGCGGCATCCAAGGGGTCGGTGCGGTGGAGGTGGGAGACTGTCTGGCGGCCATCGATTGGATCGTCTTCCAAAAGAAAAAGGCGACTCTGGGGCAGGTGATTCGGGCCTGTCGGAAGAATTTCATCGGTTACGAAGAACTGCGGGCGCGGCTGCGGAATGCGCCCAAGTATGGAAACGACGATCCCCTCCCGGATGGCTATGTTGGACGGGTCATGGAAATGTTCGATTCCACCCTTCGGGACAGGGTCAACACGCGGGGTGGCGAATATGTGGCCGGCTTCTACTCTGTAACTTCGCATGTGGCCTTCGGTAGGAAGGTGGGTGCGCTGCCCAGCGGCCGGTGCACGGGGGATCCTTTCTCCTCCGGCCTTTCGGCCGGGAACGGGAGAGATCGCCGGGGCCCGACAGCCCTCCTACGCTCTCAGGCCGCGTTGCCGCTCCACGTCGCGCGGAATGGGATCAATTTCAATCTGCAATTGGATCCCTGGTCGGTTGAAGGTGATTCCGGATCCCGACGGTTGGGCGCGCTCATCGACGGTTGTTTCAAGTCAGGCGGCATGCAGATGCAGGTGAACGTGCTCGATCCGAAAGTCCTGATGGAAGCGCGCGATCACCCGGACCGGTTTCCCGGTCTGTTGGTGCGGGTCTCGGGCTACTCGGCGTACTTCGACGATCTTGCGCCGGAGATACAGCAGGAGATCATCGACCGAATGGTGCACGGAAGGCGCCAGGGGGAACCGGAAGGGATCACAGCCTCATGAAAGGGGGTTTGCGATGAAAAAATGGGCCATTGGAATCGGTGTTGCGGGATTGGCCGTTTATGTACCCATCTGGTGGTGGCTAACTTTCACCGGCTACTACGATGACAAGATGACGCCTGAGATGGTACGGAATGCCAAGACGTTCCTTCCGGCGGACCTGTTCCTGACCGCCAATCTGGTGGCGTTGCTTGCGGGCATCCGGCAGAAGCGCCCTTGGGCGTATGCGAGCGGACTGATCGTCTGTGGCGCCATCCTCTATATCGGTATCCATGGCGCAACGGCGATGTGGACGGGCGCCCTGCCACACGATATCGCCACTCAGTTGATCTTCTGGCCCTATGTTGTTGGCGCCTTGGTCGGCTGGGTTCTTTTCTATCGAGATCTGAGGGTGGCTTTTTCTCCCGCCTTGAACGGCAAGTAGAGCTGGGCTAGAAAGGGATGACCATGAAGGCCATCCGTGTTGCTCGCACCGGCGGGCCGGAAGTCCTCTCGTATGAGGACATCCCGGTGCCCGAGCCGGGACCCGGCCAGGTCCTCGTCAAGATCGAGGCGATCGGGGTCAACTACATCGACACCTACTACCGAACCGGGTTCTACAAGACCGACCTGCCTTTTACGTCGGGCCAGGAGGCGGCGGGGATCGTGGAGAAAATCGGGCCCGATGTGATGGATTGGTCCGAAGGCGACCCCGTCGCCTACACCAATGTGATGGGGGCCTACGCGGAGTATCAAGTGGTCAAGGCCGACCGCTTGGTGCGAAGGCCTGCCGGAATCGATTCGAATCTCGGCGCCGCTGCCATGCTTCAAGGCATGACGGCGCACTATCTCACGCACACCACGTACACGTTGAAGAAGGGCGAGCTATGCCTGGTCCATGCCGCCGCAGGTGGAATGGGTCTGATTCTGTGCCAGGTGGCAAAGATGCTCGGGGCCACCGTCATTGGAACGGTCTCCACCGAGGAGAAAGAAAAGTTGGCCAGAGCCGCCGGCGCGGATCACGTTATTCTCTACACCCGACAGGATTTCGAGGAGGAGGTTCGACGTATCACCGAGCGGAAAGGTGTCCACGTTGTTTACGACGGAGTGGGCCAATCGACCTTCGCGAAGGGGATCTACTGCCTCCGACCCAGGGGCATGATGGTCCTGTTCGGCCAGTCGAGCGGGCCCGTCGAATCGTTCGACCCAAGCATCCTGAGCATCCGCGGGGGCCTGTTCCTGACGCGCCCCGGGCTCGGATGGTACATCGCGAAGCGCGAGGAGTTGGTGGAGCGCTCTTCGGCGGTCTTCGACTGGATGCAGACCGGGCGGGTGAAGTTCACCGTGACCCGGGAGTTTCCTCTCAAAGCGGCGGCCGAGGCCCACCGTGCCTTGGAAGGCCGTCAGACGACCGGCAAGATCCTCCTCATCCCGTAGCCCGAAACGCCCTCCGTCGGCCACGGGAACAGGGAGCCACCCTAAACGCCGTCCATTTGCACTCCAGTAGAAAATCGTCGTGGAGATATCGCATGGGACGGCTGTCCGGCGATGCCAATCGCGATAGCGCCCGGTCCGGATTCGCATAGAGTTCTTCGAAGAACGTCTCACTGTGGACGACCTGGCGCTCATCGCTTTCGGAGCGCGAAGCATCGTGGTCGATGACGCGGCTTTGCGGGCAGACTTGGATTCTGTATCCACGGGAGCGCATTTCAAGCGCCAGGTCGTTGTCCCACACATGGATAAAGCGGGGGTCGAAAATGGGCACCTTCGTGAGGAGATCCCTCCTGAGGAATGGATAGGCCGCGCCCTCCACCTCCATCGGACGATCGGGAAGGGTGACGGACATGGGTGTGGAATCGTCCGCGGCGACCGATGTACCGTGGCGATTGAGCCATGGGTGTCTGCGGCTGACATAGGGAACGCACGAGCCGAGGAAACCGGTCTGACGGCCGGGATCCAGGACAACGGGCGTGGCAATGCCGACCTCCGATCTTGAAATCAGTGTTTCCGTGATCTGCCGGTCCCAGTGTGGCTCAACCTCAAGGTCATCGGCGAGATATCCGATCATCCGCCCCCGTGCCCGCTCCGTGCCCGTGCGATACGCATCGAGCGTGGAGGAATGGCCTGAAAACAGGACCGCGCCAAGCCAGGGAAAGGTGGTGCGCCGTTGGGCGAGCATTTCAAGGGTCCCATCCGCACTGTTGTTGTCGGACACGATGAGTTCGAAAGGCGCTCCTGTATGCCGACCGAGGCTGTCGAGGAGCCGTGACAGAGAGTTTGCTCTATTCCAGGTCGACGTAACCAGGGAGAGGATCGGCTCGCGTGTCGCGGGCGCCAGGAATTGGAGAGGTGGGACCGGTGGAGCCGTTTCCGGCCAGTCGGCATTCCGGAAGAGGCGGTCCCGGTAGTCGGTTTCGCATCCCAGAACGTTGCAGACGCGGGTGGCGAGATAGAGCAGGGAGAGGTCTTCCGGGTGGACTGAGATCAGCCGGTCCAACCCCTCCAATGCGCGCTCGCCCTCATTTTTTCGGAGTTGCTCTTCCACTTGCGTGAAGAGCTGAGATCGCTCATCAGGCGTCATCATCCGACACGGTCAGGGGTGAGAAATCGGGGCGAGTGGATTCAAGGCATGGCTTTCCTGCAATTTCCTTCAATCCCTCTGAAGTCGGGCTCCTGCCCTCCATGAAGATTGCCCCGCTTCGTTTCGCGGACTCACGAATCGGGGCGAGTGGATTTGAACCACCGACCTCTCGGTCCCGAACCGAGCGCTCTAGCCAAGCTGAGCCACGCCCCGTAAACAGCTTTCAGCAATCAGCGGTCAGCATTCAGCGGATCGGAAAAACAGAATTCCGCGCGCCAGACGGCTGAAAGCTGACGGTGAGAGCTTAGCAGAACCGCTCACCACTTCAAGGTGAACCGGCCTTCGACCTTGTCGATCTTGCTGTCTTCGGCTTTCTGGATCTTGTTTGAACCGTCCGGCTGTCGAAAGGCATCGCCGGGGAAGTAAGTTCCATACTGGAGGGTGAAACGGAAACCAATGTCCCCGAGAAGATGAAAATCGTATTCGGCGCCTAAGTTGATTTCCTGCCCAAGCGAGCTGTGCGCGCGCTCGATCCCATAAGGGCTGGTGAGTACCCCGCCGTGCTGGTTCGTGTTTAGAGGATCGAAAAAGTTTGACGTCAACCAAGCCGCCAAGTAGGCGGCCTTGAGGGTAAAATGGCCGCTCCAGACCTTGTAGTCGTACTTTACCGAGGGGTAGACGTAGGTCGATCCTGACACGCCGCCGTTCGTGGGGAGATTGGCGATCGAGTCCGGGAGCACGCCCAGCAAGGATGCCGTCTCCGCCGTTTCACCGGTTGCTCCGAGTTCGTCGGCCACCCTGTCGGCCATGTGGGCGGTGACGTTGTACAGAACCTCGTCGTACAAGATCATGCCGACTTTGTGATCGGGGTCGAAGGAGAGTCGAGTGACGGTATCGTCCTGTGGATTGTTGTCTCCCGACGCATAGCCGTGTTCAACGGCGGCCGTGAGTCGGAGCGGGAGATACTCATACGATCCGCCGGCGGCATATCCCGCGGCACGGACATCGGCCCCGGATTTCGCGAGATCGGAAAGTACGCGAGTCGTCCGGCCGAGGAGGACCACGCCTTCGAAGGATACCTGCTGCCTTGAAACGTCGCCCTCTTGCATCCAGTTCTGATAGGTGTCGATCGCAACCACGTTCAACTTGGCACAGGGGCGGGTGCGGGCATCGGGGCAGTCGTCCTTCTGAGTGCGCCCTGCGAGGTACAAGCCGCTCATGTTTTCGTATTCGCGGTAGAAACCCGCGAGGACGCCCTGGAACGCGAGATCGCCGTCCCTGACGGATGCGTTTTCGTCGCGATAGACGCTGTCCAACGCGGCCACGGTGTAAAAGTTCTGGTGGAATTTTCCCCCTCCCATCTTGCTCAGCGGCTTGGTGGCGAGAAGGATTCGGTCGTTGATGTCCCCGTATCGGTTCGTGCCGAAGAGCGGCTCGCGGTCGCCCCCGTTCGCCAGAATTCCCATGCCCCAGTCGGAAGGCATCTGTCCCACGCGGACAAGCCCGACGCTCGGGTTTGTGTACTCCACATACAAGTGGCGGGGGTCGATCACATCGGGTATCCACTCCGTCTTGCCCGAATCGGTGAGCGTGCCATCGGGATTCTTGGAAACTCGGATTTCCTTGGTTCCGGCCCGATCCGGATCGAGGACGAACTCTTCACCCACGCGGCTGTTGTGGCTCCCGAAGAGGAGTTGTCCGGAAAAGAGATCGATTTGGCCGAAGAACTTGAGCTTATCTGTTTTTGCGGAAGGCGTGAGCCGCAGTCGATGTTCGCGCCAGCCTGCCTGCTGGGCGCGGGCGCCGTCGTCGGCCAGCTGGTAGCGATCCGCATCAAGCATGCGCAGCCGGTAACTGCCGTGCACTTCGAGTTCGTAGGCTTGGACCGGAGAAGCCGCCCGCATCGCGAGAGCCGCGATGAGGATCGCGAAACACGTTCGATCAAGCCGCATGCGTGGCCTCCACAAATTCGTGAACTTTCTTGAGAGCCGAGCCGTCCTCGATCTTGGACATGGCCAGCTTGGCGCCGTCAGGAAGCGACTTCACCTTGCCGGAGGCGTAGAGTCCCGCGGCCGCATTGATGGTAAGAAAATTCTTGATGGGACGGGGATCGCCTGAGCCAAGAACCTGGAGCAACCGGTCCTTGTTCTCCTGAGGTGTGCCCCCTTTGATTTGATCAAGCGTGGCCGAGTTGAGGCCAAGCGCATGAGGCTCAACGCTGAAATCCGAAATCTCGTGACTCTCGTTCAACTCCGCGCAACGCGTGGCCCCAACGATCGAAACTTCATCGATGCCCTTGCCCCCTCCCACTTCGCCCCAGACCACGACCGCCCTCCGGGTGCCCATCCTGGCCAGTACGCCCGCCATCTTACGTACGAGTTCGGGCTTGAAGACGCCGAGGAGCTGACATCCTGGCCGGGCGGGGTTGGTGAGGGGACCCAGGATGTTGAAGACGGTCTTCCAGCCCGCCGAAGCGAGCTCCTTCCGGGCGGTCATGACCTTCCGAGTGGCGGTGTGGAATTTGGGAGCGAAAAGAAACCCTACACCCGTCTGTTCGAGGCACGTCCTGACTTGGCTTGGTTCGAGATCGATTTTGGCGCCGAGGGCCTCCAGAAGGTCCGCGCTGCCGCACTTGGACGTGATGGCCCGATTGCCGTGCTTCGCAATCTTGAGACCGCACGCGGCGAGGATGAAGACGATGCCGGTCGACACGTTGAAGGTGGAAGCCCCGTCCGCCCCGGTTCCGCACGTGTCGGATAGCCGGTCAGACGGCTCGATCCCCAGAGGGGATGCAAGATTGCGCATGGTCATTGCGAACGCGGCGATTTCATCCTCGGTTTCGCCTTTGGCTTGGAGTGCAGCCAGAAACGCCGCGCGAAGGGGGTCGGTGGCTTCATCGGATACAATGGCTTGCACGGCGTTCTGCGCCTCATCGAGCAATAGGTCTTGTCCTTCGCCCACCTTCCAGAGAAGCTTCCCAAGCGGGGAAGTATCCTCCCGGCTCAGGAAGCCTCGAACGGCGGTGAGGAAATCGGAGTTTGCCGGTAACGACTGGAGCGCCTTCTCGCGGGGCAACATGATCGGGGGATTATATGCAGACCCCTCGGACCAAGGCAATCACTTTCGGTACGGGTTGACTTAGCCCGCCCGTTTCGCTAATTGAGGGATCGGCTGGATCATGAACAGGGAAGCGATTTCGAGTCTCGTCCAATCCGCTGAAGATCTCTGCACGCTGGGCTTGAAACACCTCGCAGCGGAAGCCAGGGACGGAAAAGATATCTCCGTTCCCAAGCTCGATCGTCACCAGGTGACCGCCTACGACCTTGCCTATCTGTGCGCAGAGATTCAGGCCGCGCGGCACACCCTTACACACGCCGACCGCGTTCAGAGGAGTTCCGAGGATGGGCGTCTCGAAGGCTTGTTGGCCGAAACGTTCGCGGCCGAGGTAGTACACGATGTCGGGCAGACGCTTTCCCGGCGCCCCACCGAATTTGGTTTGTCGGACTCGCAAATACGCTCCGCCCTCCTTCAGAGTCCGAGGTCGGAAGAGCTTCAAGCCGCCCAGTCGCCGTCGAGGTATGAGGAGATTTCCCAGGAACTGCGGAAAAGGGGGGGCGGGGGAAGCTACGGTCTCTCGGAAGAGCAGCAGCTCATGCGGGACGCCTTCAAGAAGTTTGCCGATACCAAGGTTCGTGCGGTGGCCGAGAAGGTGCACCGTCATGATGAATTGACGCCGGAACCGATCATCAAGGAGCTGGCTGAAATGGGATGTTTCGGCCTCTCCATCCCGCAAAAGTACGGCGGCTTCCAGAGCGATGATAAACCGGACAACATGGGGATGGTGATTGTAACCGAAGAGCTCTCGCGCGGCTCGCTCGGCGTCTCTGGAAGTCTCATAACGCGACCGGAGATTCTGGCGAAAGCGCTCCTGAAGGGCGGCACGGAAGCGCAGAAGAAGAAATGGCTGCCCCTGATGGCCTCGGGCGAGAAGATGGTGGCGGTCGGGGCGACGGAGCCCGACTACGGATCGGACGTCGCCGCGATGAAATGCGCCGCGACCCAGACGAAGGGCGGCTGGCTCATCAACGGCGCCAAGATGTGGTGTACGTTTGCCGGTCGAGCGGAAATCATGATGATTCTTGCGAGGACGGATCCGGACATGTCCAAGAAGCATCGCGGGCTTTCCATTCTGATGGCGGAAAAACCGGCGTTCAGCGGTCACAACTTTGAGTACAAGCAGGAGGGCGGCGGTAAAGTGGCCGGCCGCGCCATCGGGACGATCGGCTATCGCGGCATGCACTCCTATGAGCTCCACTTCGATAACTACTTCGTGCCGAACGAAAACCTGATCGGGGAGAAAGACGGACTCGGAAAAGGTTTCTATCTCCAGATGGAGGGGTTCTCCGGCGGCCGGTTGCAGACGGCTGCGCGGGCGAACGGCGTGATGCAGGCCGCCTTCGAGAAGGCGCTCAGCTATTCGCAGGAGCGAAAGGTCTTCGGACTGCCGATCTTTGATTATCAACTCACCCAGTACAAACTGGCTCGGATGGCCATGCTGATTCAGGCGTCACGGCAGTTCACGTACGCCGTGGCCCGGATGTTCGATGAGGGGAAGGGCCAGATGGAAGGATCGATGGTCAAGTTCTTCGCGGGAAAGATTTCCGAGTGGGTGACCCGGGAGGCCTTGCAGATCCACGGTGGCATGGGCTACGCGGAGGAGTATGATGTATCGAGGTATTATGTGGACTCACGGGTGTTTTCGATTTTCGAGGGCGCGGAGGAAGTATTGGCCCTGCGCGTTATTGCGCGGTCGCTCGTCGAACAGCAGTTGAAGGGGAAGTAACTTGGGAAAGAGTATCGAAGTGGCCTGCGAAAAGCAGGCGGAGAAGGCGCCATCGCTGCCGGTCCAACTTGGGGCGAATGTGAAGGTGCCGCAGTACGGTCGCTACTTGGAGGAGTTTGTGGCGGGCGAAGTGTTCGAACACCCGAGGGGATTTACCCTCTCGGAGGCCTTCATGCTCGATTTCGCCACGTCGTTCATGGAGGCCAATCCGCTCTATCTCAATGAGGAGTTCGCCAAAGCACACGGCTTCGAGCGACGCCCTGCTTCGCCCCTTATGCTTCTCAATCTTGCGCTTAGCCAGGGCGTGCAGAACGATTCTGAAAAGGCGATTGCGCATCTCGGGTATTACGATGTTCTGTTCCTGCGTCCGGCCTACGCCGGGGACACTATCCGTTCCCTTACGAAAGTGTTGGGACGCAAGGAGCGGGGCGAGGGCAAGCCCGGGATCGCGGAACTTCGCACGATCGGATTGAACCAGCGGAACGAGGTCGTCGTGCAGTACGACCGAAAGGTCATGATCCCGCCGCGAGGGAAATCCGCGGGGGGATCGGCACCCAAGGGGGCGGGGGCAACCCGCTTCCCTGACCTTGAGAAACCGGTCATGCACATTCCTCAACCGGTCGGGAAGTATCCCTCGAATCTGACGGCACCGAATACCTACTTCGAAGATTTCAACGTGGGAGAGATCATCGTCCACGCGAACGGTCGAACCATTACGGACGAGCACTACAACTGGACGTATAAGACCGGCAATACGCATCCGCTCCACTACGACAAGATCTACACGGGGGGCCGCGGGGGTCCCCTTTCGGGTGAGCCGGTGGTCTACGGAGGTCTGGTCTTCAATTGGCTTGCGGGTCTCGCGAGTCGGGATGTCTCCGAGAACGCGCTGTGGGATTTTGGGTACACGGAGGGGTATCATACTCAGCCATCGGTGTCGGGTGACACCGTGTATGCACTGTCGAGAGTCCTCCACAAGCAAGACGGCCCCGCAGAGCTCCCGGAGGGAGTCGTCACGTTTCAGCTCATCGGCGTGAAGGGGATCAAGTCGAAGGATGCTCTCGAAAAATACGGTGCGGATCTTTTTCTTAAAGAAAACGACAAGAAGGATCTCGGCAAGGAGAAGATCGCCGAAAAGATTTTCGAGATTGAGCGCCGGCTCCTGATCAAGAAGAGATCCTCCGTCTCATAGGGCGAAAGTGCTGGAATGTCCGCACAACGCGTGATGGCTGGAAAGGAGATCTTTGAGGTCGCGGATCTGCCGCCGCTCGGCGTGGTTCCGGGCGAAATGTACGCCCAGGTGATCCGTGCCGCGCGTTTCGGCGAACCGAAGACCGCCTTCCAGCTCGAACGGATTCCCATCCGGCCGCTCAAAGAAGACGAGGTCCTCGTTTACGTCATGGCGGCCGGGATCAACTACAACAATGTTTGGGCCGCGCGGGGAATTCCAGTGGACGTGATCAAGGCGCGGCAGAAACAGGGCGATCCCTACGACTTTCACATCGGTGGAAGCGATGCGTCGGGAATCGTGTGGGCGGTGGGGAGCGGTGTGCGCAATGTAAAAGTGGGGGATCACGTTGTCGTTCACTGCGGCGTTTGGGACCGGAAGGATCCGTTCATCGTGAAGGGCGGCGATCCGATGTTCAGTTCCACGCAACTGATCTGGGGATACGAGACGAACTGGGGAAGTTTCGCGCAGTACACGATTGTTCAGGACCACCAGTGCCTCCCCAAGCCGAAGCAACTGACGTGGGAAGCGGCCGCGGCCTACATGCTCGTCGGAGCCACCGCGTATCGGATGCTCAAGGGCTGGCCGCCACAAACGGTTCAGAAGGGCGACGTCGTCCTCATCTGGGGCGGGGCGGGCGGTCTCGGAAGCATGGCCATCCAAATCGTGAAAGCGTTTGGTGGAATTCCGGTGGCCGTCGTTTCGAGCGACGACAAGGCTGAGTTTTGCAAGAAACTCGGTGCGAAGGGCGTCATCAACCGCAGAAACTTCAACCATTGGGGCATGCTCCCGCACTGGAAGGATGAGAAGTCATATGGCGAATGGCTCCAGGGCGCCCGGGCTTTTGGGAAAGCTCTCTGGGACGGGGTGGGCGAACGGAAGAATCCTCGGATTGTTTTCGATCATCCCGGAGAGGACACGGTGCCTACGTCGATTTTCGTTTGCGATACGGGTGGCATGGTCGTGATTTGCGCGGGCACGAGCGGATACAACGCCGTAGCGGATCTTCGATACCTCTGGATGCGTCAGAAGCGATTTCAGGGCTCCCATTTTGCGAACGACGAGCAGTGCGCGGCGCTGAATCACATGGTGGCTCAGGGCATGGTGGGCCCGTGTCTTTCGCGGACGTTCAAATTCGACGAGATCCCTTTGGCCCACCAGCTCATGCACGAGAACAAGCACCCCAGCGGCAACATGGCCGCCCTCGTCGGCTCCCCCAAGCCCGGCCTCACCGATCTGCCGTGAGTGTTTGGAAGCCCCAGATCCCCAGGGTGGACGTTTGACTTGGAGGAAGGGCGGGAGTAGGTTTCAGCCGGCATGGTGAGAATCTTGCACTCACTCACTCACTCACTCACAGTCATACCCTAGAATCGTCCTCCCGCTCGCGCTGATCCTCAGCGCCTGCTCCGCGGAAGCTGAGAAAAGGCTCCTTGAGGGGTTGCCTGCGCCGCAGAACGTCCGATCCGTCATCGGCGAGAACAATGTGACGCTTTCGTGGGACCTCGTGGCGGGGGCCCGCGGGTACCTGGTTTACCACGACACGAAAAGCGCCGCGCGCAAGGGCAAGGGGCTTTCAATCGGGAATTCACCGGCCGACGTTGGGAATGTGTCGAGGGTCTTGATCGACGGCTTGGAACCGAGCCTCACGTACTTTTTCGAGGTTTCTGCGACCGCACCCGATGGGGAAGGGCCGGCCTCCCCGGAAATCAGCGTTGCGCTTGGGGCGATCACGGCGGCGCCTGAGCCGCCCAGGAACCTTCAAGCGCGAACGGGAAACGCCTCCGTGGCCCTGTCATGGGAAGCGTCGGCGGGAGCAGCCGAGTACCGGATCTACTATGGCGCGAAGACGGGCGGACCCTACGAGGGCAAGGAAGCGAAGGAGGGTGCCTCGCCGGTGAGCATAACGGGTGCGTTGAATGCGAGGCTGACGGGTCTCAACAACGGTCAGGTTTACTTCTTTGCTGTCTCAGCCCTCAATTCCAAGAGCGAGAGCGAAAGGTCGGGTGAGGTGTCGGCGACTCCGTTGGTGGATTTGTCGGACAAGCCCCCCACGCCGGACGTCCCGGCGCAGCCGTCCCAACCGGATGCAAGATCCACGTGCATTGTAGGGTCGTCCAAGATCGGCTCGTGCATCCTGGGATGATGAAATCGAGGAGGTGTCCAAAGAGAATTCAAGTGTTCGTAAAAGGTCTGCTGCTCGGCGCGGGAATAACCGTGGGTATTATTGCGACGGTTGCCTTGGCCGTGACGGTGGGAACGGTCAAGACTTGGACGACCGGCGAGGCGCTGGTCGCGGACGACCTCAACACTTCGCTCGGCAACCTCAAGAAGGCCATCGAGGGCCTTCCGAACTGGACCAAGAGCAGTGCGAACGCCATCTACACCGAAGGTAACGTGGGGATTGGGACGGCGAGCCCGGCAAACAAGCTGACTATTGAAGGTGGTGCCCTGCAGCTTCATCGTTCTGCTACGGCCCCCTTTCCGTGCGACGCATCACAAGCGGGCACCATGTATTTCGATACTGATGTCCCAGCGATCTCAGGACTTCCCTTTCAATCTATCTATGGCTGTTATTTTGGACCTACCACTGTCCCTTCCGAGGGGAACACGTGGAAGTGGGGCGGGCTTATTCTCGGCGGCGCCAGCGACTGACGCTGGTTAAAAGGGGACGACGTCAGCGGATGGATAATCGGTGACAGTATACTATTATTCTCTCTAATAAAGTATTCTGTCACCTATTATTGTAATAGAGTATACTGTCACCGATCATCCCGATCATATGCATTGAAAAAGGGCTGACCCTGCGGCGGTCTTGTTCGGTGGGGAGTGGGCGGGTAAAATGGGATCATGGCGGTCAAAGATCAGCCGTGGATCATGCGGACGTACGCGGGACATTCGTCCGCCGAGGCGTCCAACAAGCTCTACCGCGCCAATCTCGCCAAGGGTCAGACCGGGCTGAGCATCGCATTCGATCTGCCCACACAAATCGGATACGACCCGGACCATCCGCTGGCTAAAGGTGAGGTCGGAAAAGTCGGGGTGCCGATCTCCAACTTGGAAGACCTCGACCGTCTCCTGGACGGCATTCCGCTCGATCGGATGAACACGTCCATGACGATCAATGCGACGGCGGCCTGGCTCCTGGCCCTCTACATCGCCTTGGCGAAGAAGCGCGGGGTCGATCCGAAACTGTTGCAGGGCACGACGCAGAACGACATTGTGAAGGAGTATCTTTCAAGGGGGACCTACAGCTTTCCTCCGGGCCCTTCCATGCGGCTCATCACCGACACGATCGTGTACGCGGTGGAAAACGTGCCCAAATGGAATCCGATCAACATTTGCAGCTACCACCTCCAGGAGGCGGGAGCGACACCGATGCAGGAGCTCGCCTACTCCTTGTGCAACGCGATTGCGGTATTGGACAGCGTGAAGTCACGCGGATTCGTCGGGGCCGAGCTGTCCGCTTCCGTCGGCCGCATTTCCTTCTTTGTCAATGCCGGCCTCCGGTTTGTCGAGGAAATGTGCAAAATGAGGGCGTTCACGGAGATGTGGGATGAGATTGCGAGTTCCCGCTACGGCGTGAAGGATCCGAAGGAGCGGCGATTCCGGTACGGCGTACAAGTCAACTCTTTGGGGCTCACCGAGCGCCAGGCGGAAAATAACATTGTGCGGATCGCCTATGAAGCCCTCGGAGTGACCTTGTCGAAAAATGCCCGCGCGCGGTCTCTACAGCTTCCCGCTTGGAACGAAGCGCTCGGACTGCCCCGGCCCTGGGACCAACAACTTTCGCTCCGGCTTCAGCAGATCCTGGCGCACGAAACGGATCTTCTCGAATACCCGGATCTGTTCGACGGATCGCCGGTGGTCCGGGCCAAGGTGGAAGAACTCAAGAAGGACACTCGGGCCGAGATGGACCGGATCGATACCATGGGTGGAATCCTGCGGGCCGTGGAGACGGGGTACGTGAAGCAGAGACTAGTCGAATCCAATTCGACGCGTGTGCGGGCCATCGAGTCCGGTGATCAGATTGTGGTAGGGGTGAACAAGTTTCAGGAATCCGAAGTGTCGCCCCTCACGGCCGAATCGAAAGAACAATTTTTCCGAGTGGACCCGCAGGCCGAGAAGGACCAGATTCAACGTCTCCATACATTCAGGCGGAAGCGGGATCGCCGCCGTGTGGAAGCGGCGTTGTCGGCGCTCCGCCGGTCGGCCATCGAGGGGACGAACCTCATGTCGGCGTCGATCGAAGCCGCCGAAGCGGGGGTGACCACCGGCGAGTGGGCGGGGGTGCTGCGTGAAGTGTTCGGGGAGTACCGTGCTCCCACAGGAGTGGCGCCCAGCGTGGGTGCCGCCGCATCGAACGGCCTTGCCGGGGTGCGGGAGAGGATGCGCGAGATCCAGCAGCGTCTCGGACACAAGATAAGGATTCTGGTCGGCAAGCCCGGATTGGACGGTCACAGCAATGGAGCGGAGCAGATCGCCGTCCGTGCACGGGACGCGGGCATGGAGGTGATTTACGCCGGAATACGACTCACACCGGGACAGATCGTCGCCTCGGCCTTGCAGGAGGGCGTCGATCTGGTGGGCCTGAGCATTCTGTCGGGATCTCACGTGGAGTTGGTGGGCGACATCATGTCCCTCATGAAGCAGGAAGGGCTTCAGGAGAAGCCCGTGGTGGTGGGCGGAATCATCCCGGCCTCGGACCACACCGTTCTCCTGGGTCTTGGCGTCAAACGGATCTACACGCCCAAGGATTTCGAGCTGAACTCCATCATGCTGGACCTCATCGAACTGGCCGGGGAGGCCCGGAGGCTTCCGACGACCTGAACGGTGCTTGAAAATCACCGCGACTCCGTCTAAGAAATCCACCAAAGGAGGAATTGCATGAAGAAGATTGTTTTGCTGGCGTGTATTCTCGGGATGGCCTCAATCGCCCTGGCTGAGGAGAAGGGAGGCCGGAAGGCGGATGAGGATGCCATCCGCAAGGCGTGGTCGGACTATACGGTGGCGTTCAACATGCGCATCCCGAAAAACATGACTGCCATTTGGAGTGAAGACGGCGACATCACGAATTTTCAGGGACGCACGGCCAAGGGGCGAAATGCTCTGGAGACCCTCTTTGCCGATGAACAGGCGACCGTCCTCAAAGACACGCGGATGATCATGGTCGTTCCGAATATACGCTTCTTGAAGCCGGATCTGGCCTTGGTTGATGGCGACGCGACCGTGGCCGGAATGTTTTCACTCGATGGAAAGCCACTCGTTCCCCAGAGATTGATTGTTTCGTCGATTGTGGCCAAGAAAGACGGGAAGTGGATGGTGCTGGCCGCCCGCGAATCGCTCCCCGGTCAGTGGGCGAAGAAGTAGCCTTTTCGTCGCAGTCCGGGAGCCGCACTTGCCATGGCTCGTCGACCATCCATGGTCGCCGTTGAAGGGCAAGTACGGCTCCATCCTGGAGCCGGGATTTCACGGTCGTCATCCTGACGCTCCGTGCAATCCCAGTGTAGTCGCACGTCCTGTGCTCCGATTCGGATCTCCCTGACCTGCTCGAAGACTCGCATGTCCGGGAGCCGGGATTTGAACCCGGGACCCCCTGCTCCCAAAGCAGGTGCGCTACCGCTGCGCTACTCCCGGAGCAACCTTCACGAGAGCGGTTCGATCTTACCCTCTCCCGACTGCCACATCCATACAGGGCGCCGGGACCGAAAGACCGCGCCGCATTGGACAAGGGATGATCTTCGAGGATCGAAACGGCGCGGAGAACGGCTTCAGTTGAGGACCGGCCTCGCTGCAGAACCCGCCCGGCCGCCTCGGCGGCCGATTCCAGGACGGGCTGTCGGCGGGCCTTTTCTTCCGGGGGAATTGAGCCGCAGCCCCCATGTACGATTACGGCGTACTGCGGCAAGAGCGGACTTTCGCGGTGAACGGGGGGAGGACTATTTCTTCTTCTCGGGCTCTTTCTTCTTGTCGCCCCCGCCGGCCTTGCCCTTGCAGCCTTTCACATTAAGGCTCCGGACGAATGCGACGAGGTCCTGAACTTTCTGATCGTCCTTGAGTTGGGGGCCCCAGGCGGGCATTACGGGGGACTTGCCTATGGAAGCGCCTCCATCCTTGATCACCTTGAAGAGAATATCATCGGTGATCTCGCACATCTTAGCTGCATCGCTGTGATCGGCCGGCTTGGGATTGAGGACCGCAGCCGCCGGCCCGTCGCCTTTCCCCATCGCGCCATGACAATTTGAGCAGAATTGCGCGTAGAGTTTCTTTCCTTCTTCGACGTTGCCCTTCTTGTCCGCTGCGTTTGCGATCGCGGGAGTCAATATCGCTCCCACAGTCAACAAGAACTTTCCAATATTTTTCATTTGGCCTCCTTCCGCACACCCCTTCCCGCAATCAATCGTACGGATGGGGTCTGCTTTTCGCCTAGGGCAGCAACCGCCTTCTCATGTCTCTCACGCAGGATGAAAACCCACGTCAGAACGGCGAAGACCATAACATACTTGCCCACGATCAACAAGGCGTCCGAGAGCGGCGAATCAATCAGAATGTAGCCGTCGATGCCGACCAGTGCGGTCAGGAGCCAGATGGCGGTGACGCCCCGGCGCGCATTTCCAAGAAGGTTGACGACTCGGTGGTGGAAGTGATCTTTTCCGGTGTACTCGATCCACTCCCTGAACGAATGGACCTTCCCGGAATAGATCCGCCCGACCGTAATGAGAAACATGTCGTAGATCGGGGCAAAAAGAATGATCAGCGGAATGCTGAGCGAGACCCACTGATCCTCAGCCCAGGACCCCATCACGGCCAGGGAGGCGATGGAGAAGCCGAGAAGCGTGCTGCCTCCATCGCCCAGGAAAATCTCGGCCCGGCTGCGCATTTTGAAGTTGAACAGCAGGAATCCGAGACAGCCTCCGGCGAGAGCGAAGGCAATCTGCGCGTAGCCGAGAGACCCGACTTTCAGCCCGATGGCTCCCATGGCGAAGGCGGCTACGAGCGTCAGGCCGGCGGCTAGCCCGTCGTACCCGTCGAGGAAATTAAACGCGTTGGTAAGCCCGATGATCCACAGGGCTGTCAAGGCATATTCCAAGCTCACTCCCCACCACGTGTTGGGAAGGAAGGTGAGGACCACATCACCGTGGATCACCAGAGCGGTCGCCAGGCCTTGCACGATCAGCCGAGTCAGCGCGGAAACGCCCCGGTAGTCATCCAGCATGCCTGTGAACGTGAGGAGGGTGAGGGCCATGATGAGCCATCGGATGCGGGGGTAGTAGATCCCCACGAGATAGATGGCGGCGATCATGGCGACATAGATGGCGAAGCCGCCCCAAAGCGGAGTGGAGACGGTGTGGACTTTGCGTTCGTCTGGCTCGTCGACCACATGGAGGCGGTCGGCGACGAGTTTCACCATGGGGACCAGAAGCACCGTGCAGGCGAAGGCAAAGGCGAAAATGATGGTCGCCCGCTGCCAGCCCGAGGGATCCGTAAGCTCTCTCAGCCAATAGGGCAGGAGCATCCCCATCACAACGATCATCGCGGGTTGGATGAGGACGGAGATCCGGCCGGTCAGTCGCGTCACGATGAGGCGGCGGTGTGAGGGCTAGAGAACATACCGGAGCGGAACGAAGCCTTCCGCGAATCGGCTGCGGCCTTGGATGCCTCTCGACACGGCGGTCGAACGGGAGATCTCGATGGCGGAGAGTCCGGCGATATTCGTCCGCTCCACCTGCGAGCGATGGGCGCCCAGCGCTTTGAGCTTCTCTTCGATGGTGGATTCGAGGTCCACGAACACCGTCGGACTGAATTCCACGCTCGTCATACTTTCAAAGAACAGCACGCGCGGAATAAAGCGGGTGGCGGTCACCATGTTGAGCGCCAGGTTTCGGTGATCTTGATGCGTATCGTTCGGATGGTTGGTGAAGACCCAATCGGGTTTCACCTCCCGGATGACGTTCTCGATCGTGCCGATGGCCTCGCGGCTGTTCGTGACCTCCGTGTCGTGAAAATCACCCCAGAAGACTTCTTTCGCGCCGATGATGCGGGCGGCTTCCATCTGCTCCTTCTTGCGGATATCCGCGTTGCCGCCCTTCTCTCCGGCCGTCATGATCATGAGGTAGACTTCGGCCTCCTGCTGCTTCCGGAACTTGATGAGGGCGCCGGCGCAGCCGAACTCGATGTCGTCCGGGTGTGCTCCGATGGCGAGGAGCTTCATCGGGCATGCCCCGCAGCGTGGGGGAGGATCTTGTGTCCCAAGGTTCTTGAACAGCCCATCCTCCGATGGAGTCTAGGGAGGTGTGAAAAAAAGTTCAAGCTCCAACTCGGGACCGACCGAGACCCGCCCTTGCAAGCTGCCGGGGGTTTTGGTAAAAGTCGGCCCGGCACCAAGGGAATGCACCAAGGGAATGCGTCATGGTGCCACGAAAGAAGAGCAGGCGGGCAGGGCCTGCGAGCAAGGTGGCAACGGCATCGCGCCGGGACGAAACCGCACGCTCGATGAGGGGGGTCTCGTAGAGCGGTGGAAGCCGGTTCGTACCAGGCGGCGAGTATGCTGAAAGGGTAGGTGCAATGTGAAGATACTCACAACGGTGAAGCGGGTCCCGGACCCCGAAACCAAGATCAAGGTCAAGCCGGACGGTTCGGGGATCGTCACGGAGAACGTCAAGTTCGTCATCAATCCATTCGACGAGATCGCCATCGAGGAATCCATCCGGATCAAGGAAAAGGTGTCGGGTTCGGAAATCGTTCTCGTCAGCGTCGGCCCGAAGGTCTCCACGGAGCAGATCCGCACGGGGCTCGCCATGGGGGCCGACCGCGGCATCCTGGTGGTGGAGGAATCGCCTCTCGATCCGGATAGTGTGGCCCAGATCCTCCAGAAGGTCGTTCAGAATGAGAAGCCGGACCTGATCGTCATGGGCAAGCAGGCGATTGACGACGACTCCAATCAGGTGGCGCAATCGCTGGCCGAGTACCTTGGCTATCCTCAGGCGTGTTTCGCGTCAAAGGTCGAGGTCGCGGCGGATGCGAAGTCGGCCACGGTCACGCGCGAGGTGGATGGCGGCTTGGAGGTCAAGGTGATCCAGCTCCCGGCCGTGATCACCGCGGACCTGCGACTGAATCAGCCGAGGTACGCTTCGCTTCCCGGTATCATGAAGGCGCGCAGCAAGCCGATCCAGGAGTTGAACATTTCAGGGTTGGGGATTTCCCTCGCCCCGAAAGTCAAGGTCCTCAAGATGGAAGCCCCTCCGAAACGGAAGGGGGGCGTGAAGCTGGAATCGGTGGATCAGCTCATCGACAAACTCAAGAACGAAGCGAGGGTGATTTAACCATGTCGTGCGTACTAGCCGTTGTAGGTCAGCAGGATGGAAAACTGAAGAAATCGACGCTCTCTGCGTTGGGGGCCGCTCAGATCCTGGCCAAGGAACTGGGCGTGCCGGCGGTGGGCGTGGTCATGGGCTCGAATATCTCGGGTGCCGCGGATGAGCTGGCCGGGTTCGGACCCTCCAAGGTTGTGGCTGTAGATGGCCCCTCATTGAAGGACTATCTTGGAGAGGCGTATGCCTCGGCGCTGGGCGAACTGGTCAAGAAGACCGGCGCTAAGGCGCTGATCGCGCCGGCCGATTCGTTTGGGAAGGATTGCCTGCCGCGAGTGGCGACGAAGCTAAAGGCCCCTCTGGCTACGGAAGTGATGGAAGTGGTGTCCGGCCAGTCGGGGAAGGTGTTCAAGCGACCGATGTACGCTGGAAATGTGATCGCTACCGTTCAGCTCGAGGGTCAACCCGTCCTCCTGACGGTTCGAACCACAGCCTTTGCCGCGCCGGGAAAAGCCGGATCGAAGGCCCCCGTGGAGAAGTCGGATCCGGGTTCCCCCGCGTCGAACGGGGCATCGTTCAAAGAGTTCCAGGCGATCAAGAGTGAGCGCCCCGAACTCGTGGATGCCGGTGTCGTGGTCTCCGGCGGACGGGGGCTCAAGACTCCGGAAGATTTCAAGAAGCTGATGGAACCGTTGGCCGACGTCCTCGGCGCCGCGATAGGTGCGACGCGCGCAGTGGTGGATGCAGGCTGGGTGCCGAACGATTGGCAGGTCGGCCAGACGGGCAAGACCGTGGCTCCAACGCTTTACATCGCGTTCGGCATTTCCGGAGCGATCCAGCATGTGGCCGGAATGAAGGACTCGAAGGTCATCGTGGCGGTCAATCGGGACGGCGATGCGCCGATCTTCGAGGTGGCCGACTACGGCATCGTCGGAGATGCCTTCAAGGTGATTCCGGAGCTGACGGAGAAGTTCAAGAGCCTGAAGGCGCAGCAGTAGGGAACAGCCATCGAGATAGCAGGTCGAGCGGGGCCGGGTGGCCCCGCTCCATTTTGAGGCGGCTTTTGGCTCAGCAGAGCCGATTTGATACCATTCTCTGATGGGTGTCAGTATGGTCGACGCGGGCTCGGCAGTTCTCATGGGCTTTCTGTCGTTTGTCTCCCCATGTTTCCTCCCGATCTTGCCGGGCTTTCTTTCATTCATCGCGGGCATGTCGGTGCTGGAGATCCATTCAGAGGGAGGCGAGGATCGTCGCGCCCTTGCGAATCTGGTCTTCAGGGTCGCGGTATTTGTCGTGGGGTTCTCCGCCATCTTTACGATCATGGGGGCCTCGGCGACGGCCGTCGGCCAGGCGCTGCGGAGCCACCAGGATCTCCTCCGGATCGTTGCCGGCGGGGTGCTGGGCCTGCTGGGCCTCCAGATGACCGGCCTGATCAAGATCCCCTTCCTCCTCACCGAACGCAAGTTTCAAGTGGGTCGGAAGCGGTCGGGGCTCGTTTGGATTTTGTTTGCGGGCGGCCTTTTTGGAATCGCGTGGTCGCCCTGCATCGGCCCCCTACTTGCCGGAGTGTTGGCCCTCGCTTCCCAGAAGGAAACCGTTCGCCAGGGGGTGATCTTGCTCCTTCTTTTCAGCGCCGGATTGGGTGTTCCTCTGCTCTTGTCGGCCGTCTTCTTCCGAAGGTTCCTGGGATTCTTCAGGAAGGCCAAGGGGTACCTGCGCGCCGTCGAGATCGGCTCGGGAATCTTGCTCCTGCTTTTTGGGGCTCTCCTCGTAACCAACCAGTTCGGACGGATTTCCTCGAAGCTGGAATTCCTGAATTCGGTGGTGGAGCGGTTCAACCCGGGGCTGGCCGCCGGGCCGGAGGGGGCGGACGGGACAGCGGCTGTGAGAAAAGAGAAGTTTGACTTGTCCCAAACATTTTACACCTTGGAGGGCCAAGCGGTGCGGGCGAGCGATTTGGCCGGACGGCTGACGTTGTTCAATTTCTTCGCCACGTGGTGTGGACCCTGCCGGTTGGAAACTCCGGAGCTTGTGAAGTTGTACGAGAAGTACCGGGAGAGAGGGTTCTCCGTGGTGGCGATTGCCGAAGACAGCGAGATGGAGGAAATCGAGAATTTCATCGAGGAGTTTGACATCAGCTATCCCGTAGTGGTCGACAAGGAAGGCAAGGTGGGAGACAAGCTCGGCCTGATCGGTCTTCCCGCGAGCTATCTTGTGGACGAGAAGGGAACGATCCTCAGATTGTGGCCAGGGCAGGTTCGTGAGAATGACCTTGAGCGTGCGATTGAGAAGGCGCTTCCAAGGGGTGAACCCCCGCCCGCCGGATTGATTCCCACCTCTCAGTGAGACATTGGTTTCCAGCCCTCCTATCGTTCACCCTCACGCTTGAAGCCGCGCCCGTAGCGTCGGCCGAGCCGGCCGATCCCATATCGGTAGAACCCCTCGTGGGGGAGGGAGGGAGGCGCACGGGGCGGGCGGTTGCCGAGCTCTCGGCCCTCATTGGAACAGGTACGGTGATTCACTATTCGAAACGCGAGAACAACCGAAGCAAGTTTGTCTACCCGCCCACTTGGGATGGCCTGAAGGGAAAGATCAGGGGAGGGTGGGAATTCGACACGAATACCTTCGTCGTGAATTCGTTGGGACACGTTTACGACGGGGTCCTGTACTACCAGATCGGCCGATCCAATGGTTTCGGGCCGCTCGGTTCGTTGGGCTTCTCGTTTGGCGGGAGTCTCCTTTGGGAGTACGTGGGAGAGTTCACCGACCGAGTGAGCGCGAATGACATGATCGTGACGGGTGTGGCCGGCGCGGTGCTCGGAGAAGGGTTCCACCAAACCAGTCTACTGGTCGAACGCAGCGGCCTGCCCCAGCCGGTCAAGCTTCCTCTGTCGATCCTGTTTGATCCGATCCGCAAGCTCAACGAATGGTGGGACGCCAAGCCCCGCCCGATAGACCGGTGACCCGAGAGGAAATCAGAATGAAGTGCCGAATGTGACGCCGAGCAGGTGAATATTCTGGGAAGGGGTCAACAGATTTCGCGAGGTGGCGCTTACAGAGAAGGGAAAGAGCTTCACGCCCAGATTGAGTTTCGGTTCATAAAGAAATCTCCCGCCGATTCGGCTGGATTCCAGCCCGGCCTCCAACGTCCATGGTGTGTAGGGCAGGGCGATCAGACGAAATAGGGCGCTCGGCCCGGTCCGGCTGTCTTTTCCCGACAGCGTCTTGCTGCCATTGTAGAACCCGGCGCCGACCAGGACCTCGACGAACCGGTGGGGTGATAGGGAAGCGAACGGATGTGCTCCCAGAAGGAGCAGCTCGCTTTGGGATCCCGGCCCCCGATCTGCCAAGCTGAACGATTCCGCCTCGATTCCGAACCCTCCGATCTTTCTGACTGCGGCGGAGACACCCACGCCCGAGATCCTTGAGGAAGAAAGGGCCTCGGCCCTCAGGTCTCTCCGCCAAGGATGGCGATAGGTCTTGTTGAACTTGAACACACCGGAGGATGATACTTTCTTCGAGGAGGGTTCTTCCCGGCCACCATGGCTTTCTTCCTCGGATTCCTTGGAATCGGTGACCTCCTCCAAGACTTTGCCTACAAGCTCAACCCAGCCTCCTGCATCGGAACCTTGGCCCGAGGTTCCAGGCTCCTTCTCCTTGGGGGCGGCAGGAAAGCTTCGGGGAGGCGGGTCCCTTCTCCCCGGTTTGACTCCGTATTCCGCCCCTATCTTCTCAAGCGGTGACTCCGAGGAGTCGGGCGCTTTTCTTTCGTCCGCGTTCTCTGAAATGCCGTACGAGGGTGCGTCCAGAAGCAGAAAAAGAGAAGTGAAGGCAGCGATCAACCCACGGCCGGTGGAAGGCCCCATGGCTGAATGCTACGCCCTCGGGAGGAGAGCGTCAACGCGTGAGCTTCTTGTACTTGATGCGGTGAGGGCGGTCGGCGGCGGGACCGAGGCGCTTGTGGAGATCTTCCATGTACTCGGTGTAGTTTCCGTCGAAGAAGACGACGCTGCTTTCGCCTTCGAAGGCCAGAATATGAGTGGACACTCGGTCCAGGAACCATCGGTCGTGGCTGATGACGAGGACGCAACCGGCGAAATTGGCGATCGCGTCTTCGAGGGCGCGGAGCGTGTTTACGTCCAGATCGTTCGCCGGTTCGTCGAGGAGCAGCACATTCGCCCCGCTCTTGAGCATTTTGGCCATGTGTACGCGATTGCGCTCGCCGCCGGAGAGGTCTCCCACGCGCTTCTGCTGGTCCTGTCCCGAGAAATTGAACCGGGCGACGTAGGCCCGCGAGTTGACGGTGCGCTTGCCGAGCTCGACCGCATCGTATCCTCCGGAGATCTCCTCCCAGACTGTTTTCTCGGCCACCAGCGCGTCCCGATCCTGGTCCACGTAGCCCAGTTTCACGGTTTCGCCGAGTGAGAACTGGCCGGAATCGGGTTTCTCCCTGCCCACGATCATCTTGAACAGTGTCGTCTTCCCAGCCCCATTGGCGCCGATGATGCCGACCACGCTTCCGGGCTGAAGTTTGAAGCTCAGGTTCTCAAGGAGGACGCGGTCCGCGAAGGCCTTTGACACCTGCCGGGCTTCTATGACGTGGTTTCCGAGGCGGGGGCCCGCGGGAATGTAGATTTCCAGATCTTCCTGCCGTCCCTCCTGCTCCTCGCTGAGGAGTTTTTCATAAGCTGAGATGCGCGCTTTGCTCTTGGCGTGCCGCGCCCTGGGTGCCATGCGAATCCATTCCAGTTCTCGTTCGAGGGTCTTTTGGCGTTGAGCCTCCGTCCTCTCCTGGAGAGCCAGCCGGCGTTGTTTCTGTTCGAGCCAGGAGGAGTAGTTGCCCTTCCAGGGGATCCCTTCACCGCGGTCCAGTTCGAGAATCCATTCGGCGACGTTATCGAGGAAATACCGGTCATGGGTGACGGCGACGACCGTGCCCTTGTATTGTCGGAGATGTTGCTCCAGCCACTGGACCGATTCGGCATCGAGGTGGTTCGTCGGCTCGTCCAGTAGAAGGATGTCGGGTTCCTGAAGGAGCAGCCGGCAGAGGGCGACGCGCCGCCGCTCGCCGCCGGAGAGTTGAGCCACGTTCACGTCCGGGGGGGGGCATCGCAGAGCATCCATGGCAAGGTCCAGCTTGCTGTCGAGCTCCCATCCGCCGGCGGCATCGATTTTCTCCTGAAGGGCGCCTTGCTTTTCAAGAAGCTTTTCCATCTCCTCCGGAGAGATGTCTTCTCCGAGCTTTGCGCTGACGGCTTCGTAGTCGCGGAGCAACTTGGTGGTATCGGCGACGCCTTCTTCGACGGCCCCACGGACGGACTTCGACTTGTCCAGTTTGGGTTCCTGTTCGAGGAGGCCGACGGAGTATCCTCTCGACAGGGCCACCTCACCGGTGTGCTCCGTGTCCACCCCGGCCATGATTCGGAGGAGGGTGCTCTTGCCCGAGCCGTTCAGGCCGAGGACGCCGATCTTCGCGCCGTAATAGAAGCCGAGCGAGATGTCTTTGAGGACGGGTTTCTTGAGAAAGACCCTCCCGACCTCGCGCATCGAGAAAATGACCTGTCCGCTGGCTTCCGGCATAGGCGGCTTGTATACCCTTTTTCGAGGGGCGGGGCTACTTTGAGGTGTTCAGGAGGCGTCGGACGGAGGCTTTGAGATCTTTGCGTTTGAGGGCGAAGTGGAGGATGGCTTCGACGACGCCGGCGCGGCTGCCCATGTCGAGCCGCCGACCGCTGAAGATGTGGCCGTAAAAGGGGCCTGTACGGGCGAGAAATCGGAGCCCGTCCGTGAGCTGGATCTCGCCACCCCAGCCGGGGCGTGTCTTCCGTAGGGCGTCGAAAATCGCTGGGGTAAGGATGTACCGGCCGATGACGGCCAGCCGCGATGGGGCATTCTTGGGTCCGGGTTTCTCGACCAAATCCTCCACGCGAATGAGCCTATTCGAAACGAGACGCCCGCGAACGATCCCATAGGATGCCGTTTTCAACGGATCCACCCGATCGAGGACCACGAGAGGCGCATGGACTTTCTTCCAGCGGCGGATCATCTGTTTCAGGCATGGGGGGGTAGAGTCGAAAATGTCGTCCGGCAGGAGAACCGCGAACGGCTCCCGTCCAATGAACCTTTCAGCGCAAAGGACGGCGTGGCCCAACCCCAGCGGTTCACGTTGAACGATCTTTGTGATCTTCACCATGCGGGAGATCTGCTCCAGTTCTCGTGCAAGGTCCGGCTTGCCCTTGTTTCGAAGCCACTTTTCCAGATGGGGAGAGGGGCGGAAGTAGTCGATGAGCGCCTCCTTCCCTGGGGAAACCACAAGAGCGATTTCGCGGATGCCGGAGTCCACGGCCTCCTGGATCACATACTGAATGGAGGGCCGATCGATGATGGGCAGGAGTTCTTTCGGGACGGCCTTGGTCACGGGGAGGAGACGGGTGCCGACGCCGGCGGCGGGGATGACAGCTTTGCGGATTTGCACGAATCCTCACCCCATCCCTTCGCGCTCGGCGAGAGGGAGGTGGGTAAGCGTGTAGGGGAGCAGCTTTAGCTGCTTCCATGAAGAGGGAGCATCTGAAGATGCTCCCCTACATGTTTGGGGGTGTTGGGATAGGCCCAAAGGATGGGAAAGGGGAGCGAGCGCTTATATCTTGGCGATGGCGTCGCGCCAACGTTTGAGGTGGACGACGCGCTCTTCGGGCTTCATCTTCGGCCGGAAGCGTCTTTCTTCCTTCCAGGCGTCCTTTACCGCTCCGATGCTCTTCCAAAAGTTCACGGCCAAGCCGGCGAGCAGGGCGGCGCCCAGCGCCGTCGTTTCGATCACCTTCGGCCGGATCACCTCTACCTCGAGGAGATCGGCCTGAAATTGGAGGAGAAGATCATTTCGGGCGGCGCCGCCGTCCACCTTGAGGGACGTGACGCGCACCCCGGAGTCTTCCTCCGTGGTCTTCATGATGTCGCACACCTGGAAGGCCATGGCCTCCAGAGTGGCGCGCGCGATGTGGCCGCGCGTCGTGCCGCGCGTCAGTCCGACCAGCGCGCCGCGGGCGCTTGACTTCCAATAGGGCGCGCCGAGTCCAACGAAGGCAGGGATGAACACCACACCGCCGCTGTCCTTCACGCTTTGCGCGAGAGGAGTGATTTCCTCGGATTTCTTGATGAAGCCCAGGCCGTCCCGCAGCCATTGCACGGCTGCGCCGGAAACGAAAACGCTTCCTTCGAGAGCGTAGGAGACGTCCATTCCCCGTTGCCACGCCACGGAGGAGAGAAGCCGGTGACGGGAAATCACGGGTTGAAGTCCGGTGTTCATCAACAGGAAAGCCCCGGTTCCGTAAGTGCACTTGGCCTCGCCCTGGTTTACGCACATCTGGCCGAAGAGCGCAGCCTGCTGATCGCCCACGAGCGCTCCGATCGGGATACCGTCCGGAAGGTAGGAAAGACCTTTTGTTGTTCCGTACACATCGGATGTGGGCCGGATGTCCGGAAGGATGTGCGAGGGAATGTTGAACAGCCCGAGCAGTTCGGGTTCCCAGCGCAACGTTCGCAGGTTCATGAGGCTGGTTCGGGAAGCGTTGCTCGGGTCGGTTGCGTGCACCTTGCCTCCGCTCAACTTCCAGAGGAGGAAGCTGTCGATCGTTCCCGCGAGCCACTGGCCGTCTGCGATCTTGTTTCGAACGACCTTCACGTTTTCGATCAGCCACTGGATCTTGGTGGCGGAGAAGTAGGGATCGATGACCAGCCCGGTGCGCTGTTGAATGAGGGGCTCCTTGCCGAGGGACTTCAGGCGCTCGCATCGTTCGGAGGTTCTTCGGCATTGCCAGACGATGGCATTGTGGGGCGTTCGACCGTCCTTTCGATCCCAGAACAGGCATGTCTCGCGCTGATTGGTGATGCCGATGGCCGCGATGTCCTTGCCTTTGGCTTTTGCATCGGCCAAGGCCTTTTGGACGGCCTGTCCAACCGAGGCCCAGATATCGGAAGGATTGTGCTCCACCCAACCCGGTTGGGGGTAGATCTGGCGGATTTCCTTGTAACCCCGTCCGTACACTTGGAGATCTTTGCCGATCAGGAGGACGGTGGTACCGGTGGTGCCCTGATCAATGGCCAGAACGTACTTGGACATAGTGCTCCTTTCGCTTCAGCGCGTTTCCCCCAGCGCGCTGCGCAGATATTTTCGGAAGTAGTCGAAACCCGACCAGACGGTGTAGACGAGCGCAATCCACATGAAGACCATACCCACGTCGTGCGCCCGAAGCCCGAAATAGGGCCGATCGAGAATCAGCAGGCCCGTAGCAATGTTCTGAAAAAGTGTTTTTCGCTTTCCGGTGCTTGAAGCCGCGATAACCACGCCTTGGGTGGTGGCCACACCGCGAAGAGTCGTCACGGCAAGTTCCCGTCCCACGATAACCATGGCCATCCAGGGATTCAGTCGGTCCTCCACGGACACCAGAAGGATAAGGCACGTCATGATGAGCAGCTTGTCCGCGAGCGGGTCGACGAGCTTCCCCATGGGGCTGACCTGTCCCAGACGACGCGCCAGCCATCCATCCAGGAGATCGGAGAACGAGGCGATGGTGAAGAGCAGGGCGCCCAGAAAGCAGGTGGAGGTGGTGTCGAGCCACGTCAGATAGAGGATCGCCGGGATGGACAGGATCCTGCAGAACGTGACGACGTTCGGCCAATTCAGAATCTTAGCACCATGTTGCATTGGCATTGGAGTCGATCAGGAGCGAGTGATGCTCCGGCAACAAGGTACATACGCCCCGCCTTTATTGAGTATCACGGGTTGAGAGCGGGGCTACCGTGCGGCGCGTAAGTCAGGGATCTCTTGCAGGACATATTCAACGCCGCACTAGGCTTGGGCAAGACGCTTGATTGTGCGCAGGATGGGAAACAGGCGGGGTCGAAGTGGAAAGAGGGCCGCCCACACGCGACCGATGGCCGGGTGGAGCGCCAGGTGGACCGTTCGACCGTTTCTCGTTACGCGTTTCACCCGGCCCAGGACCCGCTTCCACGCCGCCGGAGGATCGGCTCTCTTGAGGCGGTCGCCGGCCGTTCGAATCCCGTCCGTCCCGGCGTCAATGACGCGATGAACCCGAAGGATTCGCGCATCTTCCACCAGGGCCACGTCTCCCTTTTCGAGAACCGAATCGGGCTCGACTTCCACGATGTCTCCATCGTGGATCCAAGGCTCCATGCTGCCGCCCCGGACGCGGAACGACACGGGCCTCCCCGCCTTCAAAGTGGACACCAGATGGTCCCGGGCCAGCTCGTCGTGGAGGGCCGAGCGCGTGGCACCCGTATTCATGAATCCGATTTCTTCGGCAGGAGAGACGCGGCGATCGAGTAGAGGAAGCAGAGCCCGGCCAAGGCGGCGAATGACTTGGGCCCAACACCGTGGATATGCGCCTCCCCCACCCTCAGGATTCCGCCGGCGAGGGTGCTCACGATTCCGAGGTAAAGAACGAAAGGGCTCAGTCTCTGCATCCGGGCTCTCCTCTCACTGCTTCTGAAGGGCGTTGATCTGGGTCACCAAGTTCAAGGGAAGCAAGACGCTTCCCGCCAACTGAGTGTACGCGGCCACCCATTGGTTGATCGTGTAGATGGCGTGTCGGGGCACGTAGATGATGTCGCGGTTTTGAATCGGAATATTCTGGGTGCTGTCTCCCTTCTTGACCAATCGTTCAAGGTTGACGGTGAGAATTTCAGGTCGCTCCAGGCCGGGCCTGAGGATTCCCACGCCGCTGATTTTGGCTTGGAGGGAGTAGCCCCCTGCATCCGCGATCACATCCAGAATGGTGGCCCCGTCGCGAAGAGGAAAGGCGCCGGGTTGCAGGACTTCGCCGAATACGTAGATGCGGTTGACCGACTGCTGCAGGGAGGGGACGAAGACGACCTCTCCGGGCGACACGTAGATGTTCTGGGATTGGTCGCCTTCGAAGAGAACCCGGAACATGTTGATGTACTGCGTCTGCCCCTGCGGATTGGCGATGGAGACGTTTTTCAGATCCGCATCGATGTTCGGCCCCCCGGCGGCGGCGATTACCTCCACGATGCGGGTGGGCTTGGAGAGCGGCACGACGCGTGATCCCGCGGCAGCAGTCGTTCCTCCGATGGCGCCGATCACGAGAACCCGCTGGCTGTTGAACTCTTTGACGACGACATCGACCAGCGGCTCCTTGTAGTATCGCTTCAATTCGTTTTCGAGGGCGGCGATGGCGTCCTTCACACTATTGCCTGCGATCATGACATCCCGAAGAAAAAGGAAGGAGATGGTTCCATCGGACCGGACATTCACGACATAGGCTTCGGGTTTGCCTCTCTGCCAAAGTGTGATCGCCAGAACGTCCCCCGGCCCGATGACATACGGCCTTTCTTCGACAAACCGCGGTGGCGGCGGGATCTCGGTTCCGGCGGCTGCCTGAGACGCCGACTGTGGCAGCTCGGCTTCGGGCAGCTTGATGACCACTTCCACAGCTCGATTGGCCTCTGGGACGGGGGAGAGGGGAGCGGTTTCGCCCAGCGCGCTGAAGGTGATGAGGCTCTTGTTCACCCCCAGCTCGGACAGATAATCTCCAACGGACTCGGCGCGGATCCGCGAGAGTTTCTCCAAGTTCTCAATCGCGGGTGGGAGTTGCGCGTCCGGCTCGGCGTGGCCCACCAATTCGACCGTGGCGCCCGGATGTTTCTTGATGAAGGCCACGACGTATTCGAGCGCGGATTTGGCCTGGGCCGAAAGGGCGATTTGGGAATGGTCGAAGTAGATGACGATGGTCGTCTCGAGGGGCGCCCGGCGATAATTGCCGGTTTCCGACGTCGAATCCAATTCCAGAGGGGTCGTGCCCACCGGGAGTATTCCGGTTTTCGCGCTACCGAAAAGCTTTCCGGCGTTCCCCGTGGACCAGAGGCGGATACCTTCGCCGTAGGAAGCGGCGACGATCTCAGGTGTTCCATCGCCGTTGAGATCGCCGACCCGGAAGCCGTAATAATCACCTCGAATGGGAAGCCCGACATCCTGAATCTGCCACGATCCATCCTGTTGCCACCATTGCATGCCGGCTCCGGTGTGCGAGGCCCCCACCAAGTCCAGCTGGCCGTTGCCATTGAGGTCGCCGACCCAGATCTTCCAGAAATTGCCCCGTTTGAAGATCGGCTTGGGTTTCTCCCAGCCGTCCTCCCCTTTGTTGCGGATCACGGAGACGCCCCTGTTGGGATACAGCGCCACGAGGAGATCCTTAAGTCCGTCCTTGTCCACGTCGGCCACCCCAACACTCCAGATGCCTTGCTTCATTTGGGGGGACATGGGGTAGGCCCACCAGCCCCCTCGACCGTCTCCTCGCCAGATTCGCACGGAGCTTGTGGGGCCCCAGAAGGCGGCGACGATGTCCGGCTTGTTGTCTCCATCGAAGTCGGTGACGATGACATCTCGGCACTGGCCTTCCGAGCGAGGGCCCGTGTCCGTATCGAACTTGCCCTTGCCGGTATTCAACCACACCTGGATCCCGGCGATTTGGTCGCGATATTGGAAGTTGCATCCCACAAGGTCCACCGCGCCGTCGCCATTCAGGTCCGTCATTCGAAGGGTGGAATACGAACCGCCTTGGGCCAGCATCCCGGCGGAATACCAGGTTCCGTCCCGACCGTTGAGGAGGACCTCGATCCCTCGGCCGCTGGGGGAGGCGACGATGTCGTTCCAACCATCGCTATTCACATCGCCGATCTCAATCGTGTCCACGAGCAGATTCTTCCGAATCAGCATGGAGAGGTCCAGGCGGGATCCCTCCGCCGAGCTCAGCCAAACGTTGATGCCTCCCACCTTGGAGTTGCCTCCGATGACGTCCAGATACCCATCGTTGTTGACGTCGCCGACGGCCACATCGCGGAAGAAACCGTTCGTCTCGAAAATGCCCCGCACGAGGGACCATCCGGGGGCGTCTTTTTTGATCAGCGGTTGTTTCGCGCACGCCGCAAAAAGGAGCGCGGCGAGCATCATGCGCAATCGGGGATATTCAGTCATTTCCCACCTCCTTGCATGGACGAAGAGTGCATCCTTGCTGAAACATCAGGGCGCCGTCCCACTCCGCTTCGCTTCGGGGACGGCGAGATGAATCAACATGAGATCCTGGCGCCGCCCCACTCCGCTTCGCTTCGGGGACGGCGAGATGAATCAACATGAGATCCTGGCGCCGCCCCCTACGCAATGCTCCGGGGACGGCGAGATGAATCGACATCAGATCCTGGCGCCGCGGTAGCGGCGGGTTTGGCGGCCGGCAGGGGTTCTCCCGGCTTGAACGATTTGACGACGTAGAGCAACGGGGATTTCTTGAGATCGATTCCGGCGTCACCGCGCTTGGTTCCTCCGATGTGAATGACGGGTCTGAGCGGATTGTCGCGGTTCACCCGGATGACGTGGCCGAACTCTCCGGTGTTGAGTTGGACGAGGGTTCCCGGTGGGAAGGGCGTGATCCGCTGCAGGAACCGCTTGAGAATCTTGGGATCGAACAACTTCCTTCCCTCGGCCAGCAGGATTTTCACCATGTCATAGGGCGTGTGCGCATCGCGCCAACTGCGGGGATGTGTAAGGCTTTCGACCATATCGCACAGACCGATGATCTTGGCGAACGGATGGATTTGCGCCGACGTGAGGCGGTTGGGATACCCGCTTCCATCTTCCCGCTCGTGAATTTGAAGGACCACGAGATCCAGAAAATGGAAGCGCCCCTTGACGGGTTTCAAGAGCTTGAAGCTGGCGATGGGATGTTCATGCAGTCTGGACAGGTCCTCTTCGGTCAGGGTTTCAGTTTTGGACCAGAGATCCTTGCACGTAATCAACATGCCCACATCCGCCAGAATTGCGCTCAGGGCGATTTCGAGCATCTGGGCGGCGGAGGCAAAACCCAGGCTAGAGGCCAGAACTGCCGAGAGGAGACTCACGTCAATCGAGTGATACAGCAGGGGGTCGGCCTCGTAGTCCCCCTTGGAGACGGAGAAGACCCTGTATACATAGAAGTCCTCGTGATCTTGGAGGTGAGCCATAATTTCCGTGAGCGGAGCGATGATGCCATCCATGTCCACGATTGCGCCCTTCTCCTCCACTTCCTGGAAGAATCGGTGGAGCTGCTTGCGGAGAGACTGGTACTGCTTGGCGACCGTAATCTGCGCGATCTTCATCTCCGCCGCCTCGTCCCCCTTGGCTTTTTCGTCTTTTTCGGGTTTCGCCTCCGCCACCTCCTCGAAGGGGAGGACCTTGGAGTCCCGTCGGGGGGGGGGAGCATGACGAAGGTCGGCGGGGGGGGCCGGCTTGGGCGGCATCTCCTTCATCTGCGCGAAGGGATCTTCGAAAAACTCGCTGAAGCGAAGGCCCTCGCCGGGAGCGGAGGGCCGTTCTTCCAAGTCGGCGTCCAAGGGGATGTCCTTCGAGACCATCTACTTCCTGAACCCCTGGTCGAATGCGATCTTGTCCACCACCTCGGGGGCCACGCTTTTCGCCTTCACCCCCGCGGCGACCAGCAACGAGAGGTCGCACAGCGTATTGATGACGCGCGGGAGACCCTGGGAGTACTGGAAGATCAGGTCATAACAAGGCTTGTCCAGAATTTCTTCCTTGCCACCGGCCTTCTCAATGCGGTGGAGGACGTAGCGAAGCGTTTCGCCGTGACTGAGCGGCGTGAGATGGTAGTTAATGGCGACGCGCTGCTGGAAATTGGGCATGCTCTCGAGCTTTTTGAGAACCTGGGGCTGTCCGACGAGAATCTGCGTGACGAGGTTCCGGCCGTTCGAGACCAAGTTGGAGAGCAGCCGAATCTCTTCGAAGACGCCTTCGTCCTCCACGAGCTGAATCTCATCGATGAAGACGACGGATCCCGCGCCGTTGCGGACTTGGCGCAGGAGGATATCCCGCAGTTGCTCGATGATGGCCACCTGGCTGACGTTTCCGCCGGCCGCCACCGGGACCGCCGCCCCGAATTGATTGACGACCTCCTTGTAGAATTCCCATCGTCTGAAGAGGGGTGCCTCAAAATTGATGATCTGGTACCCGTAGCGGGCGATCAGGGCGCACACGTAGCTGATAATCGTGGTCTTGCCGCTCCCCACCTCGCCGGAAAGGACTCCGATGCCTTTGTTGTTCTTGATGGCATACATGATCCGGATGAGGGCTTCTTGATGCACGCTGGACCGGAAGAACAGTTTCGGGTCCACCACGTTCTCAAAGGGGTAGAACTTGAAACCCCAGTAGTCTTTGTACATGGGGCCTAGCCCTGCTCCCGATTGCGGCGAGGATCCGCCGCCTGTCGTCGACCCATCTGCGCCCTCAATCGTCCTTTCCGCATCGCTCCAAGGGCGAGGAAAGGAATCGATACGCACACGATTGCCTCGTCACTCCACCAGCACCAATCCTTTCGACATCAACTCCGCGACGAAGCCATCGACATCCTTCCTCGCCGCAGCGGGGGTGACTTCGTACGCCTCGACAAGTGAGTCCACGAGATCATTCCTTGTCGGTTTCTTTTCCAGCATCTTCCAGAGCGCGGTGCCTACGTGGTTGAGTGTGTGCATCACACCATCTTTCGGAGTGATGACAACCGCCTCGCCGTCGATGATTCTGAACGCAATCTCTGGATGATAGGAGATTTTTCCGAGCTTAGAGCCCTTCACATTTTCTAAGTTTACTTCCTTTTGTTCAACGTGTCAACAAAAAAGGCTGTGTGCCGTCACATCGGACGGCGGGCAGAGAGCCGTTTGCCAGCCATTCCTCCATTTGGTAACACTGCGGCATGGAACTTGGGGTTGTGGTCCCCCGCGCCGGAGTCTGGGGAGGCGTCGATCGATCGGTGCGGAGCCTGATTGCCCTGTTTTTCCCACCGCGTTGCGGTGTCTGCGTGATGCTGCTCGAAGCGGACTCCGGCGGCGGGATCTGTCCGACCTGCACCGCGGCCATGCGGCACGTGCCGGAGCCAAGGTGTATCCAGTGCGGGCAGCCTTTTCCGGACAGCGCATCGGCCGAACATCGGTGCATGAGATGCCTGAAGGATCCACCGCACTTTGACCGGGTCCGATCTGTTTTCGTCTACGAAGAACCGGTGCAGTCCGCCATACTTGATTTCAAGTTCCACGGCAGGAGCGGGCTGCGATTCTTCTTTTCCGAGACGCTGTTGACGGAGAGCGACATTCTCTCGGAGGCTCCGCGCCGCCTCGACGCGATCGTGCCGGTTCCCCTGCATCGATTCAAGCTGATCGAGCGGGGGTACAACCAGACGGCCCTCCTGGCCGAAGAACTTTCCCGAGCCGTTGGAGTCCGGGTGGAGCGAACCGGGTTGAGAAAGGTCCGACGAACCCCGCCGCAATCCTCCCTCCCTCGCGAAGAACGGGAGCGCAGCCTGCGCGGGGCCTTCCAAGCGGAGCGTGGTCGTTTCGACGGTCGGCGGATATTGATGGTGGACGACGTGATGACGACGGGCGCCACGCTCTCGGAGTGCGCGAGGACGTTGAAGGCTGCCGGGGCGGCTCGCGTGGAGGCCGTCACCGTGGCGAGGGCGCTGTAGGTTGTGAGGAGTGATGGGTGAAGAGTGAAGTGAAACCCCGGCGAGAATTGCGGATCCTGATTTTTCTCATCACACTTCACTGTTCACTCATCACGGTGCCCGTGCGGGCAGCTCCGCTGGATCCCCGGAGTGAGGGCGCGATGTTTTTCCCCGCGTCGGTGGCCTATCCGGAGGCGTCGAATCTCCTCGAAATGAACCCGGCGGGCCTGGGCGTGGGGCCGGGATGGAATACATCCTTCTTCTATAATCGGCCACCCGCGGAGGGCGGAGGGAATCGGTTCGGTCTCCTGATGCACAGCGGTCCCCTGGGAGTTTCCGCGCAGAGGATGGACAGATCGACGGCGGATCTGCCTGGCGGTGGAACTGAAGTTTCTCAGCCGGAGGAGGGGGGGGCGCCCGAAACCGGATCCTCGGGGGACTTGCCCAACTCATTGATCAAAGGTTCAATCGGTCTTGGCTTCGGAGCCAATCGGTTTCACTATGGCTTGTCGTTCCATGCCGTGGACGGCGGGACCGGCCATGGCCTTGATCGATTGGGGTTGGTGGACTTGGGTGTCCTCTACCGCGCGCCTCGTGTGTCCGTCGGCCTCGCGCTTTATAACCTCGGCAGTCAGAACGGCCGGGGGTTGGTCCCGATCGATCGCGCCGATTCAAACTTCAGGCTTGCCAACACGAAAGACGAGTACCCGAAACAACCGATCGAGGTCAGCCCTAGGATCGGCGTGGGGGTCCGGCCCTTCAAGAGCCTCACCACGGTGACGGCGGATTGGCAACAGATGTTCACCGGCGTGAAGGGTGCACGGTCGTCGATCGGGGTCCTCGACCTCGGCTGGGACCAGGTTCTCAAGCCCGGAGTGCATCTCCAATCCGGATTCCGAACGGACGACGGTCTTGAACGCAAGACCATGTTGTTGGGTTTTCTTCTGAAGACCCGTCATGCGCGTGTCGGCTACCAGGCGATGGCGACGGCCGCCTCGGGTCCGGGAGGTTCCGAGACGGCGATCACTCCCGCGTTGGCGATGCTCCATCTGCACGGCGCGGCCCATGAGGATTCCCTCTTTGAGAAGAATGCGGTGGCGGAGATTCTCGTCCCCTCCGAACTGCCCGACCAGCGCGCGGTCTCGTTTCTCTTCGATGAACGGGACCATTTTCTCGAGTTCGCGGCGCGGATCAGGCGCTTGGCGGAGAATGAGGAAGTCCACACTGTACTTCTCCGAATTCGCTCCCTCAACGTGGACCTGGGGCGGCTACAGGAAATCCGCTCGCTCATGGGAGCGCTGAGGAAGAAAGGGAAGACCGTCGTGGCGTATCTCGAAGCGTTCGCCTTGAAGGAGTACTACCTGGCGACGGCGGCGGACCGAATCCTCCTCTATCCCCACGGGCACTTGGAGCTACTGGGATTGAAAATCGAAGGGATGTTTTTCAAGGGCACGTTGGACTGGCTGGGCGTGGTGCCCCAGTTCGTGCGCGCGGGCGAATACAAAGGGGCGCCGGAACAGTTCACCGAAAAGGAGTTTTCACCCAAGCATAGGGAGAACCTCGACTCCATGCTGGGGGACCTGTTCGACCAGATGGTGGAGGGAATTGCCGAGGGGCGAAGGCTGTCCCGCGAAAAAGTCGCAGCGTTGGTGGACCGGGGTTTTCTGAGCGCGCAGGAGGCCGTGGACGAAGGTCTTGTCGACGGGACGTCCACATGGGAGGAGGCCCAGCAGCAGGTGCGGCAGGGTGTCGGAAGCCGATCGCGCGTTTGGGATGAAGCCCGGGTGAAGGCGGAGTACGAATCGGGCGAAAGTTGGGCCGCCCCGGAAACCATCGCCGTGGTTTATGTCTCAGGAGTCTTGGCCCGAGGCGAAGGAGGGAGATTCCCGTTCTTCACATCGGCGGCGACCTTCGCGGATTCGATGGTGGCGGTGCTCCGGAGATTGGAAGGCGCGAGGAGCGTGCGGGCGGTGGTGCTCCGCGTGAACAGTCCCGGAGGGGATGTTTTCGCCTCCGATCAGATCTGGGCGGCGGTTCGGCGGCTTTCGCAGAAAAAGCCGGTGGTCGTCTCCATGGGGAGCGTTGGTGCGTCCGGTGCGTACTATTTGTCGATGGGCGCCCGGCCGGTCCTCGCGGACGGCGCGACGATCACCGGATCCATCGGAGTGTTCTACGGGAAGTTCGTGCTCAAGGGATTGTATGAGAAATTGGGCATCACAAAGCAGATTCTCAAGCGGGGGCGTCATGCCGATGTCGAGTCGGATGTGACGCTTCTCACGCCGGAGCAGGTGAAGGAGGTTCAGAAGGGCGTGGATGCGTGGTACGGGGTATTTCTGGACAAAGTTCGGGAGGGCCGCGGCCTCGAAGCCGGGGCGCTGGAAGGTTTGGCCGGGGGCCGGGTGTGGACGGGGCGGCAGGCCCGCGAGCGCGGGCTCGTGGACCGGGAGGGGGGACTGCTCGAAAGCCTGGATCTGGCGCGTGAAAAGGCCGGAATCCCGGAGGATGCGGATCTTCGCGTGGTGGAGTGGCCGCGTCCGAAGGCGTTGCGCAGCTTCCTCAAGACTCTGGTGGCCGCTCCGGCCTCTCTATTGAATCTTGACTTTGAGGCAGGGCCGTTTTTCTTCCTAGGACCGGTAGGGCTGGAATAGCTTTCAGCCATCAGCAATCAGCTTTCAGCCTGGGCGTGTAGGGGAGCAGAAGGGAGGACCTAAAGGTCCTCCCCTACGGAGCATTCGGCGGCAACCCGTAGGGGAGCAGCTTTAGCTGCTCCCAAGCTGATTGCTGAAGGCAGAGTGCTGACCGCTCAGTTCAGGATGATCGAACCCTTCTCGTCGTATGCCTTGATTTCGATTTGCAGGTTTTTCACCCGCGGCTCGGGCGGGTAGGAGAGCTTGAGATCTTCCCGGTAGCCCACGAGGGCGGTCAGGAAGGATTCTGCCTTGATCGTGTCCTCGGAAACAACCTGCCGGTCTTCCGTCATGGCCCGGAGGGTCACCTTGGGAAAGCATTTCTGGCTGTCCCCGGATTTTTCGATGGTGAGCGTGACGGTTCCTTCCGGGGTGGCCTGATGCTGGGCGATCCGGAAGTACTTTTGTGCCGTGACGTAGTACACGACTTCCGAGCTTGGAGGCGCGGGCTTGGGCGCGGGCGGCGGGATATCGGGTTTGGCCGCGGCCGAGCCTTTGCTCCTTAGGAAGACGACCATGTCGTAAGGCCCTCCCCAGGGCATGGAGTCGATGGCCATGGCGCCCTTGGTGCGGGCCATGAGTCGACCGGCATCGTCTTTCGAATCGGGCTTGAAGTACAGGAGCGTCCGATCCGACAGGCTGGAGGACTTGATCTCTTCAATTTGGAGGCCTTGGATCGATTTCAAGGAAGCCAGGACTGCCTCACGTTCCCGGGGGTCGGCTTCGAAATCGACCACGAGGGCGCGCCGGGGAGCGGCCGGCTCGGGGCTGGATTCCGCGGCAGGCCCTGAGCCATCGCGGGTACTCTTCCTCGACCAGGCGCAGGAGGAAGTGAACAGTGAACAGTGAACAGTGAACAGTAGGATGCACGTGAGCCCGTGAGCCCGTGAGCCTGTGAGACCGAAAGACCTGGAACGCGCCATCGCATGATCGTGCGATCCCGTCCGGTTCACGGGTTCACGCTCCTCACTTGCCCACGCAGAAATCGGAGAATACACGGTCCAGAAGATCTTCGGTGGAGATCGTGCCGGTGATTTCGTCGAGGTGTGCCACCGCTTCGCGCAGGTCGATGGCGAGGAGGTCCGGCGCGGTTTCGCCGAGAGGCCGGTTCCGGCATTCCTGGATGGAGGCACGGGCCATCTCCAGGGACTGGACATGCCGGGGTCGCAGAAGGAGCATCTCGGAGTTGGACTGAATTCCGGAGGCCAGCTTCTCCCCCAAGGCCCTCCGCAGGTTTCCGACACCTTCGCCGGTGAGTGCGGAAACGCGGACGACGTCTGTGGACGGCGAGGGGAGCCATGAGAGATCGACGGTGCTGCCCAGATCCGACTTATTCAATACGAAAATGCTTCGGGCGAGCGAGCCGTTGGCCTGGTTCATCCATTGGGCGAATTCCTCGACGGAACGAACGCCTCTTGGCGCACTGGCGTCCAGCACCCAGACGATGAGGTCGGCCTGATCGAAGAGGTCTTTCGTCCTGGCGATCCCTTGGGATTCGATCTCGTCGTGAGAGGTGAGAGGCGAGAGGTGGGAGGTGGGGCGGAGGCCGGCGGTGTCGTGGAGTTCGACGGGGAAGCCGTCCATCTCAATCCATTCTCGCACCACATCACGGGTGGTCCCGGGAGTCGGATGGACGATGGAGACGTCGCGACCCGTGAGGCGGTTCATGAGGCTGGATTTCCCCACGTTGGGTTCTCCGGCCAGGAGGGCGATGGATCCCTCCCTGAGTCGTCGCGCCTTTCCGTGGAGCGCGAGGAGTCCAGTAATCATCGATTCGCACTTCTTCAGTCGAGTTTCGATATCGACCCGTGCGTGTTCCTGCACGTCCGGTTCCTCGGCGAAATCGATCACGGCTTCGGTATATCCGAGCGCGGCGATGATCTCTTCCCTCAAGTTGGCGACCTCGCGGGAGAGATCCCCCTGTTTCACGCGTCGCGCCGCCCGCAGGGCTGCTTCGCTGGACGCCCCGATGATATCGGCCACGGCCTCAGACTGCGCCAGATCGATCTTGCCGTTCAAGAAGGCCCGACGGGTGAATTCACCGGGTGAGGCGGATCGGGCACCGAGTCGGCAGAGGAGACCGACGGCCTTTTCGAGAATGAGGGGATTTCCGTGGAGAGACATTTCCACGACGTCTTCCCCCGTGTAGGAGTTGGGGGCGGGGAACCAGGTTAGAATGCCCTCGTCGACGGTTTCACCCGTGTCATGATCGACGAGGCGGCCGAAGTGGGCGTGGCGGGGCTGTAGGGGCGAGGCATGCCTCGCCCCAACGGGATCGAAGGATCTTGCTGCGATATCCAATGCCTCCGGTCCGCTGAGACGCACGATGCCGAGGGCGCCGATTCCGGGGGGAGTTGAGATGGCCACGATCGTGTCGTTTCGCACGGGCCGAAGCTTAGTACAGACAGGGGTGAAAAAAAACCCCCCGATCCGACCGAAGCCGAATCGAGGGATTTGTGATTCTCTCAGAGGCAGCGTCTAGGCGCGGCGCCGGGCGGAGGCCTTCGCGAAGTCGCCGGGATTCAGTTGGATCACATCGCCGACGGCCATCCCGGAATCACCCGGTGCCTTGATCGTGAGGGTGCCGGTGCCGTCTTTCTTGATATTGACCTCAAGCTCCAGGCTTCCCTGGGTCACCGTGCCTCTGGTATTGCCTTGGGGGTCGACCGAGAGCTTGTAGGTGGCGGAATCGGAACCACTGGCCGATTTCCAGGTGCCTTCAAGTTCTGAGGTCTTGTCCGCTTTCTTCGTCTCCTTGAAGCTGTAGGTGCTGCCGTCCGTGTCTTTGCCGCTGCCTTCGTTCAGAACGGTGCAGCTCTTGGCTCCCGGAGGCGGATTGCGTTTCTCCTTGCAGGTCTTGTCCTCTTTCGGGTCGGAGCAGGCGCAGGCGCTGGTGAACGTGCCTTTGTCCTTCTCCACACCGCCTTTGGTGAGGTTGGAGTACGAGACCTCCGCGGCGGGGCGCTTCTTGCCCTCGATGGTGACCTCGGTGGCCTTCAGGGCGGAGGAGTTGCCTTCGAGGATGTCGCCTGGGGCGACGGTGACGGTGCACTTGTCGAGGTCGACCTCTCCCTTTGAATACTGCTTGGAGGAGTAGGAGCTCTCCTTCTTTGCGGGTTGGTCAGAGTAGGACTCCTCCTCGACGGCGCCGTTGGCATACTTGTCCGCGCCTTTGACGGAGCCTTCGCCCTTCTCCTCGTCCCACGAGTAGACCGAGCATTCCTTGTCCTCAAGGCCCTTCGCGTCCTTGTGAGATTCGGAGGAGCTGCCGGACCCTTTGGTGATCTCCCGGAACTTCACTTTCTTGATCAGCTCCCAGGACTGGGTTTGCTTTTCGCTGCTGGAGCTGCCGTCCGCATACTTGAGGGATTCCACCCAGGTATCGGACCCATTCTTGCCGGTAGAGTCTTGGGTGTACGAAATGGTTTCGACGCTCTCCGTCAGCCCGCTGGGATCGTTCGCGGGGAACTTGATCGTCTCGGATTGCTTTCCGCCGACCGTGTCGCAGGACGCCGCTGAGGCCGGATCGTCCGCGCACGGTTTTTCCGGATCCCATTCCTCGAGAATGTCGGTTCCGTCCGCGTACAAGGTGTGCTCGTCCGTGCCGAGCACGAGGTCTTCGCCGTCCCCTTTCCACGCGGTGCAGAAATCATTCGTATCGGAAAGCGTAGAGACCGCGCAGTAGGCGTCGATCAAGCCGTCCACGTAGCTCATGATGGCATCATCCGGTACGGTGTCGATGGCCGAGAGGGCCGTGCAGGCCTTGGAGACGACGCTCTTGAGAGTCGCCAGATCGGGATCGTAGCAGACGGCCAGGATTCGGCCCATGACCTCATCCACGGCCTGCTCGAACAGGAAGTCCATCGTGCCAACGACCTTAATGTCGATGCCGGCGTCGTCTTCCTTCACGAAGTCGCCTGTGGCTGTTGGATCGGTGTACTCGGTATCGAGGGAGTATGTCCCCGCGCCCGCGCCGTCCTTCTTGAAGATGAATTCTTCCGATTCCCCGCCTGCGTAGGTGGTCTTGGTGCTGTGGCTCTGAACCTTGAGGAAGTCATCGTGTTCATCGTCGGACGTGTCGACTTCGGGTTGGCAATTGCAGGAGGAACTGGCCATGAGCGGATCGCAGACGTCGCCGTAGACGCCGGTGCCTCCGTCGCCCAAGGGATCGCAGGCCTCGGCTTCGTAGCATCCTTCCGGAAGCACGGATGACTCTCCCGCCGAACAATCGGAGGAGCAGCTTTTCGAGGATTCGTCGATTTCGCAGACGTCGTCGCCGCAGGTCGTATTGTCGCAGTCGCTGGGGCAGTTCACGTCGTCCTCGATCTCGTCGCAGTACTGATCACCGCAGGTTAGGTACGTTGCATCGGAGGTGTCGATACCGAGGTCCGTCGTGAGGTCCCCAAGGGATCCGGTGTCGATGGTTCCACCGGAACAGGCGGCCGTCAAACTGTCCGTTGTTGGGCCGATGATGGTGTCATCGCAGCCGGCGCCGCTGAGACAGAAAACATAGTCATCTGCGGCGTCGCATGCACAGGTAAGAGGATCGGTCGATGTGGCACAGGCCGTTGCGGCATCCGAGTAGCTGCCCGCGCAGGTTGTGACTCCGTTGATGCACGCTTCGGACTGCCGGCGCAGTGCCGCCGCTTTCCGGGCGCCCCGGACGGGCGCTTCGCCGTAGCACACCACCCCGCCGCCCGTATCGAATCCTTGGACGGTGAACATGGGCTGGCATTCCGGTGTCGTGCCCGAGTAGACGGCCGCAACATCGTCGTCGTCCGCCACGCAGGTCAGGCTGTCCGGATTGGTCTCATAATTCCGATTGAGCTCGCAATCCGCGCCCTTGCCGGCCACGCCGTACACGGTTGTCGTTTCCTCGGTCAGGTCGGTGTCGGTGTACTTATAGGTTTCCTTCACCGTATTGGCCGCGTCGTCGTGAACGCAGGAGGTTTGTTCGGAATAGAGGATCGTGCCGCTGTCGTCCGTTTCGTTATACTTGTAGTCGAAAATGGTGGCATGCCGCTTGGGGGCTCCCCAGACGGTTGCCAATCGGGGCGCGGCGTTCTTGGCCCGGGCGATCGCGCCTCGGACTCCGCCTCTCACGCCGCCTCGCACGCCGCCCTGTTCCGCGCCGCGGACGCCGCCGCGCACGCCGGAGGCTTCAGCACCCCGGACACCGCCCGCTTGTGCGCCGGCATCGCCGAGGTTCGTGGTCACTTTGCTGACGTTGGAAACGGACTTCGCCGCGTCTGCGCCGCCCGTTCCGGCCACTTTGGCCTGCGGGCTGTCTGCGTTCAGTTCGCATTTGCCTTCGGCATTGCGGATCTGCCCGGCTGTGCAGGCTTCCGCGCCGGCCGCAACCGACAGGCATGTGCCGCCGACGCTCAGTTCCTGTCCCGCAGGGCATTTCCCGCCGACGGGGGTTCCGCCGACCTTGGCGGTTTCTTCCTTCTTCGCACAGGCCGCGATAAGCAGCGCCGTGGCGAGGGTCACGAACAATTTTCCGAACATTTTCTTGTGATCCATGTGGATCCTCCTTTGGCATGAAAGGGCTGCGTTTTGGGTAGAGGCATAGCTTTCCCGTAGAGGGATTCTCTTGATCGAAATCATTGCGAAATTCTCAGCCTCCGACAAAACTGGGCGATTCTGAAGAACCCCCCCGTATTTGTCAAGTGGGAGGTCGGTCGATAACATCCAACCCGCGATGTCAGAGAGCTTGTTCCAGGATCCTCCGTCCGGCAAGAAAGGCATGACCGCCGGTCTGCGGTTCGCCGCCTGGACCGCCATTTTCGCCTTGTCGGCCATCCTCGGGCTGACCCTTCACCGGACGTCCTACACGCTCGGGGCCTCATTCACGCTTGTCGAGGCGCCGGGAAGGAGGGCTGCCTTCTGGGTTCTCGATTCCGTGGAGTCGCGCTCGCCGGCGCAGTTGGCAGGTCTGCGCAGCGGCGACACCCTCAAGGAAGTGGATGGCAGATCGGCAGGCGAGCTCTCGTTCCCGTTCGGCGGCCAATTGGTGCATTTCCTGTCCGGCTCCGAGCTTGACCGCTGGTTGGATGAACAGGCGGCCACGTACCGCCAGGCGCGGCAAAAAGGGACGGTTGAGGTGAGAATCGACCGTATGGGTGAGACCCTTACGATGCAGGTTTCTCCCCGCCATCTGGAGTGGGGCGAGATCCTGCACCCCGGCTATTTCGCGCGAATTTTTCTTGCCGCGGTTTTTTTTGTGGTGGGGCTGCTTGTTCTCCGGCGTGAACCGGCGCAGGAGGAGCGACGCGCGTTCCAAGGGTTCATGGGATCGGCCGCGATCCTCACGATGACGTGGTGGCCGACGTTCGCGGATGATGTTCTGCCCGAGCCGAGATTGTTCCACCTTGTTTTCGGGGTGGGCAATCTGGCCGCGGCGGGGACCATCGCCTGGATGGTCCACTTCTTCAGCGTTTTTCCTCGACGAAGGTTTTACGCCGAACGGTTTCCCCACTTCCATCTCGGACTGAAGGCGTTGGCTGTGCTTTCGGCGCTCTCCATCGGGATGGGCACGGCGCCCCTGCCCATGTGGGGGTTGTGGACGCTGGGTCTTCCGGCGGCGGGTCTTCTCCTTGCGGACGGTTATCTTCGCGCCCGCCTTGCGGTCAACCGGAGCCGGATGCAGTGGATCTTTGTCGGGATCATTGCGTCCCTGACCCTGGGCTTATTCCTGTACGTGCCCCTCTCCCTGCTGGATCGTTCGCAGTACCTTCACAACGGATTGATCCTCGCGTGTGTGGTTCCGATTCCCGTGGCCATGGCCCTGGCCGTGGAATCGTGGAGGCTGGCCGACGTGAGCCGGTTCCTTGAATCGGCCGTCGCTTTTTCAGTCGCCCTGCTGCTTGTTGCGGGCATGTACGTGGCCCTGTTCTTCGTACTCTCCCACATTCCGGTCGTGCTTTATAGGAAGTCCGTCCTCGCTTCGGGGTTGGTTTCGAGCGGTGTGGTGGTGGCCCTCCTGTTCACGCAGCGGGAACAGTTGCGGTCGGCGGTGAGGCGGCTGCTGCGCGGGGCGGGCCAGAACCTCGGTGAGGCGGTTGAGCAGGCACGGCTGAGGCTTTTTTCGGCCAAGCATTCCGGAGACGTCTTGCACATCATCGGGGAGGCACTGGAGGAATTGTTCCAGCCCGCCTGGTTGGCGCTCAGTTGGAAAGGCGTGGCCGGCCCGCCGGAGATTACCCTTCGGGCGTCCGACGTGGAACAGGATTCCGTTGAGGGGTTTATCACCGGCAACCGGGGGATCTTTGAAAAGACGCTTGGCGCGGGCGGGCGCCCCGTCCTGTTGGCGGAGATCGCCGGGCTTCGCCGTGTACCCGACCGGAAGTTCCTCGATGGAGTGTTGGCGCCGATCCTGGATGGCCGGGGCTACCCCACGGGGATGGTCTGTCTCGGACCCAGGCCCGAGAGGCGGCTATACGATCAGGAATGCATGTCTTATCTCGGGCTCCTCGTCACGAAGGCGGGACTCCTGCTCGAACTCTTCGCGGCGAGGGAGCGATACGAGCAAGGCCTGCTGTTGGAGCAGCAGGAGCGGGAACGGATGGGGCGGGAGATCCACGACAACGTCGGGGCGGAACTGACCAATGTGATCCTTCTTTCGCAGACGCTGAGGAAGGGCCAAGGGGAGGATGGCGCGGTGGAATCCGGCCGGTTGCTTGAACAGCTTGAGACGCGGGCGCGGTCGGCCTTGCAGGAGGTTCGAACCGCCGCATGGGCACTCCGGGCATCCGAGAAGGAGGAGGATTTCCTCGGCCGGCTCAGGAGGTATGCCACGGACGTAGTCGGGCCACTCGGCTCGAGCATGGAATTCAGTATTGAAAGGCCCTCGTTGCCCGGCGACTTCATGATCCCGCCGGAACAGCAATTGCACTTCTTCCGGATGTTTCAGGAGATTCTTTCGAATGTCGTCCGCCATTCGAAGGCATCAAGGGTGTCCATCCAGTGGAGACATGACGCTGGAGGCATTCTCATGGCTGTCGAGGACAACGGGAAGGGATTCAATCCGCAGGGGGCCGGTGGGGAGTCCACGGGACTGGTCAACCTTCGACGAAGGGCGCAGATTCTCGGCGCCGGTTGCGAGATTCGGTCCGGGATCGGGACGGGTGTGCGGATCGAAATCTTTCTGCCCCATTCGCCTGGATTGGCTCCGGCGGTGCGAACTTGAGGACATGCCTCCCATGGATGCGGGATTGCCTCTTCCGATCCCTTGACGATACGCTTCCTCCATGACGGATCCGGATTCCTTGTGCCGGGTATTGATTGTGGAGGACCAGAAGGTTGCCCGCGATTCGCTCGCCCGGATGATCGGCCGGCACTCTTGCTACTCGGTGGTGGGTGCGGCCGGTACGGCGGAGGACGCGATGCCCATGGTGTCCCAACTCAAACCGAATGTGGTTCTGCTGGACCTTGGACTGCCCGGAATGAGCGGCATCGAGGCGATCCGCAAGTTCAGAGACCAATCCCCCCAGGTGGAGATTCTCATCCTCACCATTTTCGACACGGACGACGCGGTGTTCCAATCCATCAAGGCAGGCGCCTCGGGGTATTTGTTGAAGGATTCAACGCCGGAGGAGATCCTGGAGGCGCTGGACCTCCTCGTTTCTCAGAAAGGGGCCCCGATGTCGCCCACGATCGCCCGGCGTGTTCTTCAGGAACTCCAGAAAGACCGTGGGACCAGAGAGGCGACCGAGGGACTGACCGTGCGCGAGAGGGAGATTCTCGATCTTCTGGCCAAAGGCTATGCCTACAAGGAAGTGGCTGAAGGACTCGGCATCGCCTTCGGCACGGTCCAGACCCACATCAAGAATATCTACCAGAAGTTGCAAGTGACGACGAAAATCGAGGCCGTTACCAAGGTTTTCGGGCTCGCCCATCGGCAGTAGCCGATCCCCCCGCGATCCAGGGTTTTTCGCTCGAATACCGCAAACATGGGATTGTCAGCCTGCCGTGGCGATGTGTAGTCTGATTTCGCAATGGGAACCCGGTGGACATTTCTTGCCGTTCCAAGCAGGAGCGCCGGTCTCGCTACCCTCCTTCTCCTCAACGGCCTGCTCGTGGAGACCACCCTTTCGGGTTGCGCGGCGAAGGCGCCGACGCAGGAACTGGCGGATGCCCAGTCGGCTCTGAGAGCGGCCCGCGAGGCCGGCGCCGATACTTCCTCCCCGGAGTATCGGGCAGCGGAGGACCTTCTCGCTGAAGCTCTCAAGAATCTGAGGGACAAGAAATATCCGGAATCCAGAACCCTTGCGGCCGATGCGAAGCGGAAGGCGGAAGATCTCCTCGCGAAACTGATGGCCACGAGGTGGAGGTCGGACGCGACCCCTTCGGGCGAGGGAGATCTTGCGCTGGATCCGGGCTCCCTCGGTGATGCCGGTGAGATTCTTGGACCCGGAAATTCATACGTGCCCGACGAACGTCTGGCGCTCAAACGAATTTACTTCCGATTTGACGAGTACAGCTTGACCGATGAGGCCGTCGAGGTCGCGCGGAAGAACGCCGAGTGGTTGTCGAGACATCCCGATCTGACCATCCTGATCGAAGGGCATTGCGATGAGCGCGGAACGAATGAGTACAACCTGGCCCTGGGGGAGAGGAGGGCTGAACGCACGAGAGACTACTTGGTGGCCTTGGGGATCGCGCCAGCCAGGCTGCGGATCGTTTCCTATGGGGAAGAGATCCCCCTTGATGAGGGCCACACCGAGGAGGCGTGGGCCAGGAACCGTAGGGTCCAGTTTGTGCGATGGACCGATCAACTTTGACAGGAGGATTGTAGATGACGAAGGTGTCAGGCAACCGTCCGATGGACCGGCTGTGCCGCGCAGCAGTCTTTGTTCTTGTGGCGGCCATGGCCGCCGCTTGCGCGAAACGGCAGACCACCGCTTCGGACGGGGGAACGAACGGCTCCGCCTCACCGCGAATGGGTGTGGCCGAACTCGAAACCCTGATGATGCGGGCGGATGACTCCATAGCCGAAGCGTCGAAAAAAGGGGCCGAGCAATACGCGCCCGCCTTGCTGAAAGAGGCGAGAGAATCCCGGCGGCAATGCGCCGCGTTCAAGGAGATGGAGGACTTCCGGAATGCTCAATCGCGGTGCGAACAGGCCGTCGCGATCGCGAAGGATGCAACGGAGAGATCCCTTCGAGCCGAACCGGCTCAGAGCCCGAAGAAACAGCCGGATCCCCCCAAGAAGGCGCAGGAATCGAAGCCCAAGCCGAAGAAGAAGTAGCGGCAACCCGAGGGGACGGTGGGGCACGGAGGCCCGGCCGGCCCTGCAAAATTCATGTGGCCCTTCGTAAAGGGTAGGCGCCCCGTGCTCAGTGATGGGCCGGGGCGCCGTCAATTCCAGCTCGCTACGATCGAGACGAATCCCTATTCGCTGCCGACTTCTTGCCGTTTCGGGGTTTCGAGGTACGCCGCCTCCTGACCCGACAAATCAGGTAGACGGCGACCAACCCCCCCAGGCTCGTGGCCAGCCGCGACGTGGCATCGGGAGTTGGCCGGCCGATCGTCGCGCAGGCGCACCCGCCTTGGGGGTCTCGCATGGAGGGAGACGGCTCACTCGCCGGGATCAGAAGGTCCATGGCGGGATCGCCGAAGAGGACGAACATCTGGGGCACGAATTGGAGCGGGCCTGCCGGGTAGGCGGCCGCGACCTCCAGGAACGCTTTTTGGATCGCGGCTCCAATGGGGTTGATGCGGTCTTGCAGGATTGCCTTGTACAAGGCCTGACTTACGGCAGCCTGCACGGGTGGGGCCGACTGACCCGTGGGGGCAAAGAACGCCACGGCTCCCTTTCCCGGGGCACGAACGAACTCTTCAGCCATCGATTCGAATTCCGCCTCCGGCGGGAAGACGAAGTACCCGTTAATGCAAGTCAGGGCCGTGATGAAGGGGTATCGTCCGGAATTCTCGATGCGCGACAGCGAGGAGGTTCCGAGCAGCTTTTCCGCGGCCCACGCTTGGACCGAGCCATGGCCGACATAATTCACGACGGACGCGCCCTCGTTCAGCTCGGATTCAAGCGCCCCGGAGAGGCCGGCGGCCGAAGGAAAAAGCGCGAGATAGGCCCGGGTCAGGAACAGGCTGGATGGCGCGAGAGCGAAGACATCCTCGGAGATGCCTTCGAATTCCGGCTGAATATTGTCCGCGACCAGGAGGACGTTTCGGCGCCAGTCCGCTTCGGGCGAGTCGTCTGCGTAGTGCAGGATTTTGTCCACCATGGCGCGAAGCTCGTCGGGCGTCCGCGCGGGCAGGCGTCCAATCGCCATGTCGGGGAAGAGGTCCATCGTGGTTCCCGTCGCCTCCGTCTCGTTCGGTCCCCGCGGACCGTCGAAGGAAACGAACCAGCCGTCGGACGGGATCGCACCGCCCTCATTGGAGTAGAAGAAGTACGTCGGGATCCGGCCGGCCGGCCTCGGCGAATCCGGAGATTCGACGAAGCCCTTGGGGTCGTAGGACGCATCACCCACGAGGAGGACGTAGGTCGGTCGCGGGGCCTCCCAGGCCGTTAAGGCGTAGCGAAGGAATGACTTGACGGCGTAGGGTGTCTCGAGGCCGGCGCCGAATTCATCGTAGATCCGGTCGAGGGTGACGACTTTCACGGCCAGCCCGCGGCCTTCGTGATGGGATCTGAGCGGTTCAAGGGCCGCCGAGAAGTCGTCGCACGGCTCACCTTGTTCCCCGCAGGATGCCGCGGGAAGGATCATGATGTAGTCCGCGCGATTCCGTGGGTCGGACAATTCCGTGGGCGCGGGTACGTCCACCGAAGCGGGTTCGACCAAGGTCAGGCTTGGAGCCCCCGTCTCGAGGTACGTCAACTCAAGGGAGTCGAGCAGAAGTTGGTCGAAGGGCATCCCTTCCGGCAGCAACGGCGCGAGTGTGACGGTGTTGATTCCCGGGTGGAGAAGCGAGGAGGCGAACGTGAGATTTATCGTGTGGATTCCCGCGCCTCCCCAGGCGGCCTCTCCCAGGCTATCCCCATTTGCGGAGAAGCCCACCCGGTGATCGAGGCGGGGACCGAGGTCGATCAAGCCGGCAAACCGGATTCGCAGTCTAGCCTCTCCCATTCCGCGGTCGATCTCGCCCAGATGGACTTCCACGTCCTTCGTGTCCCCGTCGCGCAGGATCGGAGCGAAGTACCAGCGTTCCATGTCGTTCGGCCCCGGCACCTCGGCAAAATAGATCTCATTCCGCTCCACCCGAATGGTTTTCATCCGAGGTTCGGCGGGCGCCTGCAATTCCTCCGAAAGATCGGTTCTGAGTCCCGGTTCGGAACTCGGGGTCAGCCAGTAGGTCTCATACGGGGAATACTTCCTTGGTCGCGGAGAGGCGGGGAGGAGGATCGTGTCGTCCTTATCGAACCGTCCATCCGCCTCTCCAGCGACCTGTAGAGGGACTTCCCTTAATCGCACACCGAAACTTGTGGACCGGCCGGGCGAGAAAGCCCGCCACAACGCCGGATTGAAGGCCGATGGGTCCAGGCCTCCTTCAAGGATCGTTTCGAAGCCGAGGCGGACGACTCCGGTTTCCGCCGCGGCGACTTTGATCCCATGGCCCGGGATTGTGGAGGGGAAAGCCCGCCGAACGCCTCGATGGTTGCTTGCAAAGCGAGATCCGTTGAGGGCAACCCAATCCAGGAGGCGGTTCACGAGCCCGGAGGAGTCGGAGGGCGCTCCACCGAGGCCGGGAGGCGCCGGCCGCATTCTGCGACGAGCCGGGAGGCCGGAGGGAAAATCGATTCGCGCCTGCAATCGGTCGTGGAATTTCCCGTCGTAGAACGGGTCACCCGTTATTCTGGCGAGGTGCTCTTCGCGATAAACCCAGCCGTCGCCCGTTTTCCATGTGATCGCCGGCGCTTCGCGGTCGGATGGTCGATCACCCCGCTCTGCCCCTGCGGGCGGTTCAGAATGGATGGAGAATTGTCCCTGGCTCGGAACGACCAGGATGGCGCTCTTTTTCTTCCACGCGCTGGAAGAGGGCGTGAAGAGCTCCAAGTCAACCCCTGTTGCGTCCTCCTTCAGCACCCTCCAGCCGGGGGGGGGGAATCCGGTGGAGAGACGCGGGTCCGGCGGAGGCACCCTTCCCCGATCTCTCAGCCGGCCCGGATCGGTCAACCAGACGCCTGCCTCGACCGCATTGGGCATTGTTCCGTTCAGGTACTCCACGAGGTTCGAGAGGCCGTCGGCATCGGCGTCGCCATCGCCGTCAGCCACGTTCGGGTCCAGGCACTTGGGGTCGTGATCCCGTGATCCCGTGATTCCGTGATCCGGCAGGTCATTCTGGTTCACGGGTTCACGATTGACGGGGTCACGCGTGCACCACGCCCGTTCCCAATCGTCGGTCATACCATCGCCGTCGGTGTCGAGGCCGACGTGGGCGATCACTGGGCCGTGCAGGGTTCGGCGGCCGGTGAATTCGACATTCTCAAGCCAGTATGAAAGGGTGCACGCCTCTTTTCGTAGGGGAGCATCTTTAGATGCTCCCTCTGGGCGGGTCTGAAGACCCGCCCCTACGCAGATCGAAAGATCGGAGTCTACGACGACATATTTCTTGCCGCGGGCGCTCGTTCCCAATCCCCGGATCATCTTCGCATTGACTTGCGTCCTGCGTCCGGCGTCCTGCGACTCGCTGCGATAGAGATTGAATCCCGCATTGGACCGTTCCGCGGCTGTGTCCCATTCGAGGGCAACGCGGTCCGCGAGGCCGATGGCCCGGAATGAGATCAGCTTCACCAAGGTTGGGTCCTTGCGGGTCCACACGAAGGCCGCCGCTTGAGAGTCGAAATCGGAGGGGCTGGTTTCGACCAGGGTGGTGGCCGGCTCCGCCCACGTCCCGCCGTTCCAAAGCACCATGCGAATGTCGCCCGGAGCGGCGAGGCCGGATTCGGGACCGATCCCCAAAAGCAAGATCTGGCTCCCGTTCGGGCTGGGATGGAGAGACAGGTGGTACACGTCATCCGGCCACGAATTGGCGGCGAGGGTCGTATTGGAATCGATGCTGGACACGCTGAACGTATCGGTGGGACGGTCGTACGTGAAATACTCCACGTTGGGCGAGTTGGCCTCCGTGTAGACGAACACGGCCTTTCCCGTGCTGAGTTCCCAGGCCACATCAAAGGGCCGGGATCCGAGCGCCACCCCGGACTCGATTCCCACTTCCGGAGAAGGTCCGTTTCCCTGCCAGGCCGTCCCGTTCCAAATATCCACGCAAAGGTCAGAGGGTGCCGCGCCATACATCACGGCCACGGCCAAATCATTCGAAGTCGGGTCTGCCGCCATCTGGACCCGCTGGACGGTGCCGCCCCCCACGGTGTTGTTGCACGGGGCGGCCGCAGTTTCGCCTCCCCATCCCGTGCTGAATACGAACTCCCTCCAGGCGATGTCCGTGCCGTTGTCATACACCATGACTCCGCCGCTGTTGGGGCCCCCGGAGAGCCTCTCCCAGGCGAAATCAAAACACTCGCGGATGGCGCCGCTGCACGACGTCGTATCCACGAGCGCCACGCAGTTGTCCCACGAACTGCCGTTCCAGTGCGCCGCGTAGAGGGCTTCCGCGGCCCCTTCCGCCGATTCGAACATCAGGATCATTTCCTCCGATTGGGATTTCGGGCGCAATTTCATCCAACGAATATCTCCGGAAGCCGGAGTCCCCCCGCAGGTCAGCACTTGAGGGCTGGCTCCGCAACCGGAGGCTGAGCCGGCGGCGGTATAGTCCACGTCGGTCGTGGACCAGCTTGTTCCGTCCCAAATCGAATACGTGAAACATTGGTCCGTGGCATTGTTTTCGTGCACAACCATCGCGTCACCGGTGTTCGGCTCGTAACCGAGGTCGAAGGCCCGGGCCGCGTCGGCATTGGCGGTGGGCACGATGCTGGCGATGCCGGGTGTCCAATTGTTCCATGTGGTTCCATCCCATCGCTGCACGAGGAGAGAACCGTCCAGATGCTGTGTGCCGGCGAGAACCTCACCCGAGTTGCGACCGGCCGGCTGGAGAGCCCCCCCATCGGTGTCCTGCTGGAGGGACTTTGCAACGATGAACTGAATGTTGGAGGCGTTACCGGCGTTGGCAAGGTTTCCGGCGCCGCCGAAGTCCTGTGTGCCCGTGCTCCAAAGTCGCCGGATGGGCTGTCCATCCGCCGTATTGTCATCGTAAAGGACCATGCCTCCGGCGGTACCGGCGGTCGGAGTGATCTCCGGATACTGGGAGTACGTGTTGAAGGTGCTTCCATCCGTGCGGGCCATCCGGAAGCAGTACGTTTGGCCGGGTCCCGCATTGTAGTTCTCCACGACGAAATCCCACTCCCCGATGGCGCCCGCGGAAATTGTGGCGTTGAGGGCGGAGATGGCGGCGTCCTCCTCGTAGGTTTCCAGAATGGTGGCCGCGGGAGACTCCGTCAGGAGGTTGGCGGTAATCGCCGCGCCGTCGGCCGGCGAGTTGCCGTATCCACGCCACGCCACGGCGACGGCGGAAGGTGAGCCGACATCGGTCCATCCGGAAGCGGAGGCGCACGTTGAAGAAGTCTCACCGTATTGTAGCTTGTACGTCCCACTGGTCAGATTGTCTCCGATGGCCTTCACGCCGATGCGAATGCGAACGACGCCTTCCCAGTCGGTTCCCGTTCGTGCCGTGTCCCGAGCGTCGCAGGTCGAGGGTTGAACGGCGTCGGTGTTGTCGCACACTTTGTAACCGATTTGTTCCAGACGCGGGAGCGGCGCGCTCCAGGCGAACATGGCCGTTTCGAAATTGTCGTCGGACGGCGACGTTTCGAGGGGGGAGTTCACCGGGACGCTCCACGAAGAGCCGTTCCAGAGTCGCGCCTCCAATTGATTGCCGCCTGTGGGCAGGCTGGTTCCCAGGAGCATGATCTCATCCGAGTTGGGATTGGGCGTGAGCTGCACCATTTCGACGTCGTCCGGCCATGCCGAGCCTGTGTTGGCGGTATTGGTCGCGATGCTCGTGACGCTCCAGCCGGATCCACGGATGTAGGTGAAATACTCCGGGTTGAGCCCGTTTGCGTCCACGTAGACGAAAAGGGCGGTGGCGTTCGATTTCCCCCACGCGACGTCAACGGTGCGGCTGGGGAGAGTGGTGGAGGGTCGCTCCATGGCGGCGTCTTCGGTCGGATTGCCTGCCTCCCACGCGGTGCCGTCCCAGACAAACGCGTTGCAGTCGGCCCCGGCATCCCTCTGAATGTAGGCGATGGTGTCCGAGCTCGGGTCGGAAGCCATCTGGATTTCGTCCACCGCCGCACCGCCATTGAACGGGGAATTCGTCGTTGGGCCGGCCCAGGTGGACGCGACATACGTCCAGTGTTCCAGAGTAGTCCCGGTTCCGTACGCGGCGAGACCGTCTCCGGAAGAACCTTCATAGGCGAAGCCGAACGGCTTGCCCGGCGCGTTCGTGATACCGGCATTGGTGAGTTCCTGAACGCTTCCCCATCCCGTTCCGTTCCACTCGGCCGCCCGGACCACACCGCCATTGCTCATGGCGATCAGCATGATGGTGTCGAACCCCGGGCGAGGAACGAGTTGGACCCAGCGCGTGATGGTCGCACCCGCCCAGAGCGTGAGCCCGCCAACATTATCGGTGAAAGTCGTTCCGTCCCAGGTGGCAAAGGAAACCGTCGTATTGGTCGTGGAGGTGTTCTCGTAGATGATCAGCGCATCGCTGCTCGAATCCTCATAGGCAATGTCCAAAGCGCGGTAGTTGTCGTTCGTGCCGCCGGAGAGACACGTGGTGCACGTTCGTCGCGTCGTCCACGTGGAGGACGTGCCATTGAATTCCTGGAGAATCAGCGTTCCGTCCGACGACAGCGTCCCGAGCATTTTCTCGTTGCGCAGCGGAGCGTCCCGCAGGACGACCCACTGGAGATTGGTGGCCGTGGAGTTCGCGCTGTTCGCCGCCGTCGCTCCAAAGGTGGAGCTGGAACCTGTGTAGGCTTTCCTCTGGGGCACGGCGCTCCCGCTCTGGCCGTACAACGCGGCTCCATCGAGGGCCCATGCAGAACCACCTCCGAGGGACACGATGGCCTCGATCCACCCGACGGCCGCGGCGGCTGCCGTGGCCCATCGACGCCGGGACGGAGAGTGACGGACGATGCACTCCTCCACGTCATGAAGGTGCTTCCTTTCCGCCGTTCCGTCTTTGCGCTGGCGCAAGTTGTGGCCTGGTTGCGTTTGGTATAGGTCCATCATGGTGATCGGGCGACTTCCTTCCAAATTGGAGCAAGGGCTGAACGGCTTCGTCCTCCAAGTTCGGAGCTTGCTGGAGAAGGACCTGAAGAGCATCGTCCTCTACGGCAGCGCCGCGCGAGGAGAGTTCGATACGAAACGATCGCTTCTGGACACACTGATTGTCTTGGATCAGGTGGAATACCGGCAGTTGGGACGGCTGGCCCCCCACGTTTCGAAATGGAGGCGACACAGGATAGCTACGCCGCTCGTTATGAGTCCCGAATACATTGAAACCTCCCTGGATGTCTACCCGATTGAGATTCTCGAGATGCAAGCCCATCGGAGGGTTCTGTACGGCATGGATGTGTTGGCGGAGGTGAAGCCATCGAAGGCCGCCGTCCGTGCCCAGTGCGAGCGGGAGGCCCGGGGAAAACTTCTGCACCTGCGGCAAATTCTGCTCGAAACGGCCCTGAGGCCCCGGAAGCTTCGGCAAGCCATGATCCTGTCCGTCCCCTCCTTCCTCCGTATCGCCCGATACCTTCTCTTTCTCCGGGGAACCGGCGCGCCGCCTCAAGGACGCGAACTGATGGCTGCGTTGCAGGAGTCGGAGCATTTGGGGTTCACCGCCATTGAAAAGGTCAGGGCCATGCGTGGCGGCGAGTACGATCCGGAACGCGGGGATATTCCGATGTTGTTCGAGGCCTATCTCGCGGAGGTGATGACGCTCGTCAAGCACCTGGATCGCCTGGTGGTGGAGTGAGCGGAAGACGGAAAAGAGCGCCGTTGCCCGCGTTCGGGTTGTCCGTCGGGATTCTCCTTTCAGCCCTGTGCGTCACCTCCGGTCCATCCCGGGCGGATGTCGTGCCGTTCAAGAACTATGTGAGCGATTACACGGGCGTCGTGCCCGAGTCGGTCCGACGGCAACTCGATTCCCTGTTGCAGGGCCTCGAGCAGAAGACGGGAGCCCAAGTGGCCGTCGTCGTCATCGATTCCACAGACGGCGTCCCGGCCGCGGATTATGCCGTCGAGTTCGGGCAGAAGTGGGGCGTGGGGAAAAAGGGGAAAGACAATGGGATCGTTTTCCTGGCGGCGCTGAAGGACCGTGAGATGTTCATTGCCACGGGATACGGCGTGGAGGAGATTCTTCCGGACGGCAAAGTGGGCCGCATACGCGATCAGGAGATCCTGCCGTATTTTCGACGGGGCGACTTCGCGGCCGGGATCGTAAACGGGACCCTTCTACTGGCCGGGGAGATCGCCGGGGCCAGGGGTATCTCGCTCGAGAGTCTTGCGTCGACGCGGGATCTCCAGTCTCAAAGACGGCCACGACGGAGAGGATTCGGCCTCATGGGGGGGCTGCCGCTTCTCCTTTTCGTCTTGTTGCCCCTACTGCTTGGCCGGGGGCGATTCGGTCTCCTCCCATTTTTCATGATGGGATCCCTGACGCGCGGTGGATTCGGTGGAGGATTCGGGAGCGGCGGATTTGGGGGCGGATTCGGAGGGGGTCTTGGAGGAGGCTTCGGAGGCGGAGGAGCCGGTGGACGCTGGTAATAAGATCGATGGGTGGTTTCTCATTCGAGAGGTTACAGTAGGAAGGAGGAAGTGATGAAAAAAGGGTGGATTGTCGCGGGGATCACATTGGGGCTCCTGGCCGTCATGGGCATCGGGAGTTGCAGTTATGTCATATCGACTCGCAATCGGTTCGTCACCATGGAAGAGGGCGTGAAGGGCCAGTGGGCGCAGGTCGAGAACGTGCTTCAACGGCGAAGCGATCTGATCCCCAATCTGGTCAATACCGTGAAGGGATACGCCACGCACGAGAAAGAGATCTTTACCGGCATTGCCGAGTCGCGCGCCAAGCTGGGCGGCGCGGGAACCATCGACCGGAAAATCAAGGCCGCGAACGAGATGTCTTCCTTTCTGTCGCGTCTCCTCGTCGTGGTTGAGCGTTACCCTGACCTCAAGGCGAACCAGAACTTCATGGCCTTACAGGACGAATTGGCGGGAACCGAGAACCGAATCGCCGTCGAGCGCAAGCGATACAACGACGGCGTCAGAGAGTATAACGCCGGCCTTCGCCGCTTCCCGGGGAACGTGATCGCCTCTTCCATCGGGCTGGGTCCATACCCGTATTACGAAGTTCCGGAGGCGAAGAAGGAAGTCCCCGAAGTCAAATTCCAGTAGCCGTGAAAGATCCTACTCTTGCCGCGATTCTCTCGGCCCTCATTCCAGGTCTCGGCCAACTCTACTGTCGCCGATGGGGAAGAGGCCTTTCGTTCATGGCCGGCGCCCTGCTCTCCGCGCTTCTTTTCCCACCCTTGGGAACTCTCATCTCGTTAGGGGTGTGGATCTGGAGTGCGGTGGACGCTTACCGGATCGCCAAACATACCGAGATAGGCTTCGCACCTCCCGGTGGACGGGTAATCGACGCCTCTCGGTTCAAGCTCCCACACGTGGACCTCCGCGCGGTGCTGCCCTATGTCGCCATCCCGGCGGGCATCGCCCTGTTCGTCGCCGTAACGGCGGGCGCTTTTCTCGTTCAGAGAGGATTCAAATCCCAGCCGGGGTCCGACAAGAACCCGGAAGGGGTGGTCGAAATGATCCGCAACTACCATCAGGAAAAGGGTGCCTATCCGAAATCCATCGAGGCGCTCATCAACCCGTCGGACCCGATGGAAATGAAGAAGATACTCGATTCGTGGGGTCGGCCGTTTCTTTATCAGGCGTGGGCGGATGGATTCCGGCTGTCCAGCGCGGGGAAGGACGGGCAGCCCGGGACCGAGGATGATATTGCCTATCGTCCCGGCGGCGAAAAGGGCCGCATGGCGCGCTGATCCCCGTAACCCGCACCGGTAGCGGACCTCATTCTGCCCTGCCCCCGCCGGCCTTGATCACGATCCAGCCCCGGACCGTCTGATCCGACGTGCAGTCGGCCCGCGCTTCCCCAACCCTACCCGACGGGGTGCGGTGAAGTCCTCTGACCGGGGCGGCCCTGGCAGAATGCCGGCCGCTGGGTGTGGATTCTACGGCACCAAGGACGATGTCCAGTCCGCCACCCAGTGGCTGCTCTTGGACTTCTTCGCCTTGGAGCGCCACTCGCATGCGTGGGTCAAAAGATCCTGGGGGTCCGGCTCCTTGTTCCGGTTCGTAACAAGACCCAAGTGAATCGTGACAAACGGAGAGCTGATAAGTTCCCCGGCGCGACCGCGCAGAATCCGTCTGGGTACACCCAGCAACACATTACCGATCGTCTGGGTGAAGGATGAGATGATAGCTTCCGCGATCTTCTCCGCGCGACCGGGGTCGGCCAGAAACACGAAATCGTCCCCACCGATGTGCCCTACGAATCCAGAGGGGCCATCGTAGTCTTGAAGGCAATTGGACAGGACGGAGGCCGTTTGGCAGATCACGGCATCTCCACAGGGAATCCCAAAGGAATCGTTGACGGCCTTGAAGTGTTTGAGATCCGAGGCGGCAACAACGAAGGGGTGACCTCCCCGCAACCGTTTTTGAATCTCGCGCAGGATGGCCACATTTCCCGGCAGCTTCGTCAGAGGGTTCAGGTCGGCCAGCATCCGATTGCGCCGGATGCGTCCCCGTATCCGCTGTGACATCTCTTCGGGTGGACAGACGCCCCCAACAAAGCCATCCGCGCCCTCGGACAGAGCCCTCTGGATGAGGTGCCCATCGGTACTCGGGCCGAGAATGATGATCGGCATTGGATCAATCCGGAGATCCCGACGGATCATGCGGAGTGTTTTCAGGCCGTCCTCGGGACTCCCCAAGTGCAGGAGCATTGCGTCAAAGGAGCGCTCGTAAAGAAGACGCAATGCGTCGGCCCCGTCCATTGCCCTGGACACCTGGATCCCCGACTCAAGGAATACTCGGTTCGACGAGGGAGAAATGTTTTCACTTTGCCCAACGATCAGAACATGCTTCATGGAGACCTCCCTTCGGAATTGCCCTCGCCGTGAAGGCTAGTCCGGACGTCCTGGCATGTCTTTGCGCCCGATCAAGTTACCGTGGGTCATCCGAAAACGGGTTCCGGCAAAACAGCGAACCCCGTAAAACCCCGCCTCCCTCTTGCAACCCGATTCCGGGCAGGTAGGATGAACGGGCACATGGGCGCACGTGTCACGGAAAAGGTCAAGTCGGGGTTCATTCCGAGAGTCGGTCTTTTCCGGGGTGTCGGCGAGACCGCGATGGAAGCCGTCATCCGCCCGGCCAAGCAGCGCAGAATTGCGCGGGGCGTCTTCTACTTCCACCAAGGAGACCCCGCCCGGAGATTGCTGATTCTCCGGGAAGGAAAAGTGAAATTCTGCCAGGCGAATTCGGCGGGTCGCCAGGTGACACTCAAAATCATCGGTCCGGGTCAGGTCCTGGGTTCGATGGCCATCCTGGGGGACGAGACCTATCCGTTTTCCGCCCAGGCCCTCACGGCTACAACCGCATGGGAATGGGACAGTGCCCAGGTGATCCGGCTCATGAATCGCTTTCCTCCCATCGCGATGAACGCGCTTCGGATCGTACTCGGTCGACTCGAGGAAATGCAGAAGAAGTACCGTTACATGGCCACCGAGCGGGTGGAATTGCGCCTGGCGCGCGTGCTCGCCAGGCTCGCGGAGGAGCACGGCAAGCCCGTGCAAGCCGGCATTGTCATCAACCTGCCGCTCACTCGCCAGGAGTTGGCCGAGATGGCGGGAACCACTCTTTTCACGGTCAGCCGGATTCTGAATCAATGGAAGGGAAAGGGCTTCGTCCGAATCGGACGTGGACGTGTGATGCTCGCCGCGCCGCACCAACCCAAAGATTTCGTCGATCGATTTCTCCCGGGCCTCCCGGTCTCCTGACCGCCACGGGTCCGGAGCTTTTTCATTCTTTGCGTTTCCGCAAAGTCGCATGACGCCGCTTCGCGCAGACTGGAGTCATGGGAACGCCGAGCACCACGGTTTTGACGCGCCGGGAAGTGGCCAACCGCATCGGAGGAATACTCCGGGATAGACGGATCGCGCAGGGCTACTCGAAGAAAGCCGTCGCCGAAGCGGTCGGGGTATCCGTCAGATATGTTGGGTTGGTCGAAACCGGCCAACGCGTGCCAGGGCCGTCGATGCTGGCCCAATGGTGTACGCTCCTCGGGTCCGACGTGGGGTCGACGTTCTCCATCATGACCATGGCCATGTCCCTGTATTGGCAGACCGGCGGAGAAGATTCGAATTCCGATGAATCTTGATCGGGTGGGGGGGATGCGATGAGGGAGCGGAAACAGGACCATCCGATGGAGAAGATCCTCCCCTATCTGTTCATGATCGCGGCTTTTGTGCTCCTCTTCCTGCTCTCCTCGTGCGGCCCGAAATCCCCCCTCCAGGAAATGGCGGATGCCCAGGCCGCCCTGAAGTCGGCGAGGGAGAGGGGCGCCGAGACCTCGCACGGGGAGGAATACGGAAAAGCGGAAGCCCTCCTCGATCAGGCCCTACAAAAAATGCGAGACAAGAAATATGAGGAAGCGCGTTCCCTGGCTATCGAGGCGAAATCCTGGCTGGACCGTATTCCCCCGGTGTCCCCTCGACCGGAAACGCAGAATGAGGTTGAGAAAAGCCCGGCCCCGGAACCGGACTTCGAGACGGTCCTACTGACCTCCAATAACCTTGGAAAACCCGATTCCGAGCTTGCCCTCCCACGGGTCTACTTTGATTTCAACGACTTTGCCTTGCGCGATGATGCACGGGACAGCCTGAAGCGGGCCGCGGCTTGGATGCTCAATCACCCGGCTGTCTCATTGGATGTTCAGGGCCACTGCGACGAGCGCGGAACAAACGAATACAATCTGGCGCTGGGTGAACGAAGGGCGGTGGCCGTTCGCCAATACTGGGAAGCCCTCGGCATCGATCCGAACCGGCTGCGGGTGATCAGCTTCGGCGAGGAACTCCCCCTGAAGGAGGGTGAGGGCGAGGATGTCTGGCGGTGGAATCGACGGGTGCAATTCGTTCTGAGCTCCATCGAATCTCCAGCCGCAGATCTTGACCCGGCGAGGCATCCAGGCGGCGGCGCCGTCAACCCATTCCCCTGACATCATGAAATGGGTTCACGCCTTGGCGGAATCCGCCCCGTTCCGAGCGGTGGGGATGTTCGCCGCCCTTGTTCTGGCCGGCGCGGTCCTCTTTCGCGTAGGACTGGCGCGGCTCTCCCTGTGGGCCGGACGGTCCCGGTGGAGATGGGATGATGTGCTCGTAGAGGCCGTCAAAGGCCCCGGGTGGGTTTGGGTTGGGATTGCGGCGGCCTATGTGGCGGTGAGGGTGGCGGACTTGCCGCCGGTAGCTGTCTCCACAACCGACAAGATCCTCATTCCCATCTTCATTGTGACTCTCGTGGTGGCCGGCGTCAGGATCGTAACCGGCCTGATCCGGGAATACGCCTCCAAAATACCCAATTTCCCCAAGACGTCGCTCCTCACGTATGTCGCGAACGGCTTTGTGATCGGGGTGGGCGCCCTGATGATTCTGAATCATCTCGGGATTTCCATCACGCCGATGTTGACCGCCTTGGGCGTCGGCGGCCTGGCCGTGGCGCTGGCTCTTCAGGATACGTTGACCAATTTCTTCGCGGGGTTCTATCTGACGTTGGCTCGCAAGCTCCGGCCCGGGGATTTTGTTCGAGTCGACACGGGGGACGAGGGCTACGTCGAAGACATCGGATGGCGCGAGACGACGATCCGGACGCTGCCCGGAAACATTGTCGTGGTCCCCAACGGGAAACTTTCGCAGGCCGTCGTGACGAACTACGCCCTGCCCCAGCCCGACCTCGCGGTCCTCGTTCAGGTGGGCGTGGCCTACGGCTCCGACCTGGACAAGGTCGAGCGGGTGACGTGCGAGGCTGGACGGGAAATCATGCGGGGCGTGGAGGGCGGGGTTGCAACCTTCGACCCCTTCATTCGTTTCCACACGTTCGGCGATTTCAGTGTGAATTTCACCGTGATTCTCCGCGGGAAGGACTTTGTGTCGCAGCATGTCATCAAACACGAATTCATCAAGCGGCTCCACAAACGCTATCGCCAGGAGGGGATCGAGATTCCTTTCCCGGTGCGGACGGTGCTGATGTCTCCGCGAGGAGCGGACTGAGACGGCTTGCTCCCGCATCCTGGCCTGCCTAGAATGTCTGACTTCACATGACGAAGAAAATCCTTGAAGAGGTCACCCTGATGGGGAGCCTGGCCAAGTGGATGGCGTACGCATCCGTGGTGGGAGGCGTCGTCGGCCTGAGCACGAGCGGTTTCCTCTACCTGCTGACGTGGGCCACCGGGAGAGCGTCGGCCCATCCGGCCTATTTCGTCGTTCTCCCGGGCAGCTTGCTTGCGGCCGCCTATCTTACTCGCCGACTGGCCCCGGACGCCGAAGGCCACGGCACCGAGAAGGTGATCGAAGCCGTACATCTTCGATCCGGCCGGATCGATTGGCGCGTGGCACCCGTGAAAGCTGTCACCTCCGTGCTCACGATGGCCACCGGAGGCTCCGTGGGCAAGGAAGGCCCGTGCGCGCAGATTGGGGCGGGATTGGCTTCTGCAATCTCGTCTCTTCTGCGCGCCAAGGATGTGGACCGGCGAAAGATCGTGATTTGCGGAATCAGCGCCGGCTTTGCTTCGGTTTTCGGCACCCCGATCGCGGGAGCCCTCTTTGGCGTCGAGGTATTGTTCCTGGGGCAGATCGTCTATGACACCCTGTTCCCCGCGTTTGTGTCCGGCCTCACCGGTTACTACGTGACCCGCCTGCTCGGCGCAGCGTACTTCCACCATGAGATCGCCGCTCTCAGGCCCATGACGGAGGGGATGCTCCTCAAAACGGTCATTTTCGGTCTGTTCTGCGGACTCATTTCCGTCTTCCTGATCGAAATGGTGAGAATGGTTCATCGAGGGTTTCGTCAACTCCCGGGTGGGTGGCCGGTTCGGGCCTGTTTCGGAGGGGTCTTGCTCGTTCTGGTGGGTTGGCTGGTGTCGCCCGCGTACCTGGGCCTGGGCTTGCAAACGCTGCAAAGCATGCTGGAAGGCCAAACGGTCCCCGCCACGGCCTTTTTCTGGAAGAGTCTGTCCACGGCGATTACGCTGGCCGGCGGCGGCAGCGGCGGAGTGATTACGCCGATATTCTTCGTCGGAGCCTCCGCGGGACATCTGTTCGACGCGATGACGGCTTCCGGCGATGCGGCTGTATATGCCGCCATGGGATTCTGCGCCGTTCTGGCCGGCTGCGCCAACACTCCCATCGCGGCTTCCGTTCTGGCCGTCGAAATGTTCGGGCCACGTGTCGCCCCGTTCGCCGCCCTCGCCTCGGTCGTCAGCTTTGTGGTCTCCGGCCACCGGAGCGTGTATCCTAGCCAGGTGATTGCGGTTCAGAAGAGTCCGTCGGTGCCCGCGGACGTGGGGCATCCGGTAGGGAGGCCATGAGCCTCGAGGAGAAACTTTGTCCATGGCACGGCGCCGGGTCGATCCTGTGCTTGAAATGCCGCGGCCGTTGGGAGAGGAATGCGGGCGTCCCCGGAGAATTCTAGAGTCATCGTTGTCTCGAGCCGGGCGCCGTACAGCATCCGAGGGACCCCGACCGAGCTGAAAGCAGAAAGAGCTGTCGGTGGGCTGGTCGCCGGGCTGGATCCGGTGATGCAGGCGAGAGGCGGACTGTGGGTGGCTTGGGGCGACACGGGGAGTGAACGCCGCAGAATCCGTCGTGTGGAAGTTCCCATCGACAAGCCCCGCTATTCACTCAAGCTCGTTCATCTCACGGAACGAGAAGTTAGCGATTTCTACTCGGGGCTGTCGAACAATGGTTTGTGGCCCCTCGCGCACTATTTCGTCGGGCGCTGCCGCTTCAGCGCGGACGAGTGGGAAACGTTTGTGAAAGTGAACCAGAAGATCGCCCGGGCGGTATCGGACGAGGTTCGGCCCGGGGATCTCGTCTGGGTTCACGATTACCAGCTTGCGCTCGTACCCCGGCTGATCCGCGAGCGGAGGAAGCGCGCGAAGATCCTTTTCTTCTGGCACGTCCCTTTTCCGGCGCGGGAAGTCTTCACCGTTTTTCCCTGGCGCAAGGAGCTCCTGGCCGGGCTGCTCGAAAGCAACGTCATCGGGTTCCACACCGACGGCTACGCCCGCAATTTCCTCCAGTGTGTCAACAAAGTTCTGGAACTGAAGGTCCTTCGCAAGAAGGGGATCGTAAGGATGGCGAATCACCGCGTGCGCGTCAGGTCTTTCCCGATGGGCGTGGATGTGGGTGAGCTTCAGCGGCTGGCTGCGTCGAAAGAGGTGAAACAGAACGTGCGCGATTTGAGGCGTTACTTCCGTGCGCGCCATCTGGCCCTGGCGGTGGATCGATTGGACTACACGAAAGGCGTGTTGGAGCGGCTTGAAGCGGTCGAATTGTTCCTGGAACAATATCCGGCCTATCATGAGAAGTTCGTGTTCCTCCAGATCATGGTGCCGAGCCGGACCCGAGTCGAGGAGTACCGGAAAATGAAGGAGGAGATCGATCGTTCGATCGGCCGGATCAACGGGCGCTTTTCGCGCGGCGGCTGGGTGCCGATCCATTATTTCTATCGAATGATGGCGCTGCCCTCTCTTGTGGCCTACTACGGCGCGGCGGACGTTGCCCTCGTCACTCCGTTGAGGGACGGCATGAACCTCGTGGCCAAGGAGTACGTGGCGTGCCACCCGGATGAACGGGGTGTGCTGATCCTGAGCGAATTCGCGGGCGCCGCCGAGGCGATGTCGGATGCCATCATCGTGAATCCGTACAATCCGCAGGAGGTGGCCCGTGGCCTCGCCTGGGCCCTGGCCCTGCCCCTGCGCGAGCAGCGCAAACGGATGAGGAAACTCCGGGAGCACGTGCTGGAGCAGGATTTGAAGCACTGGGCGGAGTCCTGCCTTTCCTCTATCTCCTGATTCATGGCGCACCTGAAACGGGTGGCCGCGCTGGTGCGGCGGGCGAGAGACTTCAGCGGCGGGCTCATTCTCCTTCTGGATTATGACGGGACGCTGGTGGAACTTCAGGATCGGCCTGCGAAGGCCAGGCCGTCGGAAAGGCTTGTTTGCCTTCTTCGCGCCCTGGTGGAAACGCCGGGGATCCGATTGGTGATGGTCAGCGGACGAAGCGCGAGCCAACTCTCCAAGATGCTGCCCATCCGCGGGCTGACCTACTTCGGCGCCTACGGGGCGCAGATCAAACGCCCCGGCCGAAAACCCGCCTGGCACCCGAGGATTCGATCGTTGCGTCCCGCGATCGCCCACCTTCACGCGCTGCTTCGGAAAGACCTCCGGCGTCATCCGGAGCTCATCCTCGAAGACAAATGGGGGTGCGTGGGGATCCAGGCGCGGACGCTGCCGGCCGGCCGTCGGCGGGAAGTGCTCGATATGGCCCGGCGGCGGATGAAGATCGTGGATCAGGCCCGTTCGCTCCACCTGACCGAGAACGCCTACGGGCTGGAGATTGGCGCGCGGGGTATCGACAAGGGGTGGGCGGTTTCCGAGGCCCTGCTGGGCCGGAATGGACTGGAGCGAAATCCGCTGGTGGTCTACATCGGGGACGACCGGAGTGACGAGCCGGCGTTCAAGGCCCTCCGGCGCGAAGGAATTACCATCCGAGTGGGCAGGCCGAGAGCCACCGCCGCGCGGTACCGGCTGGCCAATCCCGACCGCGTCCTTCGGTTCTTGGAAGGGATGGTTGCCGCAGGTCGGTCAGTGCGAGCGAAGGATCACGCGCGGGCCTGAGCGAAGCGTCCATCTCGAATCATCGGGCGCCAGCAGGAGATCTCCGACCGTGCGGCCCACGCGGAGGTTCTTGATTTCCAGCCGACGGACGCCCGCCGGGAGAACGGGGTTCCGGAGTTCGACCCTTCCGGCGGGGGCGTTTGCGAAGAGGCCGAGCGAAGAGCGGAGCAGGAGAAACAGGGCGGCGGCGGACCACGCCTGCGGGGCACAGGCCAAAGGATAGGGAACCGGCGCAGGATGTTCGGCCCTGCTGAAACCGGCGAAGAGTTCCGGCCAGCGGCGGCTGGGGAGGCGTGCGAATGCCCCTCCGAGTGAGTGAAGGAGCGAGGCGGCATCGGAGGTCATTCCGTACCGGGCCAAACCGAAGGCGATGACGGCATTGTCATGCGGCCAGACCGTGCCTCGATGATAGTGCAGGGGGTGATAGGCCGGATCGAGCGAGGAAAGCGTTCGAATCCCCCATCCTGAGTGCATGTCGTTTGCGAACAGACGGTTCCGAATCCGGCGGGCGACGGCGGCGGTCACGGCGCCGGAGAAGAGCAGGTGGCCCGCGTTGGAGGTGACGGACCGGATCGGGCGGCGGTGTCCGTCGAGCGCGAGGGCAAAGCTGCGTCGCGAGGGGACCCAGAACTGTTTTTCGATTCTGGACTTGAGCACGCGCGCTCGTTGTGAGCAGAGGGCGGCTTGCGGGTGATCCTTGATCGCCTCGAAAACTTGCGATGATCGTTCGAGGGCGTCCGCCCAATAGCCCTGAATTTCCACCAGGCGGAGGGGCGGGTGGGGCGGGTTGCCCCGGTCATCCATCAGGCTGTCCCGGCTATCCTTCCAGCCCTTGTGAATGAGACCGCGTCCCGGAACGGCGTCATATTCGATCCAACTGTCGCCATCCGCGTCCCCGTAGGCTTCGGCCCACCGCAGCGCAGCCGAAAGGGAAGGCGCCATTTCACGAACGAATCCCACGTCGCCGCTCCACAGAAAGTACTCGTGTAGCAGAGTGGCGAACAGGAGGGTAACGTCGCTGCTGCCGTAATAGGGGGAATGGGGCACGCGACCGGTGCGCGCGCGTTCCCCCACACGAAGTTCGTGGAGGATTTTTCCGGGTTCTTCTTCCCGATAGACGTTTCGGACACGGCCCTGCCACCGGGCAAGGAATCGAAGCGTTTGCTCGGCGACCTGCGGCCGAAAGGGCAGGAGGGAGAACGCCGTGATGATCATGTCGCGCCCGAACGGGGCGTGAAAGAACGGGACTCCGGCGGAAGGAACGGAGTGGCGTCCGATGGGAAGTTCCAAACATCGAAGGTCGTCCCAGGCGTGGCGGATGCGGCGGTCGAATGCGGGATCGTCAGAGAGGATGGCGGCTCCCGCGGCGAGCCAGCGCGTTCTGGAGCGTTCCTGGCGGCGTATCAAGGGGGTGAGACTCAAACGGGCCGGACGGGTGGCAGGCTTGGAGCGGCGGGTGCTCGGAGAAGCGGCCGCCCAGGGTTGCACCTCGGGAATGATGCCGATGGAGAACTGAAGAGAAGCCCGGGGAGGAAGAGTGATGCGAACGCGAAACCCTTCCGGCGAGAGGCGCCCGGCCGAAAGGCTCGACTGAATGAGACAGGAGTAGCGGCGGCGGTCCCGACCCCGGTAAACAAACTCCATCGACCGCGCGCTCCGCCTCGCGACGATGGCACGGTGGATCACCGGTTTCAGACCGGGGTGACGGATCTCGGAAACGTCCGCGAAGTCCAATCCCCAGCGGAACGTGATGTCGAGCGGGTATCTCCGCGGCGTGAAACTTCGGATGTCCAGCGCATCGATGAAACCGTGAGGATCGAGAAGTTGCGTTCTCGTGATGAAGACGAAATGCCGTGGATGCTGGAAGAGCCCCGCGGTTTCAACATCGGTCAACGTGAGGCCGAAGCGGCGGCGGTCGACCGCGTCCTCATCGGTGGTCAGCAGATTGGGGACTTCTCCGTTGATGCGCAGGTCCAGCGAGCGAACACATCTCGTGTCGTACCAGAAAAGCCCTTTCGGCTCGGTCAGGGAATCGGACGCATCGCCGTAACGGTCGGATACGAACATGAGGGGTCCGAAAACCAGGATCGACTTGTCCTCGAATCTCATACTATCGAGGTTAAACCTCTATAGTAGAAGAATCACGCTATAGAGGCTTGGCCTCGATAGGGAAACGTTTGAGGTGGACCATGAGGACCGCAACCGCGGCGGGGGTGACACCCGGTATGCGCGAGGCCTGGGCGAGCGTGCGGGGCCGGACCCGGTCGAGTTTTTCGACCATTTCGCGCGAAAGCCCATTCAGTCCGCGGAAGCCGAATGCCTCGGGGATGGGATGGGATTCCCACGCGCGGGCCTGTTCATTAAGCTGGGATTCACGGCGAAGGTAGCCGTCGTATTTCGTCCGGAGTTCGATTTCAAGGTGGGAGGCGGGAGGTGAGAGGTGGGAGGCGGGAGAAAACTCAGAGAAGAAGGCCAACAGCCGATCCAGAGTCACTTCGGGGCGGCGGAGGAGTTCTTCGAGTGTGGTCACTTTGTCGATGGGCGGCCACCCTTGGGAGCGAAGGCGGTTGTTGACATCGGCCGACGGTGTAACCCGCGTTTCGCGCAAGGCGGCCAGGCCGAATTCGATTCCCCGGACCTTCTCCTGATAGCCGGCGAATTCCTCGTTCGAAACGAGTCCGAGCCGATGGCCGGTTTCGCGGAGACGGAGGTCGGCGTTGGATTCTCTGAGGGCCAGACGGTTCTCGGCGCGGGAGGTGAACATCCTATAAGGTTCGTTCGTTCCCTTGGTGACGAGATCGTCCACGAGCACGCCGATGTACGACTGGTCCCGACGAGGTACCCACGATTGGAGCGCCTGCGCCTTGAGCGCGGCATTGATGCCGGCGACGAGGCCGAGCGCTCCCGCCTCTTCATATCCCGTGGTGCCGTTGATCTGGCCCGCCAGGAACAGCCCTTCCGTGAGTTTGCCCTGGAGTGTCGGCCAGAGCTGGGTGGGATCGACGTAGTCGTATTCGATGGCGTAGCCGGGACGGGCCAGTCTCGCCTCTTCGAGTCCGGGGATCGTGTGGACGAACTCCCGCTGCACCTCTTCCGGCAAACTCGTGGATATGCCGTTCGGATAGATCAAGGGGATTTCAGATTTGAGATTTGAGATTTGAGATGAAGACGAACCGGGAATTTCGGATTTCAGATTTGAAATTCCGGATTGGGATTCGGCGGGGAAGAATGTGTCGTAGCCCTCGGGCTCGAGAAAGATCTGGTGACGGGTCCGATCGGGAAACTTGTGGATTTTGTCTTCGATGGAGGGGCAGTATCGGGGGCCGAGCCCCTGGATGATGCCGCGATACAACGGCGACACGTCCAGATTGCGCCGGATGATGTCGTGCGTGCCGCCGTGAGTGGAGGTGATCCAGCACGGCACTTGAGGCTGCTCAATGCGCTCGGTGGCGAGTGAAAACGGCGGCGGTGGTTCGTCACCCGCCTGAACCTCCAGCCGGGAAAAATCGATCGTCCGGGCGTCGATCCTCGGGGGGGTGCCCGTCTTGAATCGGCCGAGGCGATAGCCCGCCCGTGCGAGAGCGGCCGAGAGACCCATTGAAGGGGGCTCGTTCCATCGCCCCGCCGACCAGTTTTTCATGCCGACGTGAATGAGTCCCGAAAGGAAAGTACCGGTCGTGACGACGACGGCTTTTGCCTCGTACTCGGCGCCGTTGGAGCAGCGGATTCCGCATATCGTGGCCCGTGGCTCGTGGCTCGTGGCTCGCAAGAGGAAACCTTCGGCGGAAGTCTCGACCACGGTCAGCCCGGGCTGGGATTCGATCGTCCGGCGCATGAAGAGGTGATAGAGACCGCGGTCGCACTGCGCGCGGGTGCCGCGAACGGCGGGGCCTTTGCTCATGTTGAGCCGCCGGAACTGAATCCCGGCCTTGTCCGTGTTCCGGCCCATCTCGCCGCCCAACGCGTCGATTTCCTTCACGAGGTGGCCTTTTCCGATTCCGCCGATGGACGGGTTGCAGCTCATCCGGGCGATGGCCTCCCGCGAGAGCGTTACCAGCAGCGTGGAGCAGTCCATTCGCGCCGCCGCAAGCGCGGCTTCGCACCCGGCGTGCCCGGCCCCAACAACGATCACATCGTAAGCCATCGAAGGGCGGATTCTACATGTCTAACAGAATGCGTAGGGGAGGGTCTTCAGACCCTCCCGACAAGAGGGAGCATCTGAAGATGCTCCCCTACGAATCGGCATTCTGTCAGAGGCTCTTGGTAGCGATGAGGAAAAAGCGATGAGGTACAAGTGGATCGCGTGTCTCTGTGTCTTCCTGGCTCATGGCTCATGGCTTTCCGCTTGGGCTGGCACCGCCGAGCCCATTTTTCCGCTCGACCAAGTCAAACCCGGCATGAAGGGGGTGGGCAAAACCGTTTTCAAAGGCACCGCCATCGAGGAATTCCAAGTCGAAGTGATCGATGTTCTTCGAAACTACGCTCCCAAACGCAGTTTGATTCTGGCCGAGGTGAGCGGCAAGGCGGTGGATGAAGCGGGGGTCATCGCCGGCATGAGCGGCAGTCCGGTCTACATCGAGGGCAAGCTCGTCGGCGCGCTCGCGTATCGGTTCGGGGCGTTTCCCCGGAGGCCCATCGCCGGCATCACACCGATCCAGGACATGCTGGACCTGTTTGAAGGTATGGCCGAGCCGGGCGCCGCCGAGCCCACTGCGACTCCCGGGCTAATTCGGCCGCTGCCTCCCCAGGAAATCCAGGAGCGGAACGCACCCGCGGCGACGGCCACGGGAAAAGGGGTCTTTGATCCGGGAGGCGTGATTCCCATCGAAACGCCCTTGGCGATGAGCGGCTTTCACCCCGAAATTCTCCGGTTGTTCCGTGGTGATTTCGAGAGGCTCGGCTTCTACCCGGTGCTCGCCGGATCCGGGTCGGACGGCGCGGGGGGGGGGAATCTTGAACCCGGTTCCTCCATCTCGGCCCGGCTCGTCTCCGGCGACATCAGCATGAGCGCGTCGGGTACGCTGACCTTCATCGACAAAGATCGAATTCTCGCCTTCGGCCATCCGTTCATGTGGGGTGGCGACGTCAATTTTCCCTTGGCCCCCTCGCGGGTGCTCACCGTCGTGCCCGGCCAGGCCCTTTCGTACAAGATTACGTCCGACGGTGAAACGGTCGGGGCGTGGACGCGGGACCAGTCGACCGGCATCGTCGGCCTCCTGCGGCGATCCGCGCCGACGGTGAAAGTGCGGGTCACCGTCAACGGCGGCCAGACCTACCATTTCGACGTCGTGGAGCACATCGTGCTGACCCCGGCGCTATTGCAGATGACGGTGGGGAACCTCATCATGCTCAGCACCGGGATGTCGAGCCCCGTCACGATCGACGCCCGCGGCGCGATTCGGATCGAGGGGGAAGAAGCGGTGCCGGTGGAAATCTTCCGGTCGGGCGACTTCGCGCTTACCGATGTCGTCGGCGATGTCTCCCAAACCATCGGCTGGCTTCTCCGCAACCCCTACAAGCCCCTCCGCGTGCAGGGAATCGAGCTGAACGTGCAGGCGAACAAGGGGGATCAGTCGGCCGTGCTGGACCGAATCCGCATGCCTCGTTCTGACGTGCGAGCGGGGGAAAAGCTTCCACTGGAAATCGTCCTTCGCGCGGGAAGGAAGGGGCGAAGCGAATTGACCCATCCGTTCACCCTGCCCGCCGACATCGAACCGGGCGACTACACGCTTCGGGTGACCGATGCCCTGGCCGCCGAACGCTCCGATTGGACCGGGATCGGCGAGGCCGGATCCACCCTCCCGTCCATTCTAATCCAGCTCAGAAAGACCTACGATGCCCGCCAGATCTACGTTCGCCTCGAGCGGGCTTCCTCCGGGGTGCGCACCGGCGGACGCCGCCTGGAGAATCTTCCACCCTCGGTATATGAACTCCTTCAATCCGATCGCGATCGGACCGAGGCGCCCATCGTGACCGGATCCGTGATCAAGCAAGAGTCGGTGAAAACGGCCTTCTACGTTCGCGGTGAGAAAGAGCTCCTCCTTCACGTGCAGTCCTCCCTGAAATGAGGTGACGGTTTGAACAAGCTTTCGGTATTTTCCGTTTTGTTTGTCTTTCTGGGTCGGTCGGCCTTCGCCGCGGAGCCGCAAAAATGGGTCCTCGAAAGTTTCCAGGACTTCCTGGGCGGCGAGGTCGAATCGGTCGAGATCACGGAAGACGGTGAACTTCGCCTTGGGCGGGACGTGCGCCGGATCGCCGAATTGAAAATGCCTCAGGTGTGGGCCGCCGCGGCCGATCCGAAATCTCAGACGGTCTACCTTTCGGGAGGCGATCAAGGTGAGGTTTGGAGGGTTGGTGCGGACGGCTCCTCCTCGTTGATTTTCAAGGCGCCCGATCCCTTCGTCTATGCGGTGGCGTTGACGTCAGGGGAGCTTTGGGCGGGATCGAGCCCGGATGGAAAGGTGTATCGCGTTCCGCTCGGAAAAGGGGAGAAGGCGGAGGGCACAGTCGTCTTTGATCCTGCGGAATCGTATGTGTGGGCGATGCGACCCGCCCCCGATGGAGGTGTGTGGATCGGCACGGGCTCGCCGGCGAAGCTCTACCGGGTGACCTCCAAGGGGGATTCCCAGCTCGTGTTCGAGGGGAAGGAGGACCACGTCTCCACGCTCGTCCCGCAGGCCGACGGATCCCTGATCGTCGGCTGCTCCGGGCCGGGTCGGATCTACCGTGTTCCGGCCAAGGGAAAGCGTTCCGTTATCCTCGATTCGGATCGCGAAGAAGTTCGCGCCCTGGCCCAGGACTCCAAAGGCTCACTCTATGCGGCGCTGGTAGGCCTCCGGTCGGGTGCCGCCGGAGGTTCGAAATCAGTTTCGTCCGGGTCGGCGACGAATGCGTCCGATGCGGAGGACATCCTGGGTGAACCGAGTCCCACCGAGACCCGCCGATGGAACGCGGGATCGAAAAGCACGCCCAAAAAACACCAAGTGGTCCGGATCGACCCCGATGGTTTCGTGTTTCCGATCTGGGATGGCGACGACCTGCCCTTTGCGCTCTCCGCCGCCGGTTCCGAGGTCGTCCTGGGCCTTGGGGGAGGGAAGGCGAGGCTCCTCGGCATGTCGGGTCCCGAATTCTCCAAGAGTTTGATCTTCCAAGGGCAGGAGGAGGAAGTCGTGGCCATCCTCCCTCTCGATTCCCAAGGCTGGTCCGTGATTACCAGTCATGGTTCAGCCGTGTACCGAGTCGGGGGTGAGCCCGCGTCCAAGGGGGCGTACTTTTCGGAGGCCTTCGATGCGCAACGCGTATCGTATTGGGGCAAGGTCGAATGGCGCAGCCGTCCCCATCGGGTGGAAAAGGGACTGAGATTTTCGGTTCGCGGGGGAAACACGGAGCGCCCGGGGGAGGATTGGTCCGATTGGACCTTGTTGAAGAACGGCCAGACGTCGCTGGCTCCCGCCCGATTCTTCCAATGGAAAGTCGAATTCGAGAAATCGAAGGAGCCGGTCTCCCTCCTGCAAGTTCGCGCCAATTACCTGACCAAAAACGCCGCTCCGCAAATTCAGGGCCTCTCCGTGAAGGAAGTCCAGCCGACGAGATCCGTGCGGGCTCAAATCGGGGGGGGGGCGGCCTCGCCGGGCGCCGGTGGGTCCCCCGCCCAGGGATTTACGCCGGGGCTCCAGCCGGGCATGCCGCCCCAACCGGAAGCGGCCAAAATCAGTTTTCTCGATCTTTCCTGGAAGGCCTCGGATCCGGACGGCGATAACCTGACCTACGATCTCCTGATGCGGGGTCAGGAGGAATCAGCCTGGAAGGAAATCCAGAAAGATTGGACCCGCCCCACCTACCGGTGGGACATTTCCGTTGTCCCGGACGGCGTGTACTTCGTGAAGATCATAGCCGGCGACCGCGCGAGCAATCCGCGGGATCAGGCCCTCACCGGAGAAGTGGTGTCGTCTCCGATCGAAATCGATAACACGCCCCCGGAAATCCGGTCGCTCAAGCACGCCGTGGGCGCCAATGGCGTGCGCATCGAATTCGAAACGGTGGACCGGACCACGGCCGTGGATGCCGCCGAGGTGGCGCTGGATTCGCAGGAGTGGGAGCTGGTCTATCCGGTCGATCGAATCGCGGACTCGAACGCGGAGAAGTTCGACGTAACGCTTCCCGTGCCCGGTCAGGGCGAACACACGCTGGTCATCAAGGTCAAGGACCGGAAAGAAAACACCCTCACGGAAAAGATCGTCTTCAGCAATTAGGCAAGCATTCAACCATCAGTAGGAAAGTGTTCAGCTTCGTAGAGGAGGACCTTCAGGTCCTCCCTCATCGGGAGCAGCCAAGGCTGCTCCCCTACTGAAAGCTGACAACGGCCTAGCTCTTCACCTCATCCAGAATTCTCTGGATGAGCGTCTCGCTTCGAACCCCTTCGGCTTCCGCCTTGAAGTTCAAAATGATGCGGTGCTTGAGCACCGGCATGGCGAGTGCTCGCACGTCCTCGATCGCCGCATACGGGCGGCCATCGAGGAGTGCCCGTGCCTTGGCGCCCACGATGAGGTACTGACTGGCGCGGGGACTGGCGCCCCAACTGACCCATTCGTTCACATAGCTGAGAGACCGCATCTCGTGCTTCCCATTCCCCCGGTTGATCTTGCCGTCCGGCCGTGTGTGAGCCACCAGCCGCACGGCATATTCCACCGTGTGATCCGGCACCGGCACCCGCCGGACCAGGTTCTGGAGATCCAGGACTTCGGGCAGGCTGATCACTTTCTGCAGCTCCGGCGCACTCTGACCGGTTGTGGCTTTCACGATTTCCATCTCGGTTTCCGTGGAGGGATAGAGCACGTCGATGTGGAGCATGAAGCGGTCGAGCTGGGCTTCAGGCAGAGGGTACGTGCCTTCCTGCTCGATGGGATTCTGGGTGGCGAACACCAGGAACGGCTGTTCGATGGGATACGTTTCTCCACCGGCCGTGACTTTGAACTCCTGCATGGCTTGAAGGAGCGCGGCCTGGGTTTTGGGGGGGGTGCGGTTGATCTCGTCCGCGAGCAGAATGTTCGTGAAGATGGGGCCGCGGATGAAGCGGAATACCCGTTTTCCCACCGTCACGTCCTCCTCCAGGACCTCCGTGCCGGTGATGTCGGAGGGCATGAGGTCCGGCGTGAATTGAATGCGCTGAAACCGGAGATCCATGACTTGGGCGAGCGTATTGACCATGAGCGTTTTCGCCAGACCGGGCACGCCGACGAACAAGGAATGACCGCGTGAGAAAACCGCCGTGAGCAGGAGATCCATCACTTCCCGCTGGCCGAGAATGACTTTTTCCACCTCCGCCAGAATTCGGTCTTTCTTCTGCCGGAGCCGGCCTACCAATTCCTCGGAATCGGCGGCCGATGGACTCGACGCCTCCGGGCGGACTGAACCTTCAGCGGGCATGGCGGACTGGGACATGCGGCTCACCTATCACATTTGCCCGGTCTTCTCAACGCTTGGCCGGCCTCGAGGAACCACGATCCGCGGCGGGCGCGCGATCCGCAGCGGATAAGATACGAAGCTTCTCAGATGCGCGTTGTGCCTCGTCCTTCCGGCCCGTCTTGGCGAACAGATCCGCCAACCGCTGCCACGCCACCGTATGGAACGGGTTGATCCGGGTGACTTCGACGTAGCTCGTCACCGCCTTCTCGATGTCGTTCCCGGCCAGATGGGCTTCGCCCAGTGCGTAGTAGGTCGTCGAGAAGTCGGGATACAACTCGCGGCATTCCTCCAGCGTCCGAATGGCGTCCCCCGGCTGACCGGCGAGAAGCTGGGATTGCCCCAGCTTGTTCAGAATGATGGCCGAGTAGGATTCCTTTTCGCGCGCCTTTTGATATTCGATCACGGCAGCGGGGAACTGGCTCCGGCTCTTGAGCAGATCGCCCAAACGGGTGAACTCCCGTGCCTGCTTGTGCTCCACCTCCCGCCATTCGAGATCCTCGTCCGTCCCCGTCGATCCGTCCCTCTTGAGTGTGAGACTGGGCGCTTCCATCCCGGGGATCGCCTTGAGTCCACGCTGCAAGAGCGATTCCTTCACGGCCAGCTCAAAGGAAGTTAGATCGAGGCCCACCACCTGCTGAAGTGCTGCGGAGAGTTCCTTTCCCTCGCCCAATGCCTTGAGGAGGCGACCCAGCCCCTTGCCCTCGGTGCGCGTCATCAAAAATTCCACGGCCACCTGAACTTGGGCGAACGCGAGGGCCACTTCCTCCCGCGTATCCAATTTCACGAGGGAGGGGTGCATCCGGGAATACGGGATCAGCGTGTTGTTCTGGACGGCGGTGGCGAGCAGGGTTTCGCTCGAAGGTTGCAATCGCGAGCGGAACGCATCCGGCCCGATGGCGCCCGGATTCTTCGATCCACGCTCGCGATCGAACAGGTCTTCGAGATACGAGGCGATGCCTTCGTGCAGCCAGACGGGCGCATTGTTGCGGGTGAGGTGATAGACGAGGAAATGCACGTACTCGTGCACGGCGGTGTTGAGGTATCGGTAGCCACGGAGGAGCAGCCGGGGACTCAGCACCATGAGCTTGTTGAATTTGCATACGCCAACCGCTCCCGAGACTTCGAGATCCTTTTCGGTCAGCGTGGTGGCGTGGCGGAAGGCGTCGTAGTCCGAGAACACCTCGACTCGGATCGGCGCGTCGGGACTGAAGCCGAGAAGTTTTTCAAAGAAGCGATAGGCGTCTTCCAACTCGGCGAAAAGATCGCCCACGAGAACGACGTCCACCCCCGGTTTGTATCGTGCCTCAAAGTGTCCGAATCGGGTCTGGGGCGATTCTCGAAAGGCCTCCTCCGTCTTGCGGATGACCTCGGCGAGGGAGAATCCTCCGTCCTTGATCTGCTCCGGGTCGCGCGCCTGATCGAGAAGGGAACGAGCCTGCCGGTAGTCGCCGGAATAGAACGCGAGGATGGACCTTAGACTTCGGAGTGAGGCCTGATGTTCCGGCGTCGCGGAAGCATCCAGAGTCTTGAGGGTGGACGATGCGGCCGCGACGTCCCAGGCATCGATCTGGGCCTCGAACTGCTGGACGAGTTCGTCCATGGTGGGAGCGGCTCCCGCTTCGCGATTCGAACCCGCGATGAGTAGAACCGCGGCGAGGAATGTAGCCTTGATCATGGCGTTCATGGGAAGCGCGATATTCGAAGACACGACCGCATTTTCGGCTGGTTTGGCGCATTGGTCAAATTCGCCGTCATTCATGAGGGGAGTACTTGACCGGGCGATCCATAGGGAGCGATGAACCTCGATGGGTCGTCTCCTCCAGATGACCCCCTGATTCCATGACCACATGATCACATATCCCGGACTTTCCTGACCCCCAAAACACCCTGATCAGTCGCACCTGTGAATTGTGATATACGTCGCTTGACAGATCACGCGTGATATGCAAATATGTCCGCATGGACATCCTAGATAAGAAAGGGGGCTCACATGTGGTCATGGGATAACATGGGTCTGATGTTCAGCGCCATGTTTGCCTACACCACTCTGTTGGTTGGGTATTTCTGGTGGGATTCAAGCCGGAAAAGGCGGATCCTTCCCAAGTGGTTCGTGCAGCGTTTTCGGTCTCGCAAAACCGTTCGAGAAGAAAGCAACGGCGAAAGCGAATCCCTGGCTGCCTGAGAGGGCAGTTGGAGCGATCGTCAGGCGGAGGGGAGAGGGGTTCGTGGAGATGGTTCTGGGTAGCCGCAGCCTTTAGGCTGCGTCCAGTGCGCGGGCTAAAGCCCCCGGCCATCTAGCAACGTGACACACTCAACGTAGACGGTCTGCCCGATCGAGGCAATCGCTGAGACCTAATCCCTTCACCACTGCGGTAAGTTCGTACGCGAATCCAATTCGTAAGAGCCCCTTGGGCATCGCTCTTTCCCTCCTTCGCTTGCATTCGTGCCGGAAACGGGTGCGCCACAAGTAGCCGCGAGGAGTGGACATCCCATGTGGCCAAAAAGGCATTTTTTACTTGACAGGTAAATACCTCGCAAGTCACAATATCATGGTGACGGAGAATCCGGCTGGGTTTCCTGAGAAAAAGACTGCCAAATTCGGGCAAGTCCGCACAAGCACCGTTCTGAAGCTTTTCATCGTCTTTCTTGCCGTCACTCTTTCCTATCTTTTCACGCAGAAGAAGTCGGAAACCCGCGCGGTCATGAGTCCGGCCACCAAAGGGCTGTCTACGAGAATCGATGTGGCGGGAATTCCCACAGCCACGGTAACCGGTCGAGTCAAGCCCGGCTCCACACTTTTCCAGGCGCTGGTGGACAAGGGTCTTCCCCGGCAGGAAGCGAACAATGTCGTCGGTGAGATCAACAAGAGCTACGACGTGCGCCGCGTAAAAGCCGGCGATGAATTCCGGCTGGTGCAGACGCAGGACAAGAGTCTCATCGCGTTCGATTATCTCGCGGATCCATTGAATGTCTTCTATGTCGAACGGCATGAGGACGGGTTGGTTTCGGGCAAGCGGGAGTTCCGGTTGGAATCCGTGGAATCTCTCATCTATGGAGAGGTGGACCAAACGGTTTACCAGACGATCCTGGCCATGGGCGAAAGCGCGCAGTTGGCAAGCCTCTTCGTGAATGTTTTCGCGTGGGACTTCGACTTCAGCACGGGCACGAGAAAGGGAGACCGATTCTCCGTGCTCGTCGAGAAGAAATACAAAGACGGCCGGTTCTTCGGCTACGGCAAGATTCTGAGCGGCAAGTATGAGAGCAGTTTCGGCACCCACACGGCCGTCTACTACCAGTCACCGGAGGGCATCGAGGGTTATTACTCGCCCGAAGGTCGCTCCATGAGGAAGGCGTTCCTTCGATCCCCGCTCCGGTACGACTACATCACGTCCGGATTTACGAGTTGGCGGTTCCATCCGGTACTGCGCCGCGGCCGGCCCCACTATGCCATCGACTACGGCGCGAGGCCGGGCACGCCCGTGTGGAGCGTGGCCGACGGCCAGGTGATCTACTCCGGGTGGAAGGGCCCCGCCGGGCGGACGGTGATCGTCCGTCACGCCAATCAATATGTGACATCGTACAGCCATCTTTCCCGGATGGCGCGGGGCATCCGAGTGGGAGCGCGCGTGAGACAGCAGCAGGTTATCGGTTACGTCGGATCGAGCGGCCTCACCACCGGGCCCCATCTGCATTACATGCTGAAAATTGCCGGGCGATACGTGAATCCGCAGCGCGTCAAGTTTCCGCCCGGAATCCCCGTCGCCCAGAAGTATCGCAGGGAGTTCGACCGGCAAAAGGAAGTTTATCTCGCGAGACTCGAGGACGCCCCGAAGGTCGCGACGATCGCCCGCCCCCCGGTTCCCTTCCAGTAGTTCCAGTAGGGGAGGGTCTTCAGACCCTCCCGGCAAAAGGGAGCATCTAAAGATGCTCCCCTACGCACAGGGCGTTCTTGGAAAACCCCATGTGGTCCCGGCGTTGGACGGCCCGCTATTCTACTTCAACCTCCACGTTTCACGCGCGTGGCTCCACATCGCCCGGATCCCCGCCCGGTTTTCCGATTTCGCGATGATCATGTTCATGCTGAAGAGCAAGTACGCGCCCGCGTAGATGTATCGGCCGGTCTCGCTGGTGAAGGGGAGGTGGCTGAGGAAAATGACCGCAACGAGGACGGCCTCCCATAACCCGAACGAGAGATCGGCGAGGATCGTCATCGCGAAGAAGGATTGGGCGGAGGTGACGGTCAGCTCGGCGATCTGCCGGTCGTCGAGGTGGAGGGCCGAGGGGGCGCCGATCGAGGCGCTGTACGCGATGGGGAGCATGCCGACGAGGAGCGTCCACTGATTGATCTTGGAGGAGATGAGGGCGCCGAGGCCGAGCTGAGGCTTGCCGCGCGCCGCGAAGAGGATCGCGACGATGAACTCCGGACTCTCGCTGGCCAAGGGAGCCAGCCATTGAACGAGGATGAATTCATCGATGCCCGCATGGCGGCCCATCTCCAGAAGTCCCTCTGCAAACGGCTCGGCGGAAAAGAGGATGACGAGGGCGGCAAACACGAATCCACCGTACGTAAAGAGTCTCCGCAATCCGCGCGGGAGCTGGGCGAGCATGGCGGCTGGACCGATAAGATCGGGCTCCTCGTGCTCCGCCTTCATGGCGAGGCGGACGTAGGCCGCGAACATCGCGATGAACACCGCGGAGTCCCACAGGGAGAGTGTGCGTTTGAGGGGGAGGATGAACGAGTAGACCGTGGCGGCAAGGAGAAAGAACATCTCCAGCCGATAGCCGGGCTCGACCCTGACGGCGCGGCGCCGGGTCTTGAGGCAGAAGAAGATCACGACAGACGTCCACCCGAGCCCGATCAGGAGTTGATTCCCGCCGCTCATGTTCGCTAGAGTGTAGGGCACGTATTGCGGGTTCTTTCCCGCCTGCCACGCAAAATAAATGTCCACCGCATATTCCGGAAGAACGGCCACCAGGGCGAGGAGGATCACTGCCACCGATCGGGGCAGGTCCAGCTCGGCCAGTTCGGTGCACCACGAAAGCATGAACGCCGCGCAAACAATGGCGGCTCCGGGAAAGAGGGCGTTCCACGGCGTGGGGAGGTGTATGCCCGCGAAGCGTACGCCCAACCATGCGACACTCACGGCTCCCAGGAAGAGCATGAGCAGGATGGTCGATCGATTGTTTTTCACCGCGGCCCTTCATATCACAGCTTGCGTGACCTTTCACGAATGATGCGGCGTTTTTGGGTTCGCCTCGGCTTGGCTGTTGCGCTCGTCGTTCTCGCGCTGGCAGCCGATACGTTCAGGCGCGCGCCGAGCCTGTCCGGTTTCAATTCGACGAACCCGAAAAGAACGCATTGGATGGCGGTGCGCGAGAAGCAGGCCCGGAAGGCCGGACGGACATGGAGGGTGACGCAATCCTGGGTTCCCTTGCGGCAGGTGTCGCGACCGGCGCGGCACGCCGTGCTCGCCGCGGAGGATGCCGCGTTCTACAGCCACGAGGGATTCGATTTTCACGAAATAAAGGAAGCGATGGAAAGGGATTGGAAAAAGAAGAAATGGGCGCGCGGGGCGAGCACGATCTCCCAACAACTGGCCAAGAATCTCTGGCTCAGCCCGCGGAAGTCCATCTGGCGCAAGGCCGAGGAGGCGATTCTCACTATTCGACTGGAGCGGTCGCTCACGAAAGATCGGATCCTGGAGTTGTACCTGAACGTGGCGGAGTGGGGGCCGGGAGTATTCGGGATAGAGGCCGCGTCGAAGCGCTACCTTGGGAAATCCAGTTCGGACCTGTCAGCGGAAGACGGCGCGCTGCTCGCCGCCATGCTGCCGAATCCCTTCCGGTTGCAGCCGGACAAAAATCCGCGGGGAGTGTCGAAGCGGCAGGAGATTATCCTCCAGCGGATGCGCCGCCTCCGCTGGCTGCCGGCGCCCAAACCATCGGAGGAGATGCCCGCGGTTGAAGAACCCGTTGCCGTGGAGCCGCCGGTGGTCGATACCGAAGCGGAGGAGGAGATCGATGCGGAGGTCGAGGAGGCGGAGGAGGTCCCGCCTGAAATTCCTGAGCTTGGAGTGCCAGGGAATGGGACTGAGGGCGCTGAGCCGCCGCAATCGGAAGCGAGTCCGCCGGAGCCGCCAACCTCTCCCGACCCAAAGGAAGAGGCCACCCAAGCTGAGGACTCAGCCCCCTGAGGGGTCGTAGGCGGCCAGAAAACGGGTGCGGAAGGCGGGCCATGCCCCTTGGCGGATGGCTTCCCTCGATTCGCGCAGGAGCGAAAAGTAGAAATGGAGGTTGTGGATTGTGCCGAGGCGGGCGGCGAGAATTTCCTTTGCGGCATGGAGGTGCCGGAGGTAGCTGCGCGAGAAGTGCCGGCAGGCGTAGCAGCCACACCCCGGGTCGATGGGGCTGGAATCCTCCCGGTATCGTTGGTGCATGATTTTCACGGGTCCGGTGTGGCCGTAGAGGATGCCGGTCCGGGCGTGCCGCGTCGGAATAATGCAATCGAAGATATCGATGCCACGATGAATCGATTCGATGATGTCTTCCGGGGCGCCGACGCCCATGAGGTAGCGTGGAGAGGGGATCGGGAGATGGGGGAGCGTCGCTTCCACCGTCTCCAGCATGGCCGTTTTGGGCTCGCCGACGGAGAGCCCGCCGAGCGCGTAGCCGTCAAACCCGATTTCAACCAGTGATTCGGCGGATGCCCGTCTGAGATCGGCGTCGATCCCGCCCTGAACGATTCCGAATAGCGCCTGATCGGTCTGCCGGGCGGCCCCCTCCACTCCGTTCCGGAGACGGCGAGTGGAATCGTCATGGGATCCCCGCGCCGACTTGCATCGGCGCGCCCATTCGGTGGTGCGCCGAACCGCCTCCCGCAGTTGTTCCGGGGAGCAGGGATAGGGCGGGCATTCATCGAGCACCATCATGACATCCGAGCCGAGCGCCTCCTGAACGCGCACGGCCAATTCCGGAGTGAAGGTGTGCCGGCTGCCATCGATGTGGGATTGGAATTCAACACCGTCGTCGCGCACTTTCTTCAAATTCGCGAGGCTGAAGACCTGATACCCGCCGCTGTCGGTAATGATGGCTCCAGACCAGTTCATGAAGGCGTGCAGGCCGCCATGTTTTCGGATCGTTTCCTGCCCGGGGCGGAGGTAGAGGTGGTACGTGTTCGAGAGGATCGCCTGTCCACCGAGGTCCTGGACCTCTTCGGGCGTCATCGCCTTGATCGTGCCTTGCGAGGCCACCGGGCAGAACACCGGCGTCTCCACGGTCCCGTGAGGCGTTTCCATCCGTCCCGTCCTCGCCCCCCCCCCACGGGGGTCAGGCCATGGTCCATGCCGCGCCGTCCCTGGCGCGGCAACATTGCATGGCCCCGTACCCTCCTGGGCACGGGGCATGGTAGTTGATAATTCAGCGGGCCGATCGAGTTCGAACCGGATCACGGCCTAGAAGAACTTCACCTTCAAATAGATGACCATCAGAGCCCCATACGCGGCCCACGCCACGCAAAGGGCGATCAGGCTTCCGTTCCCCGGCCGGATGTCTTCCAACATTTGATCCTTAAGGAATCGATGGTTGAGGAAGACGAGCCCCCCGGTGTACGTGACCGTCCCCACGAAGCCGATGAGGGCGCTGAGGAGAATCAATCGCCCGGGCTGGTCGAACAGCATCGTAATGCCGGTGATCAGGGTGAGGAGGGTGATCATCGTGTAGTACAGTTTCTGGGGTCCGAGGTTTTCCGCTTTCTTCCAGATCACGCTGAGCACATCCACGTGGATCCGGGCGACGGAATCGGCCGTGGCCAGCCACGTATCAGCCAGGAAGGCGCCGGCAACAAAGAGAAACAGGACGCGTCCGACCACCCCCCAGGAGGCTTCGAAGAATTCAGCCTGGACCACGGCAAGCTGGTATCCGTCCGGCAGGATGCCCTTGGGGTGCAGGAGGGCGTAGGCGAGGAGGCACGTCAGGACCGTGGTGATGAGGTTGCCGATGATTCCGACGAGGCTGTCGACGATTACGTAGTAGCTCCAACGGTCGGCGTTCTCGATCAGGTGGGAGTCCATGTCCGGAACTTGGCCTCCGCCGAGCGAAAGCGATTTTGCCCCAGCCCGCAACCCGAGAAGCTGAGTGCCATGTGCGGCCATGCCGACCTTCTTCTCCTTGATCCAGTAGGAATAGAACGTGGTCCAGAATCCCCCGAGGCCTGCGAACGTGATGGCCGTCAGCAACTTCTCCGCATCCGCAGGATCCCATGGGCGGGCGAGCGGTGAGGGGATGAAAAGCCCTTTGAAGACGTCGAGCCAGACCTTCACCACATCCGGGTGCATGCAGGCAATGACCATCCCGATCAGCGTGCCTATGGCCACGATTTTCATGACCCACTCGATGAGCCGATAGACAACCTTTGCGAAGAGGAGACCGGAGAAGAAAACAAGGATCGAGAATTCGCCCCAGAAGAGCGTTCGTCCTTTCGCGGACCATCCGGGTGGGAATTGGGTCAATTCGGCAATGGCGGTGCCGCCCGCGGAGGCGAAGGCCCCGAACCACAGGAAGGAAAGGATGAAGAGGACGTAGAGGATCAGGCCGAAGGTTCGGTTCATGCGGAGGAACCCACGGAAGAGACCCTCGCCGGTCATGACGGTATACCGCCCGATTTCGAAGTTCAGCGGAAGTTGAAGGAGGCAGGCGGGGATCAGGAGGAAGAGGAAACCGAGGCCGTACTTGGTTACGATGTAGGGCCACCAGACGAGTTCGCCGCTACCCTGGGCGAGTGCCATCCAGACGAGACCGGGACCGATGAGGTATCTCAGCCCTGGAAAGTCCGGAAGACGCGCCTTGCCAAGAGGGGTCACCCCACCACCTCCAACAGCCGCCGGAGGCGGCTCAGGATCTCGGACGCACAGCGTCCGGTTGCAGGTGGTGGGGTCATCTTGAGTTTCCTGCGCCCATGGTAGTGCCCGAGGGACGATTTTCAAGCACGAACTGATTGCGCCCGTTGGCGGTCGTCAGTTCTTGGAGAAGCCGAGAGGAAGTTTCTGCGTGAGTTCCTTGATCAGGAAGCGGACGGCCACCTTGCCCTTCGGAGTTTCGAGCTCGGCGTCGTAACGGCGCCCTCCGAAATTGCCGACCACGTCGTGTTCGTTGTTCGTGCGAATCCAGCCGCTGAAGGCCTGAAGGTCGAGGATCCTTTCCTTCTCGTCATTGAAGAACATCGTAGCGGCATGTTGCACGAGGGAGAGCCGTTCCTCACTGGAGAGGCGGGCATCCGCCATGAGGAAGCAGAATCCCCATCGGATTCCGTTCGCTTCAAAGGTTTCGGGAATCATGTGGTCATACCCCTTTGAGGAGTTCCCTGCGCTGTTGGACTCTCTTCTTGTGGTACTCCAGTTTGTTGAGGGCATGCACGTAGGCCTTGGCGCTGGCCAGGACGACATCCGTGTGCGTTCCGCGTCCCGTGACTTCGAATCCCTCGTCCTTGATCTTGACGATGACGTCGCCTTGCGCGTCCGTTCCGCCCGTCACGGCTTTCGTCTGAAACTCGGTCAGTTCCGACTTTGTTCCGGTCAGTTCGGCGATGGCCTTGAATGCCGCGTCGATCTGTCCGTCCCCGGTGGATTGGCGCTCGACCCGTTTCCCGCCGATTTCGAGTTCCACGGCTGCGGTCGGCGTGGAATCCGTGCCGCTGGACACATGGAGGGAGACCAGCGCATACGTCTCGCCGATGTCGAACACCCGGTCGTGCAGGAGGGCCTCGATGTCCTCATCGAAGACCTCCTTCTTCTTGTCGGCCAGCTCCTTGAATTCTTTGAATGCCCGCGCGAATTGTTCCTCGGTCATTTCGTATCCCAGTTCGGCCAGCCGCACCTTGAGCGCGTGCCGTCCGGAGTGCTTGCCGAGGACCAGCGAGTTGGAGGATAGGCCGATCGATTGGGGCGTCATGATTTCGTAGGTGAGCGGCTTCTTGAGGACGCCGTCCTGGTGGATGCCGGCCTCGTGCGCGAAGGCATTGCGGCCCACCACGGCCTTGTTGGGCTGGACGCCGATGCCCGTGATCTGGGTGAGCAGGCGGCTCGTGGGAAAGATCTGGGTCGTGTCGATGTTCGTATCGAGCCCGTAGATGTCCTTCCGGTTCGTCAGCGTCATGACGATTTCTTCCATGGCGGCGTTGCCGGCGCGTTCGCCGATGCCGTTGATGGTGCATTCCACCTGCCGGGCCCCGAGCGACACGGCCGTGAGGGAGTTGGCCACGCCGAGGCCCTGATCGTTGTGGCAGTGCACGGAGATGACGACTTTCCCGATGCCTTTTACGCCCTTTTGGAGTTTCTTAACGAGTGAGAAGTATTCCTCCGGCACCGTGTAGCCCACGGTATCGGGGATGTTGATCGTGGTCGCGCCCGCGGCGATGACCGCGGAGAAGATTTCGCAGAGGAAATCGGGGTCACTTCGCGTGGCGTCCTCGGCGGAGAACTCGACGTCGTCCGTGTGCTTTCGGGCGAGCTTCACGGCCCGGATGGCCGATTCCAGCACTTCGCGCTCCGATTTCTTGAGCTTGTACTTCATGTGGATCTCGCTCGTGGCGATGAAGGTGTGGATGCGGCGCCGCGGTGCGCCCTTCAGAGCTTCGGCGGCCCGTTCGATGTCCGCATCGTTCGTGCGGGCGAGGCCGCAAATGACGGGTCCCCTCACCTTCTGCGCGATTTCGCGGACCGATTCGAAGTCTCCATCCGACGAAATGGGAAAACCGGCCTCGATAATGTCCACCTTGAGCTTGGCGAGCTGTTTGGCCATCCGGAGTTTCTCGGTAATATTCATGGAGAAGCCTGGAGACTGCTCGCCGTCCCGGAGGGTGGTGTCGAAGATCAGAACCTTATTTGTCATTGGAGAATAGCTGTCAGGTGTCAGCTATCAGCCTTCAGCCCGCAGGAGCTGATTGCTGAGTGCTGATCGCTGAACGCTGTCCTCAAAACACATCGCCGGCGTCCTCGATCTCTTTGAGGTCTTCTTCCTGCGGTTCGCGCAGGCCCTTGACTTTGCGGATGATCGCGCCGACCGGTCCGGTGCAGACGTAGGTCAACATGCCGACGAAGAACGTCGGTTCGGGTTGCCACACCACGAACGTGATGGCGAGGACGAAGAGGGCCAGCCAGCGAATGGGTTTTTTCTGGATGAATTCCACTTCCTTGAAGCTCGGGTAGCGGATGGTGCTGACCATCAAGAGGGCGAGGAGGTAGGCCATCGCCAGGAAGACGAACTTCCGGCTGTCGAGTACCTCTTTCCCAAGGAAATTGTAGAGCAGGTAAGTCGAAGCGACCATGGCTGCCGCGCCGGGGATGGGCAGACCGGTGAACCACTTATGCTCCACCGAATCGAACTGGACGTTGAACCGCGCGAGGCGCAACGCGCCACAGGCCATGAAAAGGAACGCCGCCAGCCAGCCCAACCGTCCCCAGGGACCGAGCGCCCAGTGGTAAATCAGGAACGCCGGGGCGACACCGAAGGCGACGAGGTCGGCCAGGGAGTCGTATTCGACGCCGAATCGACTCGTGGTGTGCGTGAGGCGCGCCACCTTGCCGTCCGACGCGTCGAAGAAGGCCGACACGAGAATGGCGATGGCCGCGTTGAGATGATTTCCCTGGAACGTGGCCACGATCGAGTAGAAGCCTGAGAACAGGCTGAAGGTAGTCAACAGATTGGGCAGGAGGTAAATGCCCTTCCTCAACCCGTCCAGACGAACAATTCTTGCCGGTTCAACCATAAATGTCATTGTAAGCCACTTGGCGGAACTTTTGCAAAATGGCGAATCACGCCACCCCGCTCCGCTTCGCCTCGGGGACGGCGATCTGATTCGCCATGTGGATTCGCGCCGCCGGCCAGCGGCTACCGGCGCTCAGCACCCACAACGATCCGTCCCGACCCTCGCCAAGACCGCCATGGCCAGTGCAGAGTCGGAGGAGGGGGGGGCAGCACTGTCGAAATCATTGGAACCCACAAAGCACGCATCCGGAGAGCGGACGACCAAGGTTAAGGTGGGGCGGTCGGGACTTTGACCCGCGATGGAAATATCGAAATCAACGAACAAATCTTCAAAACGCAAGCGTGACATGTACTGGCGAAACTCTGAAATATCCTCCGTGCTGAACTTACCTTCACGTTTCTGGGTGACCCCCCCGGACCGGCGTTCCATGATGTAACCACCCTGAGAACGGATCTCAACCCGGGTGAGACAACCCGAGATGCACCCGCCAGCTTCAATGACTAGAAAGGGCGTCACCCCCGGCACAAACGAGGAAGAACAAGGAGAGAGCTTGGAATTCCCGCCTCCTTTCGGCGAAGGAGGTAGAGGGCTATCGCCGACGGCATCGTCTGCCCGAGCGGTACTCGCATAGGCAATGTCAGAGGGATTGGTCTGGACTGATTCCACCGCCGCGTTTGTGTTCCGAGGTGAGGCGTTGGCACACGAGGCGCATAGGTCGCCGGCCAGGACGGCGGCCAGACACACGGATGCAAGATGTGGAGAGATCGTTGATGCTGCCATCACTCTTCCCAAGGCAGCGGGGGAAGCTGGAGCGCGGCCCTGCACTCTGGCGTCGCGTACATGGCCTTCCTGCAATCAACATCTTTATACATGGCATCACACGACGGCTGAACCTCATTCATGCATGAATGGCAGAGCGAATCACCACGACACAGCAAGTCGATATCTGGTTCGGGCTCGGGGTCAAAGATACAAAGTCCACACGATATGCAGCCAATGCCCGTAAGGAGGCAAAAAGTGCAGGGTACGCTGCAGTCTTTCGGCGGAGGGGGAGGTCCAGGGGGTGGTACCGGGTCTGTTTCCTGGACCGGAAGCACAGTGCAGGTTACGTCGACCGGACACTGACCGTCTGTCACACCGACGCAGACCGTGTGGTTCGTCGTTCCATTCACCTCTGGAGTAACCCAATCTGTCGCGCATGTGTTGCCGTTGATGGTGCCCCCCGTCGCCGACCAAGTGCATGTGACGGGGTCTCCGTCTGGATCACGCACCACTTGACCGTCTGTGCCCTGAGCCACCAGGAGCAGGCAACACCATTTTTCGGGTGGTGTTCCGAAACCAGGGGCCGCGAAGAATACATCGGGACACCGGTTGGCTGCGGGGGGTGGCGGTGGGGGGGGTGGAGGAGGGGGAGGCGGCGGCGGGGGAGGCGGGCAGGCTCCACAATCTTGCGAACAGCTCAGGCAGCTTTCGTGGGAATCACAGATATTGTTAGGGCAGCAAGAGCCACAGTCAGCCGAACACACGAGGCAATCCTCTCCAGCCTCCGCAGAGCATGAAGCATCGCCACAGTACAGGGGCCTTACTATGAGGAATTGCGCCGGTGAGTCCGCATCCGAAACCCGAGTTGTCCCAGGCTGGTTCGGATCAAACGTACGAACCCGGAAAACCAGCTTTTCCGCGGTCTTTGGTTCCGTAGCAAAAACTCCGCTAAACCAATCGGTAAAACATTTTCGATAGACTTCCTCTGGCATCTCATACGTTCTGTGCCGATGGGCGACTCCGAAAGTGGAAAACGTATCAATCGTCTCGCTGTAGCAGATACCTCTGGAAGGAGTTTCGAATTCGACGGTCGCCCTCGGATTGCTCCCGCTGTACACCACGAACGAAGTTTCCTTGTCCAGCACGCTTGCCAAATCAATGGGAGAGCCGACAGGGAGTGTCTCAGGAATTACCACTGCAATGCGGTCCTCCAACTTGACGTGGTGCTTGGCAAACGCCGCCTTGACCTCGTTGTTAAGCGTTATCTCCTGTCCACCAATGGATTTTATGTAGATGCGAAAGGAGGCCTCCTTGGCCAGCAAGGCGGGGAGGATGACGGAGAAGCTTGGCGGTGCTTTTGGATTGACGACGACGAGATTCGCTGAGTCGAGCGCGAATCTTTCCACGCGTCGTCTAGCTGCCTCGAACGTTCCCAGGAATCCCAAGTACTTAGTGGTGAGCCGAAGTCGCAGATCCCACATGGCCCCGGAAAACACTGTACCAAATGCGTGTGCCTCGGTGGAGACTTCGCCTTCCTTCGCGAAATTATTGGCTGTACGGAAGTACAGGGGTTGCAACCATTCCCCGATACTAGGATCATTCGTCATGCTCGCTGGTAGGAAGTCGGAGAACCCTTCATGAAAAGCCAAATGAATTGTGGCCCACGGTGCGAGGATGCCTTTTGTAAACAGAATCCCGTGGGAGAATTCATGAAACAAGACATCGGGATTTCTCGTGATATCCCCGTTGATGTGAACGGCTTGAGGTGGGATCGTTGCCGTCTGGGTAGCGATGAGGACAGCAGGGCCCGATCCCATTTCCAAGCGAATATCTCGGAGGCCGGTTCCCTTGGCGCGGACGCCGCCTAGTCGCACCGGTACAGCCTCCGCGTTGAGATCATTGAACGCATTGACACATACGGTCACTTGATTTGCTTCAACTTTTGGAAGTTGAATTTGATAGCCGTGCTCGGTAAAAAGCCGGGTTGAGAACTCATCTGCTTGCCAGTAGGCCGAAGCCGCGTCGATGCGCCTGTCCTCAGGATCCAGAACCGCAGCCCCGGGACTAGCGCTTTGAAAGATGTTGAAGAAAAATTGACGGTCAGCACGGCAGACCGGATTGCCCGATAGGAATGTTCCCTTCGAATCTGTCACGCAACCGTCCCGCACATTCGCGAAAGTGCCGAACAGGCAACCTGCGGGATCGCTTGACATGTGATTCAAATCCCTTGCCGCATACACGCTCAACCCGCGTGGCCGGGGGTCAGTGAAGAAAGTAGCCCAGTCGTCTGTAATCGGCGCGTCCGTGAACACGTTGCCTCGTCCGGCGACAGCGGACTGGTTCACGGCGTTGTCGAAACTGTCTTCGATCTCACCTGTCAGGGCATTTACAAGCAACGTCTTGCTGAGGGCCGACGGTTGACCGTTCGCGGGAGGGAGAATGGAGGAAGGCTCGTCGCCTTGAAGGACCACCAGCCAAACGAGAGTGGGGATCTCTCCCGGAAGAATGGCGAGCTCTTCGAAACTGCCTTGCGGAGCCTCGCTCTGGGGTATCCCCACCGCATTGAGGGCCACAGCCTGAGCCAAATCACGAGGCACGCTCGGAGCAAGGGGAATTGCCTCTGCTTCCGGGAAGAAACTCCCCAGCACTGCTACTGGCTCGTCGTTAACGGCTACTTCCACTCGAATTCCGGCACCAATGACGGGGACACCGTTTGTCGCTTGTTCAAACGAAAACACTTTGGACTCCTCCCCCTCAACAAAACCATCCAACTGAAGAGATTCCATCCTATCCTCAAAGCCGAACAGCGGGGCGGATTCTTCCAAGATTGCGTTTACGCCGTCCAGCGTTTGTTGTTCTTCTTGAAGAAATATGGAGAAGCGGGATCCCATGTCAGCGGGATTTCCGGCGATGTCACGGAGAAACACGTAGACGGCGTGCACACCGCGTTCATACGGCTCGGGGGGGGACGAACGTAAATTCTCCATCGGACATGGCAAGACCCTTCAGTAGGTCCGCTCCATCCAACGTCAGCATCATGGACGACTGGTCGATGCCGGAAAGCGGGTCTGAAACGTTCACGGCTATGGGTAGGAACCGGTCGCTGGTGATCAAGTTGTTTTCCGGAAGGAGAGAGATGGCGGGTGGTACCGTATCGACTTTTACACTCGCAGAAACAGTAGAAAGGCTGTCCACCGTTTTGGCTTTCATCTCCCCGTTGCCCAGGATGTCTTCCCGGACGAAGACGGCGGAGACGACGGTTTCGTAATTCCCGTCTGTCATGACGGCGCCCGCATCGTCCGTTGCGTCCCACTCAGTCTGTGCTTTCAGTCTCACGAAGTGACACCCGCCTTCGTCCGTTCCATCGCTCTCGATGCCGCTCTGGCTCTCGTCTTTCTCCTGCTGTAGACCCACGACTGAGACACAATCAGAAAGAGGCGGCTGGACGGGGACCCGTGCCTGGAAAGTCCGCAGGGCGGCGCCGTTTTGCGACAGGGCTACCGTCCAATCCAGGAAAAACTTCTTCTCATCGGCTTTTGGAGAATGGTGATCCAGGGCATTCAGGCCATCGGTGGTTCTGAGCGCAAAGGCAAAGGATAAGTTGGTGCGGTCTTTTACTCCATCATTGTTCGGGGAGACCGCCGGCTCGGAAGCATCGAACGAGAGAAGAACTGCTTTTTGTTTGGGTCCCGAGGCAATGAAGCCGACCTGCTCGACCTCAACAGGCGGCTTGTCCCCACTGGCCTCAGAATCGGCCCCGCTTGATGCGTCGGCGGGCTGATCGGAGTTCGCTGAATCAGGCGGTTCGTCGGGTTTGCCCGAGGTGGACGAGCCAGAGCCGCCGCCGGCATTCGGAGGTCTGTTCCCCCCACCCTGTTCGTTGCCTTTATCATCCTTCTGCTTGTCTTTCTCTTGCCCGGGTGGAGGGTCCTTACCTTTGTCTGATGGAGGAGCCTTGGCCGGCCGAGAGCGTGAACGGAGATGCCTTCTCGGAGAGGAGGCACTCCGTTGAATTGTAAATCGTCCAGATTTCCTTCTCTTGTATCCCTCATGAGAGATCAGGGCGGTCAGATTCTCAGTAGATTTCGACCAAAGGGCCGTCCATGCGCCGGGATTTTCTTGTGTGAACTGCTGGTACTCGCGTGCCCGTTGCGGGTTGGGGGCTTCGGAAGTGAAGACAGTTGCTGGGGCGGCCTCTGAATTGGACTTATTCCTGTGCTTGCCCCCGCATCCATCGAGAAACGGAATAATCAGCGGGAGGGCAATAGCGAGCGCTGGAAGTAGCGAACGGGTCGCCTTCGCGGCTTCTCCCCTTGATACATCGGGCCTTCTGGCGTTGCCCATCAACCAACCTCACCTATCCCACACCCTTCCATGGGTTGATGGTGATCCCTCCTACTGATTTTTCCGAACTCTACATGCTGCGTGTTCTCCCGTCCAGCCCGAAATGACGTAAGTGGCTGGAATAATTGGAATGTGGCGTCACTGATGCGTTGCGTCACGGCCTCCGCCTACCGCCGGGAGGCCCCCTCCACTCCGTTCCGGGGACGACGAGATGAAGGGTCATTGGGTTCTTGCGTCGCCACAACGGTCGTACCGGCCGCTACTTTCTGGCCGACGGAGACGCAGGGTTCGAAATCGTCCGGCAGGTAGAGGTCCACGCGGGAGCCGAATCGGATGAGGCCGATGCGGTCGGCCGTCCGGGGCTGCTGGCCGGGGCGGACATCGCAGATGATTCGCCGCGCGAGGATGCCCGCGATCTGGACCAGCATGAATTCACTGCCGTCATCGCATCGGACGTGGATCGCGTTCTGCTCGTTGTCCTTCGAGGCGATCTCCTTGCTGGCCACGTGGAATCGCCCTTCGGAATATCGCACGTTCTTCACTTGGCCCGCGCGCGGCATCCGGTTCACATGCACGTTCATCGGCGACATGAAGATGCTGACGCGCGTGCAATTCCGCTTGAGAAAGAGCGGCTCGTGTATGGGCTGGATCAGGACGACCCGCCCATCCGCCGGGGAGACCAGGAGGGCGTCGCCTTCGGGGGGAATGCGGCGAGGATCGCGGAAGAACCAGATCGAGAAGAGGGCCGGGGCGAAGGCCAGGGCACCCCAAGGGGTCCACACCATGAGAATTCCGCCGAGCGCCACGAACGGGAGGATGAACGGCCATCCTTCCTTCGCGAGGGGAAGGCGGCGGGTCGGCAGGTGAACGGAGGCGACGACGCTGCTGTCTGATGCCATCAATGACACTTGGCTACGGGTGGCGTAGATCCTTCGCTTCGCTCAGGATGACCGCCCATGAGAGGAAGGACGTGGACCGACATGGCCGGTCAATTCTTCGTCTTGTCCACCTTCTTGCTCCGTTCGATCCACGGCATCATCTTACGGAGCGAGGCGCCGACCTGTTCAGCGGGGTGGGCCTCACCCTTCTTGAGAAGGGCGTTGTAAACGGGCCGGCCGGCGCGATTCTCGAGGATCCACTCCCGCGCGAACGAGGCGGACTGAATCTCGCCGAGGATTTTCTTCATTTCGGCTTTCGTCTCCTCGGTGACGATGCGGGGACCGCGCGTGACGTCGCCATACTTGGCCGTGGTGGAGACCGAATAACGCATGTTAGAGATCCCGCCTTCGTAGATGAGGTCCACAATCAGTTTCACCTCGTGGATGCACTCGAAGTAGGCCATTTCGGGAGGGTAGCCGGCCTCGACCAGCGTGTCGTATCCCGCCTGCATGAGGGCGGTGAGTCCGCCGCAGAGGACCACCTGTTCTCCAAAGAGGTCGGTTTCGGTCTCGTCGCGAAACGTGGTTTCGATTGCGCCGGCTCTCGTGCCCCCGATCGCTTTCGCGTACGCGAGGGCGACATTCTTCGTATCCTTCGACGGATCCTGATGAATGGCGACCAGCACCGGCACGCCGTTCCCGCTTTGGAATTCATGACGGACGAGGTGGCCCGGCCCTTTCGGCGCCACCATGAAGACGTTGATGTTCTCCGGCGGCGTAATCTGTCCGAAGTGGATGTTGAAGCCGTGGCCGAAAGCGAGGTAGTCGCCCGCTTCGAGGTTCGGGGCGATGTCTTCCGTGTAAATTGCCGCGCTCCGCTCATCGGGCGTGAGCATCATGACGATTTCCGCCTCCTTCGCCGCCTGCTTGTTGTCGGTAACGCGAAGGCCTGCTTTCTCGGCCTTCACACGGGAAGGGCTTCCGGCGGCGAGGCCGACGCGCACGTCGATCCCGCTGTCCTTCAGATTCAACGCGTGCGCATGGCCTTGGCTCCCATAGCCGATGATGGCCACTTTCTTGTTCTTCAGAAATTTCAGTTGAGCATCTTTTTCGTAGTGGATTTTCACGTCAATTCGGTCCTTTCAGATTATCACGCGGCTTCTTCGACGGGCTTGCGCGCCGCTTTGGTCTTCTGGGATCGCTGCATGGCCACCTTCCCGGTCCGGACGATTTCACGAATCCCCAGGTTCTTGAACAGCTCGATGACGGCGCGGAGCTTGTTTTCGTCGCCCGTGATCTCGATCATCAGACTGTCCGGAGACACGTCCACCACCTTCGCGCGGAAGATTTCCACCAACCGAAGGGCCTCCGCCCTCCGGTCGCCCTCCGCCGCCACTTTGATGAGGACCAGCTCCCGCTCCACGTGGTCCGTCTCCGTCACGTCCGAGACCTTAATGACGTTGATGAGCTTGTTAAGCTGCTTCAGGATCTGCTCGATGATCTTGTCGTCCCCGCTCGTCACAATGGTCATGTGGGACACGGTGGGGTCCAGCGTTTCGGCCACGGTCAGGCATTCGATGTTGTATCCCCGCGCGGCGAACATGTTGGCCACGCGGGCGAGGACGCCGAATTCATTCTCGACCAGCGCGGAAATGGTATGTTTCATCGTCGTTTCCTGTCAGGAGAGAGGCGATTCCGGAAGGATCATCTTATTCACCGCGCCGCCGGCCGGCACCATCGGAAAAACGTCCTCCTCCGGATCCACTTTCACGTCCAGGAGCACGGGTCCGCTCACCTTGAGCATTTCGCGGATCCCGGCCTCCATGTCCTCCGGTTTCTCCACCCGCAGTCCGCGGGCGCCGTAGGCGTCCGCCAGTTTCACCCAATCCGGCTGCATGAATTGAGAGGCAGAGTACCGCCGTTTGTAGAAAAACCGCTGCCATTGGGTGACCATCCCGTGCGCGCCATTGTTGATGAGCATGACCTTGATCGGGAGCTTGTGCTCCACGGCCACCACCAGCTCCTGGATGTTCATCTGCAGGCTGCCGTCGCCGGAAATGCAGACGACCAGTTTGTCCGGCTTGGCGAACTGCGCGCCGATGGCGGCCGGAAGGCCGAAGCCCATCGTGCCGAGTCCGCCGGAGGTGAGGAAATGTCTCGGATGGTTCACTCGGTAGTATTGCATCGCCCACATCTGGTGCTGGCCCACGTCCGTCGCCACCACCGCATCACCTTTCGTGACTTCCCAGAGCTTCTGGATGGCGAACTGGGGCTTCACCTTTCCGTTGGTGGATGCCTTGAAACAGAGAGGATTCTGCTTCTCCCACTGGGCGATCTGGTTCCACCACGGCTTGATGCGTTTCTTGAACGCCTCGATGACCTTCGGATCGGTCTTGGCCAGCTCTTCGTACATCTGTTCGATCACGCGCCCGATTTGGCCCACGATAGGGATCTGGGTGGGGACATTCTTGCTGATGGAGGTGGGGTCCACGTCGATGTGAATTTTCACGCTCTTGAGCGAAAATTCGTCCGTCTTGCCGGTCACGCGGTCGTCAAATCGCGGCCCGATGGCAAAGAGGCAGTCGCAATCCGAGATCGCCATGTTGCAATTGTAGTAGCCGTGCATGCCCAGCGGGCCGACGTAACAGGGGCCGGAGGCGGGATAGGCGCCGAGGCCCATGAGCGTCACGGTGACCGGAATGTTCAGCTTCTCCGCAAAACGGATCACGGCGTCCGACGCATCGGCGCTGATCGCCCCCCCCCCGACGTAGAGGAGCGGGCGGCTGGAGCCGAGGATCGCTTTCAGCGCCTGTCTCACCTGGCCGATATGGCCCTCGATGGTCGGCTTGTATCCACGGAGTCCCACGGTTTCGGGCCAGACGAATTCGGCATCCGCCCTCGATACGTCCTTGGGGATGTCCACCACCACGGGACCGGGCCGGCCCGTCCGGGCAATGTAAAACGCCTCGCGCACGATCCGGGGGAAATCCTTCACGTTCTTGATGAGATAGTTGTGCTTGGTGCAGGACCGGGTGATGCCGAGCGTGTCGGCCTCCTGGAAGGCGTCGTTCCCGATCATGTAGGTGTTCACCTGACCGGTGAAACAGACGAGTGGCACGGAGTCCATGTAGGCGTCGGCGATTCCGGTCACGGCGTTGGTGGCGCCGGGGCCCGACGTGACGAGGGCCACACCGACTTTGCCGGACGCCTTGGCGTAGCCTTCAGCCATGTGAACGGCGCCTTGCTCGTGCCGGGTCAGGATGTGCCGCAGGCCTTCGCAGTCGTAAAGGCTGTCGTAGATGTCGAGCGTGACTCCGCCGGGGAGGCCGAACAGGATGTCCACCCCCTCACGTTTGAGACACTCCAGGAAAATGTCCGCACCTTTCATGTCGACTCCGTGAGCTCGTGCTACGCAGCGCAGCATCTGAGCAAAATGATAAACGGGCACTCGGGGCGATCCCGTGCCCCCTTGATCTCAGCGCCTGATGCGAGTCCTTGCTAGCGGTAACGCGAGAGAATCGCCTCGATCTTATCCTTCTTAAGCAGTTTCTCCCGTTTCAAGGTCTTGACCTCAATTTCCTCCAAGGAAGTGAGGTAGGGTCGCTGGGCATACTGATCGAGCTTTCCGTCCAGCACCCGGTGTTCATCGAGCAACTGCCTAAGCTCCGGATTTTGGGCGGCGACGTCCTCTACGTTCCGGCTCCCAAGCACCGTGTTGTGCTCCACAAGGTACGGATCGTAGGTGAAAAGGGAAGGGTTGTCAATGCGTTGGACCGATGATAGATTGCGCGCACACTCAACATGTTGGGATTTATTGCTTCAGGCAGTCTGATCGTCAAGCTCGTCCTCCTCGTGCTGGTCCTGCTCTCCGTGGCGTCGTGGGCGATCATCGTGATGAAGCATCGGCAGTTCAACGAAATCAGCCGGGCGAACGCCGAATTCTGGAAGGCCATCGAACATGTCTCCGAGATCGATGCGCAGTATCGTGCGACGAGCAAACTCAAGACCTCGAATATCGCCGCGCTTTTGAAGGACGCGTGCACCTTCCTTGACCAGGAGAAATTCTTCGAACAAAAACATCCTCATCCCGAGGCCGAGTTTACCTACAAGGACCGGATGGAGGAGGAGGTGAACCGCCAGTCGCGTGAGTTTGTGGACCAGGAAGTGCGGCGCCTGGAAGAGAATCTGATTTATCTGGCCACGATCGGGAGCACGGCGCCGTTCATCGGGCTCTTTGGCACCGTTTGGGGGATCATGAATTCCTTCCGGGGCATCGCGCAGATGGGTTCCGCCAGCCTCGCCGCGGTGGCGCCCGGTATCGCAGAGTCGCTTGTCGCGACCGCCGTCGGACTGTTCGCCGCGATCCCGGCCGCCGCCAGCTACAACTTCTTCATTGCCCGAATCCGGCTGATCTCCGGCATGCTCCAGAAATACGCCCGCCAGTTGGACATGTCCGTGAAGCAGAAAAGCTGGACGGTGTGACGACAAGCGATCAGCACTCAGCCGTCAGCTTTCAGCCGTTTCAGCGCCCATTGTTCCTCGCATTGCCCACCCGAAGCTGACCGCTGAAAGCTGATTGCTGACCGCTACTCGTGATTCTCGTCGGCATCGACGAAAACGGATACGGACCGAAACTCGGTCCGCTGGTCGCCACCGCGGTCGCCGTGGAGGTTCCCGATCTGAAATCCGCCCGTCTCACTGGAAATGAATTGCTCGTGCGCGACAGCAAGAAAGTGTTCCACCGCCGGCCGGCGGCCTACGCGCGTGGCGAATCCGCGGCGCTCGAAATTCTGGCTGCGGCCGGCCATCGGCCGACATCCCTGCGCGGGCTCGTGGATCGGTTCGCCCTGCTGAAGTTTGAAGCCCTGTGCGAACGGGCCGGGCCGGAAGTAGCGGGCATGCTCGGAGACTGCGCAGAGGGCATGAAACTCTCACTCTGGTCGTCAAGGGGGGCTTTGCAAAGCAAGGGACTCGAAGAATTGAATCGCTGGAGAGTCCGGGGAATTGCCATCGCGATCCTTCCGCCTCGAACGTTCAACGAACTGATCCCGGCGCGGGGGAGCAAGGCCTACTGCGATTTCTCCCTCTTTATGGATTTGGTGATCTACGGACCACCGGGGGACAAGTACGTTTTCGGAAAAGTGGGGGGCACACGGAGATACACCCCGTTCCTGACGAAGTACCGGGCGGAGCGGTTGGCCCTGATTCCTCCGTGGGAATCGATGAAGGAGAAGCCGGAGGAATCCTCATACCGGTTTTCCGACGGCAGGGAATTTCGCTTCGTTCGAGATGCGGACGCCGGATATGCACCGGTCGCGATGGCCTCGATCGTTGGGAAGTACGTCCGAGAGCTGTTCATGCTGGCGGAGAACCGGCATTTCGGTTTGGAAGGGGGCATTCCTGTGGCATCGGGATACCCCGGGGATCCCCGGACGAAGGATCTCACCCGTCTGATCCGGTCGCGCTATGCCGCGGCTGCCGATTCGGATTGGATCCGGCAGCGGTGATGGGGAATCGACCGCCTATTTCTTGACTTTCGCTTCGTAGCCCGCTTTCGTCACGGCATCCGCCAGTTTCTCAGGCGAGGTCTTGTCGTCCAAGAAGACCACGCTCGCGGATTTTCCTTTGATATCAACGTTCGAGGTCTTGACTCCATCCACTTTCTTCAGCGCATCCTGCACGTGCTTCACGCAGGAGTCGCACGTCATTCCGGCGACTTCCAGTGTGCACGATTTTTCCGCGGCGAACGCGCCCTGGGCCGCCCCCGCGAAGACCGCGGCGATCAAAGCGAAAATGATGAGTCCCTGTTTCATATTCTTGCTCCTTTCTTTGAGTAAAATCAGCTCACCCACGTCAGCCAGTATGGGGCGGTGATCAATACGGCCACCACCAGCGTCAGAATGGACAGAAGGGTCTTGTTAACTGGATTTCGAGGCGTACATACGCCCTTATCACAATCCGCATCGGGCGGCGGCGTGGACCTGAAAACGTACCAATAGCCCAAACCCAGAAAGCCGAGCGAAATCGCGGTGAAGACCGGCCTCCACGCCTGGAACCATTCGAACACCCCGCCGAAGGCCGCTGTCACGATTCCTCCCGCGGCGATGACGAGCGTTGGCCCGAGGCAGCAGAGCGACGCCGCCACAGCCGCGCCGATCGAAGCGGCCAGTCCCGCCCCAAACCATTTTCCCTTCGCCATTCTGCTCACTGTAGCTCTGTGGGGCCCAAAGGCAAACCGTTACCAGCCATGGATGGTGCGGTCCTTGCCGCGGCCAGGGCCGCCCAAGGAAGGGCGGCGAAAGCACGGCAAGGGCAGAGTGAAATTCGATTGTATTCGACGGGTTCCCACTTTAGAATGCGGTTTGATTCCATGCAGGTTCAACGGAGCAGGAGGGCATCCCGAAAGCATGCCAGGCCATGGCCGGCGGCAACTCGTCGCAAGGCCCCTGCAACCGATCACCAACACCCTGCCCCGCCGCGCCCGAACGGCGAATACTTCCGCCAGGCGCTTTCGCATGCTCCCATCATACTTTTTGCGGTGGACCGCAAAGGTGTTTTCACACTTTCAGAGGGAAAGGGCCTCAGTGCCCTCGGGCTGGAGGCTGGGGAGGTAGTGGGGCACTCCGCCTACGAGGTTTACAAGGGCGATCCGAAAATTCAGGAGAACATCAAGAGGGCGCTTGCCGGCGAAGATTTTGAAGAGTCCGTGGAGGTCGGCGGCGGACCGGGCGCTGGACGCATTTTCGAAACCCGGTACATGCCGATCCGAAACGGATCGGGCGAGGTGACAGGCATGCTGGGGGTGGCTTCGGACGTCACCGCCCGGCGCCAGGCCGAAACGGAACTGCTCCACGTGGCGTACCACGATTCCCTGACGGGTCTCCCGAACCGGATGCTGTTCGAAGACCGATTGGAAGTAGCGCTGTCGCAGGCCGCCCGGAGCAAATTCATGCTTGCGCTCCTCTGTTTCGATCTGGACCGGTTCAAGAACATCAACGCCACGCTCGGCCATTCGGCGGGAGACAAGGTGCTCACCACCGTAGCCAGCCGCCTTCGAAAACAGATTTCCGAAGGTGACACGCTCGCCCGCCTCGGGGGCGACGAGTATGTTCTGCTGCTCCCCCAGGTTCCGGGAGCTCAATTTGTGGCTCAGTTGTCCGAGCGCGTGCTGAAATCGCTTCACCCGCCCATCAAGTTCCGCCGGCAGGAACTCCACATCACGACCAGCATCGGGATCGCCCTCTACCCGTCGGATGGGAAGAACGCACAGACACTTTTGAAGAATGCGGACACGGCTTTGCATCGGGCGAAGGAGCGTGGACGCAATATGTACCAGTTCTACGCCTCTTCGATGAATGTGGCGGCGTTTGAGCGGCTCCTCCTGGAAAATCAGCTCCGAAGGGCCTTGGAGCGAAACGAGTTTGCCGTGCACTACCAGCCGATGGTGGATCTTTCAACCGGCAGAATCGTGGGGGTCGAGGCGCTGGCCCGCTGGGAACATCCGGACTTGGGGCTCGTGTTCCCCATCGATTTCATTCCTGTGGCCGAGCAGACGGGGTTGATCATCCCCATCGGCGAGTGGGTTCTCCGAACCGCCTGCGCGCAGGTGCGCAAATGGCATGAGGCCGGCTGGCGTGATCTTCGTGTGTCGGTGAATCTGTCGGCCCGCCAGTTCCAGGATGTGAATGTCTCTGAACTCCTCTCCCGCACCCTCAAAGACACCGGCCTGCCCGCATCGAGCCTGGAAGTGGAAATCACGGAGAGCACCGCCATGCACAGGGTGCAGGACACCATCGTGCTTCTCAAGGAATTGAAGAAGACCGGCCTCCGAATCGCCATCGACGATTTCGGAACGGGCTATTCGTCGCTGGAGTATCTCAAGGATTTTCCGGCGGATGCCCTGAAACTGGACAAATCGTTTGTGGCGGACCTGGTGCGCGATGCCAGCGATGCGGCGATCGCGGCAACCGTGCTCTCGCTCACGCACAATCTGGGAATGAAAATGGTGGCCGAGGGCGTGGAAACGAAGGAACAGTTTGAATTCCTCCGCGCCAAAGGCTGCGAACTGGCCCAGGGCTATCTCTTCAGCCGCCCGCTCCCCGCCTCCGAACTCCAGTCCCTCCTCGCCCGCTCCCGCAAGAAGGGCCTCCTTCCGAAGTAGGCAGGCTTCAGCCTACTCGTTCAGGAATACTCGGTGACAGTATACTCTATTACGATGAAATAGAGTATACTGTCACCGAATATGCAGGCTTACCTTGCGGAGGCGGAGGGCGTTGGTGATCACGGAGACGGAGCTGAGGCTCATGGCAGCGCTGGCGATCATGGGAGATAGGAGCAGGCCGAAGACCGGGTAGAGGACGCCTGCGGCGAGTGGGACGCCGAGCGCGTTATAGGCGAACGCCCAGAACAGATTCTGCCGGATGTTTTTCATTGTAGCCCGGCTCAGTCGCCGGGCGCGCATGATCCCCCTCAGGTCTCCTTTGACGAGGGTCACCCCGGCGCTCTGAATCGCCACGTCCGTCCCCGTTCCCATGGCGATCCCCACGTGGGCCTGGGCCAGCGCCGGGGCATCGTTTATGCCATCGCCCGCCATGGCGACGACGCGCCCTTCCTCCTGCAACCGGTTCACGATCTGTCTCTTCGCCTCCGGCAGCACCTCGGCCTCCACGTGCGTGAGCCCCAGTTGAGCGGCCACGGTCTGGGCGGTGGACTGGGTGTCACCGGTCAGCATGACCACCTCGATGCCTTCTTCGCGTAGGGACCGGATCGCCTCGGGGGTCGATGCCTTGATGGGGTCCGCGACGCCCAGGAGTCCCGACGCCCGGCCGTCCACGGCGACAAACATGACCGTCTGGCCGGTCGCCCGCAATTTGTCGGCTTCCGACGACCACGGCGTAAGATCGATGCGGAGGTCTTCAAAGAGTCGCGCGTTTCCAAGCGCCACATGGCGGCCTCCAACCGTCCCGCTGACTCCCTTGCCGATGAAGGAGATGAAACCGGTGACCTCGCCGAGGGGAATCTTCCGAACTTCCGCGCCTGCGATGATCGCCGCGGCCAAAGGATGTTCGCTTCCGCGTTCGAGGCCGGCCGAGAGGCGAAGGAGTTCCGCCTCATCGAGCCCGGCGCGGGGGGAAATGGACATCAGCCGCGGTTTCCCCTCGGTGAGCGTGCCGGTCTTGTCCACAACGAGCGTGTCCACTTTTTCCAGGATCTCGAGGGCTTCGGCATTCTTGAAAAGCACGCCGGTGCCGGCGCCGCGCCCCGTGCCCACCATAATGGACATCGGTGTGGCGAGGCCCAGGGCGCAGGGGCAGGCAATGATCAAAACGGCGACGGCGTTGACGAGCGCGTAGGCGAGACGAGGTTCCGGGCCGATCATCGCCCACACGGCGAACGTGAGGGCGGAGGCGGCGACCACGGCCGGCACGAAATAGGAGGAAACCTGGTCCGCCAATTTCTGAATCGGCGCGCGGCTTCTCTGGGCGTCGGATACCATTCGCACGATTTGAGCGAGCAAGGTCTCCCTTCCCACGCGTTCGGCCGTCATCACGAACGATCCCGTTCCATTGATCGTGGCGCCGGTGACGCGATCGCCCGCTTTCTTTTCGACGGGAATCGGTTCGCCCGTCACCATCGATTCGTCCACCGAGCTGGTCCCTTCGACAACGGTCCCGTCCACGGGGACTTTTTCTCCGGGACGGACACGGAGTCGATCACCCCGCTGGATCTGTTCCAACGGGACGTCCTCTTCCCGGCCGTCCTCGCGAACGATCCGCGCGGTTTTGGGAGCGAGGGCCAACAGGGATCGAATGGCCTGACCGGTTCGGCTGCGGGCGCGGAGTTCCAGCACCTGGCCGAGGAGGACGAGCGTGACGATGACGGCCGCCGATTCGAAGTACACCGGCGTTTCCCCCATGTGGCCGCGGAAACTTACGGGAAGGGCCGAGGGGTAGGCGGAGGCGGCGACGCTGTACACGTAGGCGACGCCCGTGCCGGTGGCGATGAGCGTGAACATGTTGGGGCTTCGGCGGCGGATGGATGCCCAGCCGCGCGCGAAGAACGGCGCTCCACCCCACAGGACGACTGGTGTTGCCAGTCCCATCTGAATCCAAGCCAGGATTGAAGGAGCAACTCCATGCTGAACGGGTTGGCCGGGAATGAGGTCGGACATCGATAGGAGGAAAAGGGGAAGCGTGAAAGCCAGGCCGATCCAGAACCTCAGGGTCATGGTTTGAAGTTCGGGATTGGCTTCCTCTTCCGCCGCGATTTCCACCGGTTCAAGGGCCATCCCGCAGAGCGGGCACGATCCCGGCCCCTTCTGACGGACCTCCGGGTGCATGGGGCAGGTGTATTCCGTGGGGCGAGAGGCGTGAGGCGCGAGGCGAGAGACGGGGGGAGGGAGGTGTGACGCGGGGGATGGGGAATCCGGAGTGCGCTCAGTCGATGGCGCCGCAGAAATATATTTTTCGGGGTTGGAGCGGAATTGGTCGAGGCAGCGGGGGTTGCAGAAATAGTAGGTCGCCCCTTTGTGAACGTGCGACCCCGCCGCTGTAGCGGGCTCCACGATCATGCCGCAAACAGGGTCGGCAAGGGATTCGGGGTCAGACATTGAATTCTCTAGAATCCTTCTGCCGAAGAAGAAAACGGGCACGGCCTGAACGGCTCGTGCCCGCGCAATTCTTTCGTCGTGCGAACGACGATGTCGATCTTAGTGCGTCTAGCAGAATGCGTAGGGGAGGGTCTTCAGACCCTCCCGACAAGAGGGAGCATCTGAAGATGCTCCCCTACGAATCGGCATTCTGTTAGAGGCTCTTACTTCTTCTTGCCTTTCCCCTTCGAAGCGTGCGCCTGCATGTCTGCTGCCTGCTTCTGGAGAGTGTCCCGCTCCTGGGTAAGCGCGGTCACTTGATTCTGGAGCGAGTTGACTTGCTCGGTGAGTTGAGCCGCCTTGTTGCTCAAGTCGGTCTTTTCCTGCGCGAGCGTCTGCTTTTCCTGCTCGAGTCCCGAGATCTTCTGCTGAAGCTGCTTGGATTGGCACGCGGGCGTTGCCACGGCCAGCCCGGCCAGCAAAGTTGCCGCGCCGAGCGTTTTCAATATCTTCATCGATTCCTCCTTTTTGCGCGGTTGGTACCACAAACGATGGCGCATTTCAACAATCCGACCTCGGAAACGGGGACCTTCCACCTTTTCGCTCTCCGTTCGACCGGCTGCGTGGCAGAAACAAGAAAGTAGAATCTCCCGTTTTCAGCGCTTGACGGTGGGACCTTTGTGCGGCACTTTAGGGGCATGGGAAAACTACGTTCAATTCTTGTGGCGGCGGGAGCGAGTGCGCTTCTGACCTCCTGCTTCGACGTATTCGAAACGATATCCTTCGACACGAGCTGGCGGTCGAAATACTCGATGTACCTCCAGACCGATGTGTCCAGCTTGGTCGATCCGTTCGAGGCGGCCCTCCAGAGCGTTTCCATCGCCCCCGTGCGAGGGCAAAAAGGGCGACTGTACAACCTGGCCCACGATGGAACCTGGATGGCGGCGGGGGTGGCGCCGGGAGGGGGATTTCAGGTGTCGGCGGAGCCGGGGCGGACGGGCCGATCCTACAAGCTGAAACTTGCAAGAAGTTGGACGCCCGACCAGGTGGTGCACTGGACCGCCGGTCAGGATCTGCAGGTGTTGTCCGCCCAATCCTCCAAACCTGGAATGTACAAGTTGACATTGGAATTGCCGGGTCCGGCTCGCTCCGCCCGGATGTTGAAAAACGGGACGATGCCGTTCGGGCCGAAGCAGATCAAAGGCGGCAGGGTCTACTGGCTGCTCACGCCTCCCCAATTGGTCGGCATGACGTCCATGGACATCGAAGCCGAATTCACGGCGACGATGCTTGGCCCCACGCCTGCAGGTTCTGTCCCCGCGAAGGCCGCTTCGGGAGCTTCGGCTGGATGCGAGAATTCGCCGGAGACTCTCGGGCGCGTGGTCAAACTCGTGACCGAGGTGGGGCGCATCCAGACAGACTTGAACTCCACGATGGGCGAGAAGCAGTCGAAATATTCGTCTCTCCTCTCCGAAGTGACGACGCTGAGCGAGCGATGCGCGCAGGGCGCGTTGGGTCCGGCGCTGGGCGACTTGAAAAACTGGCTGGCCGGCCAGGCTCCCCCCCCCTCGGCGGTGAAACCGAAGGAGGAACCCAAGAAGCCGGCTCCGAGGGAGGAGGATGAGGAGGAGTTCGAGGAGGACGAGGAAGAGGAGTAGCCGTTGCGACGATCCCTTCCCGAACAGCCGCTTTTTCCTGGGAGACTGTTGGGATGGCCTCCGTTCGTCCTTCGACGGCGCTCAGGATAAACGGAGGGGTATTGGGTCTGGAGATTACTGATTTTCCGCGGCAAGGTCCCGGCAGACTCGCTCAAGTTCCGAGGCTAGGCCTCAATGGCGGCTATCGAGGCTTAGCCTCAATGAGGCGGTCGCGGTCCGAATGCTCACGCCCCGTTGGGCACGAGGGAAATTCAGTAACTCCAGACACACTCCCAGTTGATTTTCCGTTGCATTTCCTCTGACCGAAGCCGCCCCCGCATTCAGTGACGGGGTGATTTCCCCCCCTAATGGTAGGGAAAGTGCCCATTGCGGGCGAAAGGCGCCCATGGAACATTTCCCCTGCTTGGAATGATGGCGTATTGGGTCTCTGAAATGAGGAGGGGATAAGCGGCGCGAGACGAGTCGAAGCCCAAATCGCTTGCGTTTTTTTTGAAATTCTTGCGCGGAGTAACTAACGACCATGGGAGTGAGGGCGTGAAAGTAAGAATTCGAAGTGCTGCGGTTTTCTCCGGGGGGCGGCTGATCCGCCGAATCCGCGCTGTCGCCATGGCCCCGGCGCGATCCCATTTGAGGGTGCGGAAGAGCGGCGTCCGGAGAGAAAGAGCATGCAGCCGATGCCACATGCCCGTTTCACCCTTCCATTTCGGCTACACCTGCGCCTACTGCGGGAGGTTCTTTCCGGGCCTGAACCGGATCGATCTCCTGATCGCTTTCTTCGTGCTTGCTTTTACGGTCTGGATGCTTGCGTCGGTGAGGGACCCAGGTCCCGCCATGGGTTCGATGGGAATACTCAGCCCCGGCCCCGGCCAGATGGAGCGGGCCTCCGATCCGCCTCAAGCGGACTGAGGATGCGCAAGGCTGAGGCGGGTCAATTATGCCCGCATTGCCAATGCAGTCTCGTCCTTCGACACGCTCAGGACGAGCGGCAAGTTGTCCGCTCGTGGTGAGCCAGTCGAACCATGAGGGGAGACACAGGGGTCATGAAAAGAGACAGGACATAGGGGTCAGACATTGCTATCTTGACACTCTTTTCGAAGAGACCGGCCGGGGCTACATCCGCTCGAATTGGCGGAGAGCGTAGGCGAAGTTGAAAATGTCGATCAGCCGGTTGCCGCGCCCGACAGGGTAGGGCCCGTACGCCAGCTCCATTCGCCACCGAAGATACCCTCCGGGAGGAATCGGGAGAAACGGGAACCGTCGGAACCAATCGCGTCGCCGAATTCTCCACGCGAAGACCGCAAGCCAAAATATCAGCGCCGGAATCTGCCGCCATTTCCAGAGGCGAGTGACGCTCATGGCCGGGGGGAAGGGACACCCCGTGCGATTTCCCGACCGGCCGCCAGCACCGCGGCGATGCGGTGGACCGCTTCAATGTCTTGAGTGGGATCGCCCTCGACCAGCAGAAGGTCGGCGCGTTTTCCCGGCTCAATTGTGCCCCGATCCGTGAGGCCCATCGCACGCGCATTGTTCCGTGTGGCGGCGGTCAGCACTTCCGAGGGCGTGTATCCCGCCCGCACGAGGTAATCCATCTCCCGATGAATCGCGGCGCCGGCCGGCCACCCCATATTGGCCGAATCACTCCCGACCAGGAGTGTCACGCCGTGTTCGCGCAGCATCGCGGCATTGCGGAACCGTTGTTCGCGATTGGCGTGCACGGCCGCGAGCCATGGCCGGATCTCCTTCAGTTCCCATTCCTTCGGCCGGTTTCGGAGCGCCTCAAGAACTTCCGGCTCGACCATTTGAATCATCAGGGGCCATGTGTCCGGTCCTTCGTACGCGAGAAGATCGATGGAATGGAACACTCCGATGGTGGGAGCGACCGCCACGCCGGCCTGGCGAATCCGCTCCGCCGTGTCCGGCATCAGAACCTCACGATAGACATTGTGGACGAGCATGTCCACGCCGGCGTCCACGGCCGCAAGGGCGTTGGCGTTGCTGCCGATGTGCGCGGCGACCTTGAAACCCATCTCGTGGGCCTGGCGAACAGCATGTGCGAGAAGTGCCGGCGGGAGCATGGGCGCACCCAGTGGAATTTCATCCTCGGTCACCTTCACCAAATATCCACCCAGCTTTCGAATTTCCGCCAGCGCCGCATCAATGTCCTTCTCCGATTCGACTTCGAAGGAGACGTGTGGACGGACCATGCGGTCGAACGGGCCGGGCACGATCATCGAGACCATCGCCGCCGGATGGCCGTTCTTGATGGCAACGTGGGGACCCGAGTAATACAGGTCCGGACCCGGCAGACTTCCCTTTTCGATATCGGCACGAAGTTTTCCAAGGAGTTTGAGCGGACCGCCCAAATCGAAGGCGGTGGTAACGCCGGCGTATAGGAGTTGCCGAACGTTCGTCCGAGGATTCGGGAGGCCCATATCCCATGCGGGCCGAGGGCTTCCCTCGACATGAACGTGCACGTCGATCAGCCCCGGCAGCAGAGTCTTGCCCGTCCCGTCCACGATTTGTGCTCCCACGGGCGGCGGAGTGCGTCCGGTGGGCAGGACGACTTCGATGACGCCGTTGACCACCCACACATCGTGTCCGGGCAGGGCATCGGCGCCGGTGGCGGGGAAGACCCGGACATTCCGAACAACGGTCAGTCCGCCTTCCGAATCGGAATAGCGGACGAGGGTCGCCCGCTTCGCGCACGAAGCGAGACACAGGATCAGGATGAATGAGAGGAGGACTTTGGATTTTCGCATGCGCTGTCTGTTTTCCCGTCCGCGGCGTATCATACTGCATCGTGCGCCGAACGGTAGCGATTCTCCTTGCGGGGGTGATGAGCCTGGACCCATCGGGCCTCAGAGCGGAGAGCGAGGAGCCTCCCGACGTGCTTGTTCTCGATGGATCCGGCGGAGACCGCCTTCCTTGGATCGCCAGGATTCTGAAGGAAAATGGGTTGAAGAAATACCGCGTGGGCACGCCGAAGAAGCCCATTGCGGGAGACAAACTTTTCTGCAAGGATCCCGCGGGGGCCGAATGTGTGGCGCTCGCGCGAGCACTGAAACTGACCGAGGATCCCGCCACACTGGATGAAGCCCATTCCGCCTACATCCTTGTGGTCGTCGGCACCACCGGATCAGGTGCGGGCGCCTCCACGACTTCCAAAAGGCGGCGGGTCTCGCTGTGGGATCGGGCCCTACCCATCGTCTTGCCCAGAAAGGGCTTCGAGTTGGCGGTGGACTACAGTCGGGTTCTGAATCCCGTCTTGCCGGAAATCATCACGGAGGGTGACGTGCAGGACCCGAAGGGTGATTGGACCAGCGGCCTGCGGCTGGCCGTGGGGTTCGGTCCGGCGGATGTTTTCTTCTGGACGCCGCTGCAACAGGGCGGGATCGAGCGTCAGGGATTGCTCGAAGAAGGCACCGACCCCAACGGCTTCGCAGGCGGCGGGACCTTTGCCTTCGGATTCGATGCCGGCCTCACGGGATGGGGAGAGGGGAGAAGCCGCCGAACGCCGGACCACGCCTTCCGGGGAGGTTTCGTCTACAAGCTGGGTGAGAAAGACGCGATGGGTTCTCTTTCGCTCTCGCATTTCAAGGTTCTTCGGGGTGGGTCGCCGGCTTTCTTCATGGAGAAAAAAGGGGTTTTCGGCGGGTTTGTCGGGAAGACGACCGTTGCGGCAGGAGGGCCCAAGGGCGGCTTCTTCTATGGCCTGGGCTACGGGTATGATTTTTCGGACAAAGACGTGAAGCCTCAGCTCTTCCGCGCAGGCGGCGGGATGATGATCTCCATCGCGGACGTGGTGGCCCCGATTTTGGAAGTGGGACTCGACGGCATCCTGATGTCCTCCGAATTCGAAGGGGTCAGGACGAAAAGCACGATCCTCGATTTTCAAGCGATGGTGGGCCTGCGTGCATTTCCCATCAAGAACCTTTTTGTGTATGCGGCAACGCCGCTCTTTGAGTTCATCAGCTTCGATTTCAAGGTGGAGGGCAGCGGCTCCATCGCGTCCGAAGACAAGGGTTCGTTCAGCACCCTTCTGGCCGGGATGGGATTGAGGTTTTGACAGAGAGGCGTACGATGAAAAGGATGGGTTGGAGGGCTCTGATCTCCGGGGGTGTGCTTCCTGCGCTGATCTTCTCCGCTTCGTGTGAACCAACGGTACGGAACATCCGTCGAGTCGCTTTGGTCCCACCGGCCGTGCTCCCACTGGATTCGGGGCACGCCGGGCACAAGAGGGCCGTCGGAGTTCGGGCGGCGGCCTCCCCCGGCCTGGCCGACTTGCAGACGGCGGGCGTGGGGCGCCCGGGTGATGCCGGGGTGCGCGTGGCCGCGCGCATGGGCGAGGTTTCTCCTTACGCCATGCCGCTCGAGTGGCTGTCGATCGGCGTGAGCTACATATTCGGAAGCCGTGCCGGCGCGGTTCGTAACTATGACGATGTTCCCGCGGTGGCAAGTCGCGACAAGCCGCACGGATTCGGCCCCTTCCTGCACCTGAGGAAAGAGATGAAAAGCGTTGGGGGATCGGTGGGGGTGGGCTTCGATTGGCAGGCGATCCCCTATTCCGTCTACGAGTTGAAGACTTCGGAGTGGAGCTTGGTGGGCAATGGTGTGGATACCGAAATCTTGGGCCACATCGAGTTCATCCTCCACGGGCATCTCGGAAAGTTCCTCCCCTTTGGAGGGGCCGGAGTGCGGGGCGTGGTCCGAAATCTTGGGTTCGAGCCGAACTGCGTTGACACTGCCGGCGAGTGCTATGCGCCCAAGCTGAGGGAACAATCGCTCCCGTTGGCCCTTGCGGGAGTGGAGGCCCGCCCGGCGCCGTGGCTGGGTGTCGTGGCCGCCGCGATGGTCCCGTTTGATGATGTCTATGTTCATCAGGGCCTCACGGTCAGCGTGGGAATCCGCTTGGAAGCAGGGCTGGAGGAAGAAGGCGATGGCAAGAAACCTCCTGAGAAGAAAGACAGCGGCTCGCTCGACGACTTTGACGCGCACCGGTAGGGGCAGCGGGTTGAGATTCTGACGAGACTGACTAGTATTGGACCACACCATGGATCTCCTCCCGATGGCCGATCTGCACACGCACGCGCTGATCCCGATGTACTACTACCGGAAGAAATTGGCGACGCCGCAGCCGCATCCCTTGTTTCTCCCCTGGGGCCCCATCGGCACGCACATCGACATCCCGGGAATCAAGGCGAGCGGGGTGAAGCTCATCACCTTCTGTGTGTACGCCTTCAATCGATTGCCCCGTTCGAACTGCTTCGAGAATGCCAAGGCGCAAATCAGGGTCTTCGAAACCTGGGTGTCCGCTCACTCGGATGTCCTCGCTCACGCGAAGACTCCATCGGAAATCCAGCCGATCATTCAATCGGGACGCACCGCGGCAATCCTGGCCCTTGAAGGCGGCCACCACATTGGGAACGATCTGGAGAACGTCGCCTATTTCAAGTCAAAGGGCATCTTCTACGTCACCATGGTTCATTTCATCAATACGCCCGTGGGGGACACGTTTCTCACCGGTGCCTTCTCCTCGAATCGCGGCCTTCGCCCGTTCGGTCGGGAACTCCTGAGAACATTGGAGGATCAGGGGATGATCGTCGATGTCGCCCACGCCTCCGAGACGGGATTTTGGGACATGCTTGAGCAGGCGAGAAAACCTCCCATCTTTTCCCATGGGGCCTGCCGCACGGTCTGCGGCCACTCACGGAATCTGTCGGACGAGCAGAGTCGCGAGATGATCAAGAAGGGGGGTCTGATGGGAATCATACTTTACCCCCACTATCTTCGCCGGACCGCCGTGTGGGGCCGGATGGAGGATGTGACCGGACACATCGACCACTGGCTGTCCCTGGGCGGTGAGAATACGGTGAGCATTGGCAGTGACATGAGCGGGACGATGACCCTTCGTGAAATTGGCGACATCTCCGGCATGCCGCGGCTCCACGACGCTCTTGTGAAGCGCTACGGCGAGTCGGTCGCAAGGAAGATTCTCTTCGACAACGCGATGGGCTACCTGGAACGCCACTGGCCGGGAGCGACATGAAACTCAATCTCTCGATTGCCAGACATCCGCGAAGAGGAGCGGGACTGCTTCTCGCCTTCTTTTTCCTGGCCTCGCCTTCGTGCAGCGATTCGGACAAGGAGTCCGGGGCCGCACCACCACCCCCCCCGACCCCATCTGCTTGTGCAGACCCGGCCCTCCCAACCACGGTACCCGGCCTTGCCGAATCGGCTGCGACCCCGTCGGCCATTTCGCTCCAGCCGGCCTCGGCCGGACCGGGCCAGCCGGTGTACGTCACGATCGAGGGAAGCCTTCCCACTCCTTGCTACAAGCTCTCGCGCATGGAGGAGAAACGTGACGGATGCTCCATCTTCCTGAACCCCGTGATGATCGACAAGGGTGAAATCTGTATCCAGGTGATCGGCAGTTTCAAGGAAACGTACACGCTCACAGCTCCGGATTTGCCGGGGAGATACTGGATCATCGCGGGGAAGTCCTCCGCGATCTCATCGCTTCTCGAAGTCACCCTATAAGCTCCAGGCGCCTACTTGAAGTCGGCCGGGGGCGGCGGTAACGTAGCTCTCGATTCATGACCGAGCGAACGACGCAACGAACCACCCGGCGCGCCACGTCGCCCGCGGGCGCCGGTGAGGCGAAGAAGGCGTGCTTGTTCGTTCTCACCGGCGAGCTTCGAGGGACGCGGCTGGACATCGCCGCCGGCCGAACAAGACTGGGCCGCGGCACGGACATGGAGATCCGGTTTCCGACGGATGATAGTGTGTCACGCCACCACGCGGAGATCATCATGGAAACGGGCGGAGTCCGCGTGCGGGACGTGGGGAGCACGAACGGAACGTATGTGAACGGGGCGAGGGTGGACGAGATGGCCCTGAAGGATGGGGACCGGATCCACATCGGCGCCACCGCCGTGAAGTTCTTTCTCGCCGACGACGTGGAGGCCTCCTGCGTGGACGAAATGTACCGGATGGCCACGCGCGATGGCCTCACGGACGTCTTCAACAAGCGGTTTTTTCTCGACCAATTGGAAGTGAAGCTCAGCGAAACGAAACGGACCAAACAACCGCTGGCACTGCTCATGATGGACGTGGATCATTTCAAGAAGGTCAACGATCAATTCGGCCACGTGGCAGGGGATCAAGTCCTTCAGGGCGTGGCGTCCGTCGCCCGCTCGTGCGTGCGCAAAGAGGACCTCTTTGCGCGGTACGGGGGAGAGGAGTTCAGTGTGCTGGCGGCCCGGTTGGACTCCCAGCATGCCTGGTCCATGGCGGAAAAAATCCGCGAAAGCGTGATGAACCATCTCTTCATCTTCGAGCCGCACCGGATTCCCGTGACCATGAGCGTGGGCGGATACGTCATCGATGCGGAAACCCTGCTTCCCTCCGAGGAGTTCATCAAGAAGGCGGACGGCGCCCTCTACCAGGCCAAGAACTCCGGCCGCAATCGCACCGTCATTTCATAATCGGTGACAGTATACTCTATTACACCCCGTCGAGCCTGCGGTCACTGTGGTTCCAAGCCCATCCATCGGAGCAATGTGCGGGGAACAAACGGGAGCTGAATCGAAAACATCAGTGAACACCATCCCTTCCTTGAACGGCCTGCGTGCCGTATCCATCCTCCTCGTTATCGCCTTGCATCTGGCCCATGCCAACGGCACCCCGGAGTGGGCCGGCCGCATTCTTCGCTTTGTTTCGGGGGGCAACCTGGGCGTGATGATCTTCTTTGTCATCAGTGGGTTTCTGATCACAACCCTGCTTCTCAGGGAGAAATCGGGGGGAAGGGGTCGGGCCAGCATCCCCAGGTTTTACGTGCGCCGCTTCCTCCGCATTTTTCCCGTCCATTACCTTTATGTTGCCGTCATCTTCTTGCTCAATACCCACATCGGCACCCCCATCCCGGGAACACTATTCATACACGCGCTGACCTATACGGTGAACTTCGTCGGTGGCACATGGCTGGTGGGTCATCTCTGGTCGCTGGGCGTGGAGGAGCAATTCTACCTCTTTTGGCCCTGGGTCTTGGGAGGTTCGGAAAAAGCCATTATGCGAATCAGCGCCCTTCTTATTCTTTGGGCTCCCCTCTCACGCGTACTGACGTACAAGATCCCATCTCTCAACGTGTACCTTCTGGGCGGTTTCTTGGGCCAGGCCGATGCGCTGATGATCGGCGCCGTGTTCGCCGTCAAATTGCACCGCAACCCAGAGTGGCTCCACCATGCTCTGTTCAAGCACCCGGCGCTCCGAATCACGGCGGTGTGCCTGATGTGGGGAGTCTCAACGCTGTCCTACAACGGAAAGCTGGGCATTATCGTGTTGCCTTTCGGCGGCACTCTGATCGCTCTGAGTGCAGCCTATCTCATGCTGAGCGTCGTGTCCGTCAGAGACGACTTGACCTATCGTTTTCTGAACCACAGGGTGATGGTTTACATTGGCGTCCTTTCATACAGTCTCTACATCTGGCAGCAGATTTTTCTCTACGACAAACAGTGGTTTCTCGGAACCGAAGGGTGGCGGAGGTTCCCCGTAAACCTGGGGTTGGCCTTCCTCACCGCAGCGGCCTCCTACCACGTTTGGGAGAAACCTTTCTTGAAACTGAAAGACCGCTTCAGCGGCAATGGGCGGAGATCGGATCGGGCCCAATCCACGGCCCAGATGCTCTGACATCGGAACACGCTGCTTGCTTCAAGTTGAGCAGGCTGTCACCCTAGTTGCTTTTGTCAGCCAGTTTGAACTTGCGGATCCAGTGGGAGAGCTGGGAGCGGTCGACCTGGAGTTCCTTGGCGGCCTCGGTGACGCTTCCATCGTGTCGCCGAAGCGCATTCTCAATCCTGTTCTTCTGAAATTCGAGGAGGGCTTCGCGAAGGCCGAGCCCTTCCCGAACGGGCGCCGGGCCTCCCTCGCCGAAAAGCTCCTCCATCTGGCGAAGATCCTCGACCTGTATCTCCCTGTTCTTGCTCAGGACGAAGGCGCTTCGCAGTGTGTTCTCCAATTCTCGAACATTCCCCGGCCAGTCGTAACCGACCAGCAAGCGCAGCGCCGCTTTCGACAGCGTTTTGGCCGGCACGCGGTACTGGCGGGCGATTTCCTTCAAGAAATATTCGGTGAGGCCCTGAATGTCCTCCCGCCTTTCGCGCAGCGGAGGGATGCTGATGCGGAACACTCGGAGTCGGTAGTACAAATCCTCGCGGAACTTCTTCTGAGCGACCAGATCTTTGAGGTCGACATTCGTGGCGGCGATGACGCGCACATCCACCTTCTTCTCGGTGTTGCCACCGACCCGTCTGACTGTGCTTTCTTGGAGCACACGCAAGAGTTTTGCCTGAATCGCGAGAGGGACATCGCCGATCTCATCCAGAAACAGGGCGCCGCCCTCAGCCGTTTCGAACAACCCCGGCTTGTCGCGGTCGGCTCCCGTAAAGGCGCCCCGGACGTGGCCGAAGAGTTCGGATTCCACAAGCTCCTGCGGAATCGCCGTGCAATTGACCGCCACGAAAGGCTGGTCCTTCGACGGCGAATTGTAATGGATGGCGCGGGCCATGAGTTCCTTCCCTGTGCCGCTCTTTCCGACGAGGAGCACGGGAACGCGCATCTCCACGGCCCGGTCGAGCTGAAGCAGAACCTGCCGCATGCCCGGACTGTTCCCCACGATGCGCTCGTACTTGTATTTTGGCTGTTCATCGTGAACGAGGTCCTGGAGACGGCGTTGGGCGCTGGTCAGTTCCTCCTCCTGGTGCTGGACCGTCTCCTGAAGCTTCCTGTTCGAATTCTCCAACTCAGTATTCAACTGATCGACTTTTTGCTTCGTCTCCTTGGTCTCTTTCAAACTTCGGCGGAGTTCGCGCTGGTCGCGCACGTTCTGAGCAATGAGCTGGGCGCGGAAGATCGCCAGGGCGGCCAGCTCCGCAAGGGCGGAGAGCATCGGCACGTCCTGCTCCGTGAACCGGCCGGTCTTGAGCCGAGTGTCGAGATAAATCGCTCCAAGCGCCTCGCCTTTCATGAAGAGGGGCACCGAGACCGCCGACTTGAGCTGGAGCTGACCGACGCTGGCGGCTTCCTTGAAGCGTGGGTCTTTGGCCGCATCGAGGGTGATAATGGGCTTGGCCTGATCCAAAGATTCCTGCGCGATGCTGAGGCTGAAACTTTCGGCCGGATCGCGAACGTCTTTCTTCTCCTTCGACCGGGCGACCCGCACAGCAAGCTTGTCTTCCTCCACGAGGAGCAGAAATCCCCGTTCCGCATCCATGAAGCCGACGAGGGAATCGACGATCTCAACGAGGACGTCTTGCACATCCAGCGGCGAATTGATCTTCCGCACGACCTCCAGCAGCGACAAGCTTTCGATATCGCTTCGCCGCCGGAGCGGGGCGGCCGGGCGCGGGAGATCGGATGCGGCAGGGGTGGCTGCAACGACGGTCGCCGGGTAGTCGCGTGGGGGCGGAGCGGATGCGACCGGCAGTGTTTGTGTCCTCTCGGGCATTTCGCGTTCCTCCTTCATGGGTTCGATCGGCCGATGTTCCTCCGCGGGAGATTCCGATCCCGGCGTGGCGTGGCGGAACGCATCGCTGATCCGCTGCTTGAGCTCTGGGTCCGGTCCGGGCATGGCCTCCAACTTGGTCATGGCTTGTTCGAGAAGTTTGCGGGCCTGGGCGGGGCTTCTTTTGGAAACCAGGCGTCCCTTGACGTAGAGCGCCTTGATGTCGAGGATCGGCGACTCGTGCAGGAGAGGGTCCTTCTCGCATTCAGCCAACTCGGTTGACGCGGCGGATTCCGCGCCCGGTTCCCCGGCATCGATCGTGATCTCGATGCGCTTGAGTCGCGCGGCCAGAATTTCCGCCGGGATATTGAGATCCCGGAAGATCGTTTCGGCCGACGCGCATTCCTCGGCGGCCCGAGCGAACAGGCCGCGGGCGCGGAAACAATCCGATCTCTCCAGCCGGATTTTGGCCTGGATGTGGGCCATGTGGAGCTCCTGGGTCAGCCGCGTGGCATCCGCCAGCACGTCTTCCGCGGCCTCAAAATCGCCGGCCTCCCGCCGGAGTTGACCCAGGTTGTACAGGAGCCGGGCCTCGTAGGACCGGTCGGAAATCCGTCGGAACATCGCGGCGGCCTTCTCGTGGTACTTGATCGACGCTTCGAGATCGCCGGTTTCGTGGTAGCACATCCCGAGGTTGACGCACGCCAGCGCCATCGTTCGGAGATCGCCGATTTCGGCGCTAATGGCGGAGCAGGAGTGGAAGAGAGGCGTGGCCTCGGCGATGTTTCCCTGTTTGAGATAGGCCGCGCCCAGCATGTTGAGGGCGAGGGCATGCCGGCTGGGCCGTCCCGAACGCTGACTTTCCGTCACGTTCAGCTTCGAGAGTTCGATCGCCTCCTCTATGCGGCCATGATAGAAATGGACCTTGGCCACGGCATGTCGGAAGGCGAGGGCTTCCTCGACGTGACAGGGGCGCCCGCCCGTGAGGTACGGCTGGGCAATACCGGCCGCCTCGTCATAACGGGCGTGCTCCACGAGGATGTCAGCCAGCAGAGAGTCCAGGTTGGGTACAAAGGGGGAAGTCTCATCCATCTGCGCCCGCGCCTGGCGGATCGTCTCCGCCGCTTCCTTAAGCTGTCCGCCGTACCGGTGAGCCCGCGCCAAGGCGACGGCCAGCTCCGCCCGCTCCCTCGGCTCCTGCGACTCGGAAAGCAGCTCGCCGTACCCTTCGGTGGCTCCCGGGAAGTTCGCGGTTTGCAGGAAGGCCTGCGCGAGGAATTTCCGATACTGGCGGCGGGGTTCTTCCGGCAACGCCTGGGCTGGGATGTCGTGTGAACTCAGGAATTGCACGACGGGTTCGGGCCGGTTGAGCTTGAGCATGAGTTGGATCTCGGGCTTGGCGAGAGCGAAGGCCCGGGCGGAGTCGCCGCCCAGGAAGAACTGGTGCGCCCGTTCGAGCCCGACGCCCTCCGACTCGCCCTGTCTGTCGAACCGGGACAACGAGAGGTCCTCCCATTTCTCTCCAAGGAGGAGACGCATTCGAAATTCGTCGGCGGGTGGAATCTCCCGATACGAGGCCTCCCGTCTCAGTTCGCTCGAAAGTTGGTAGCCGCTGGGTCCCTGCCGGACCCAGCCAAGATCCTGGAGCTTCCGAATGGCGGCTGCGGCCTGTCCCACGAGGGGAGGATCCAGAAGTTCAAGGTCTTCGGCGGCCAATTCCAATGAAGTGAGACTCAGCCAGCGGAGGATCGATCTTTCCTGGTTGTCGAGTCGTTCGACGTCTCCCTGATACCACGCCGCCAGGTCGAGGCTGGCGTCGAGATTCCGCCAATCGAGGGCATCGAGCTGGCCCTCGATGTCTTCCCCCGGCTTCAGGACCTCATTCACGAGGAGCCGGACGTATTCCACGAGGAGCCCGGGCATTCCCTCGGTCTTCTCCATTAATTTCTGAAGGAGCTTTTCCGGCACATGCTCAACCGCCAGGAGAGTGTTCAGCACCGCCAATGCCGTAGGCTTCGACCAGTTTTTCAGCGTCAGGGTGTGCGAAGGCTTCGGATCGACCATCAAACCCTCGGAGGCGGAAGCGGTCATCAGAAGGAACGTTTTCATCTTGCCCGGGGGTGCCGATGCGGTTGCGGCCTCGTGGAGCACCCGTCCGAGGAACGTCAGAAGTTCCGCCAGATCCTTCTTCTGATCCACGTCGTCCACGAGCAGAATGACCGGTCGTTTCTTCAGGAGCAGAGCGAGAGCCTCGGCATGCTTCTCCAATACCCTCGCTTTGAGGAGCTCGGGGCGGGTTTCCAGTTCCGGAGGATCTTCCGCGCTCCCGAAACGGGCCGGGAGAAGGGCCTTGAGGAATGGGGCAAGAGGTTCGAGGTCCTTGACGTCCGAATCGTGCATCAGTCTCATGAAAAGTTCGGCAGGTCCCTCGGAGGGTCCGCGAAGGCTTACGACGAATCGATCGGCGAGTTCCGCCCAGCGACGAACCTCCTCGAGGACGGCCGACTTGCCGCTCTGAGCGCGGCCCTCGATGACCCCCAAGAATAGTGTGGCGTCCGTCTTCTGGAACTGCTCCATCCAACCGACGACCTCCTTGAATTCCTCCGCTCGTCCGGAGAGCACGGCCGTGGCCTTGTCCGGAATGCGGAGACGTCCCGGTTCGAGGAGGAAGCGGCGTCCCACCCGCGCGTTAAGGCGGCGGATGACATCGTTGGCGGACCAGAACCGGCGCCGCGGGTTGGGATCGAGTAGGGTGATCAGGACTTCTCGAAAGCTTTCGGGTACGTCGTCTTGGAAATCCGTCCGAAGCGGTGCGGTTCGGTTAAGCGTCTCCTGAATGAGAGCTTCCGTGCTTGGGGCGATATCGCTCGCGTCCGCGGCCACCGTCCCTCCCGCTTCGCCGCCGCCGGGCCATTCGCCGGCCGGGCCATCGGGCAAAGGAGAAGGCCTTTTGAAGACTTCGAAGAACATCATGCCGAGTGAGTAGAGATCGGCCCGCCCGTCGATGTGATCACCGCGGACCACTTCGGGCGCCATGTACGGAAACGTCCCGGCGATCAGTCCCTTCTTGTCGAACTTTCCGATTTCGTCGGCGACCCCGAAGTCGAGGATTCGGGCCTGGGGAATGCCTCCTTCGTGCGCGGGGGCACTGACGAGCACGTTGGGCGGCTTGATATCGAGATGAATGATTCCGCGCTGATGAAGGTATTCGAGACCCTGGAGGAGCTGGGCGAAGAGCTGCCATCGAATTTCCCAATCGGCCTCCTTGAGAACCTTCGACGCATCTCGCCCGGCGATCAGTTCTTCCGTGAGGAAGTGCGAACCGGTCGTATCGTCCACCAGCAGGTCGTACACCTTGAGCAGGGCGGGATGGTGGAGGTGGGCGAGAACCTTCATCTCTGTTTGGAAGGAGGTGTCGGCCTTCTCCAGGTCCATTCTGAAGAACTCCTTCACGGCGACTTCCTTGTTCAGTACGTGATCGAACGCCCTGTGAACGCGGCCGAACTGGCCCTCACCCAGAGTCTGGAGGATTTCAAGCCTTCCCAGGATTTTGTCGGGCACGCGCAGGAGTATATCGGAATTCATGCACGGTGCAAATCGCCACGTGACGTGACAAACAACCACGCGTAACGCGGAAACCGGTGGTCGCCGTGTTCGTATAAGTATAATACATAACTATATTATCCATGCAGTTCGCAGGTCGGGAGCGTTTGGCCTGACGCTTGCTCTTGAGGGGGTATGGCCACGTTCAGAAACACGGAAACGTCGAAAGGTGATTTCACCCGCAAGTCCGCCGCGGCGGACAAGGGTGGAAGCATGGGATCGAAACTGGAGGAGAGGAGACGTCCCGCTCCGCTCCGCTGCGGGGACGGTGAAAGGAACGTGCGTGAAGAGCGGCACCGCCCCGCGCCGCGTTGCTCTGGGGACGGCGAGAAGAATCAATATGAGAAACGACGCCGGCAATCCCAAAAGATGGAGGCGATCGGGCGGCTGGCGGGCGGGATCGCACACGACTTCAACAATCTCCTGACGGTCATCCTAGGACACGGCCAGTTCGTCATGCGCCGTCTACCGTCGGACGATCCGGTTCGGCTTGAAGTTCAGCAGATCGTCCGATCTGCCGAACGCGCTGCGGCCCTCACGCGCCAGCTTCTCACCTTCAGCCGCCAACAGTCGGTCCACGCCGAGGTCATCGATCTCAACGTCATCGTCGAGAACATGAGCAAACTTCTCCGGAGCCTTGTAGGGGAGGACATCGCCATTGAGGTCGGCTTGGGGGCCGGCATCGGAAAGATCCATGCAGACCCCAGCCAGGTGGAGCAGGTTCTCATGAACCTCGCGGTGAATGCGCGCGATGCGATGCCGATGGGAGGCCGCATCTCGATCGAGACCCAGAACGTCGAGTTCGACTCAGCCTACGTGTCTCAGCATCCCGAGGCGAAGCCGGGACTCCATGTCATGCTGGCGGTGAGCGATACGGGGCATGGGATGGATGGTGAGACCCTCTCGCGGGTGTTCGAACCGTTCTTCACCACCAAGGCGAAGGGGGAGGGCACCGGTTTGGGACTGGCCACCGTGTATGGAATTGCAAAGCAGTGCGGCGGGCACGTGTCCGTTTACAGTGAGCCGGATCGCGGGGCGACCTTCAAAGTGTTTTTCCCTCGCGCGTCGGCGGGGGGCGCGCCGTGCGGGGTGGAGGCGAAACAGAAGCCGGCAGAATCGGCCACGGAAACCATCCTCCTCGTGGAGGACGAACGAATGGTCCGAGATCTCGCGGCGCGATTCCTCACGGCCACCGGCTACACCGTTATCGAGGCGGCCGACGGAATCGAGGCCTTCAGGGCGCTGGAATCGCACAACGGGCCGGTCCATCTCTTGATCACGGACATGGTCATGCCCCGCATGGGCGGCATCGAAGTGGTTCAGCGATTGCGCGAAAAACTTCCGGAGATCCGGGTGCTCTACATGTCTGGCTACACGGAGCGCCGTATGGCCTCGAACGGCAACCGCACCCCAGGTGCCGATTTCATCCAGAAACCTTTCACACTCGACGGCTTGGCGCTGAAGGTCCGAGAAGCTCTTGATGCCCGAACGCGAGCGAATGGCGCAGGTTCCGCCGAGAAGACCCGCGAGCGCGATGGGATGGCGTGCTGAGGTGAAAACCATGCGTCCCGCCACGTGGATCTCGGCGTTCCTGCTCGTGCTCATGGGATTGCTCACCGCCTTCTCAACCGGATGTGCAGCGGCGAGCGGCAACCGATCAGGCGGGGTCGTCCAAACGTCCCCTTCTCCGGTCGGGATTCGAAGGGCGTTCCTGCCGGCGGAACCCTCTTGGCGGCAGGACGCATCACGTGGCCGGGGAACAGACCCCGTTCTCGGGGCAGGATCAAATGCTGAGCGCCATCATCCATTGAAGCCGGAGTGAAAGGTGGGTACCATGCGCGTCAAGCTCGGACGGAATGTGGAGGGCAAACCGGCTGTAGCCTCAATTCGGACGAGATCCATCAGCCCCAGAGTTCAGGTGTCACAATGTGCTCAGGAGGGAGACATGAGAACTAATATTGGAATCGGTCGAAGGGTTTCCCGGCTGTTGCGGCCTCCGGCGCTGGCGCTGCTTGTCTTCGCTTGCGGCGGGGTCAAGGGGCTGGCATACGACGGCGCCAACGGCCGCCTTTACGCCGCTGACAATACCGCCAATCGCATCCTCATCTTCAACATTCCATAACGGGATCGGAGCACTATGATGAAGAACCAAAAGCACCTCATGGTCACGGCCGGGCTGGCCCTCACGCTGGCCTTCGGCGCGTCCGCCTCCCCCGGCGGCTGCGGCGGTGGAGAGAAAGAGAGCACGCCCGCCACGGCGACTCAGCCCACCACCCAACCGACGGATCCAACGAAGCCCGGGCAATTGCCGGGTGGGACATCCGACTCCACCACGGACCAGCCGCCTGCAATCTCAGCCAAGAAGGCGACACTGACGCTTAATGTTCGGAATGCCACGCTGGAGCCGCTTCCCGGAGCGCCACCCCGAACGATCCTATTCGGTACCGGTGACGCCGGAGGCTCGTTTCGGGCTTCCGAAAGACTCTCGAAACTGCCGGGGTTCTTTCTTGAGAGCCCGATTCGGCTCCAGATGACTTCAGCCCAGATCGTCGGTCAGTCCACGGCGTCCCAACTGAAATCTTTCAAGGTTTATCTCCTTCGCGTCGCCATTTGCAATGAGCAGGGCTACCAACTCAACGGCCCCGGAGGCGGAGGGAATTTGTTTCAGGAAAGCACGAATTGTTTCCAACTCTACAAGGCCCCGGAACCCGGCGGTTCACTCGCCGCAAGCAGCTCCTACACGGTCGATCAGGCAAAGGCCGACTCGGGGAATTTTGTCAACCTCATGGATGCGAAGGATCTCGCCGCCAAGTTGCAGAACATCCCGGTGGACCTAAACAGTGGGCTGAACATGGGGACATTGATCAGTGGACCTCAGCCGGGCCCCTGCAATCTCAACCGCACATGCGAAGCGCCACTCGGGGAAAATGAAGCCAACTGTCCCCAGGATTGTTCAGTGGGAGGGACGACATCGGCGGCGGGTGCGGCGGCCAAGTCGTATGTGTACGGTGTGTTCCAGGTAGCCCCGTTCGTAAAGGTCAACGGGGAGTTGATCCTGAATGATGGGCGCACACTGGTGAGCAGGGAAGGCCCGGTAACGCTTCGTGAAGCTGGAGCAGGAACTCCATGGACGATCGTTACGGTGGAGAACCTTGAAGGAACCTCCGGGTCCTCACAGGAAGTCGCCGTGTCCTCCTACGTGGGAGGCATCTTCAAATTCCAGTCGCCGTTCACGATTTCACAGGCGGACCTAGACAGCCAAGCCCAGTTTACACTCGACATTATATTCAACCCCGCCGGCCTTCTCCAAGGCTACCGCAACCCCCCCTTCGGTTTGGCCCAGATGCAAGACCTGAGCGGCAACAGCATTTTTGTCTCGAACCTACGTGTGGGCCCGGTGCCGCGCCGAGGTAGCTCAAACACTGTTCTTGAGAGCTATCTGTTCACGCTACCGACCTACAATGCCAGGTTGGATTTGTACTCTGTCAAGGATGACCCGGCGAAGACCATCTATGCCGTGGATCTTCGAGTGATCGCCACAAAGGATACCACCGCCGCACTGGCCGACACGGCCATCTCCTATGTGGTGCCGAACGCGGATGATAAGATCGATTTCCAGAACCCTCTGAAAACCCCGATCATCTCCGGATTCACGAGGCTGGCAGCCGAAGGGGCGACAGGGAAGGCCAAAGTTATTTGTAGTGACTTGACCGCCTCCGGAGAAGGTACAGGATGGAATCTGGCCGGTGTCGGCGGCACTCCCGCGGCCGGTTGCGCTTCACTGGCGTCAACGATAGATACCAGCTACACATTGGTTACCATGAAGGAGATCAAATAGGTTATGCGAAAAACTTTCACAACAGGCCTTCTCCTGTCCGGCGTTTTCGCCATTGGGGTTGCAGCAGGACCCGGCGGATGCGGGGGAAGCGAGAAGGAGAGCTCGCCCGCCACGGCGACCGGCACGTCCACGGCGACCACCGGCAGCGATCAAGCCGCTATTCCCGAAGCGACGACTCCAACGACCCCGACTACCGGGACGACCTCCGTAGCGCCCCCAAAGCCCTCGAAGGCGAGCGACGTGCTCTTGAAAGTGACGAACGCGGTGACGACCTCCATGACCGCCGGCGGGTCGAGTCTGATCGGAGGAAGCACCGCGCGTGGCGCCTCGCTGGAGCCCCTCCCGGGCGCGCCCCCTCGCGCCTCGTTGCCCGGCATGTTCCGATATCCGGTCCAACTCGAACCGACGTGCACGGATGGCGCATCGCCGCTGGATGCTTCGGGAATTCCGCTCCCGGACCTTGACCCGAAATACGCGCCGGCGCTGTTTTATTGCGTTCTAAAGCAACCCGGCACGGGGCCGGAAAGTCCCCTGGGCCGGATGCTCCTAACCCGCGGCTTCGTGTGCCTTGCGGAAAAGGCCGTGCCCGACCTGACCTACAATGGCTCATCGCGAACGGCCACCGTCAACCCCGCCGACTCCGAATGCTTCCCGGATAATTTTGTCCCCAATTTTCCCGCCCAGCCGATCCAGGTCACCATCACCGCCTCCTCACCCTCTGCGTTTGGCAAGACGGGAGCCTGGGATCGAAGCCTTCAGATTGTTACCGTCATCCAGGGCGAATCACTGAACCTTCAGCTCCTGCTCAAAGACGGAGAAGGGCTTGCAGTGGGTGCGGGTAGATTCATCAAGGAGAGCGACAAGAATGACGCCTACACGTTTCATCTTGATACCCAGATGGGCGTTCTTCGATATGAACAGAAGAATCAGGACTACGACAATCCCCAACCGGACGAAAACGTCCAAACCGCCTACAACCGACATGCGAGGGTTCGGATTGCCGGAACCGTCAATTCAGATGGAGTCTTCAGTCAGGTGACGGATTACCAAGGCGCGGTGGGGAATCTGTACAAGCACAAGATCGGAGATTCCACTCTCCTTCACACCATCCGGGGAAATCCGGCGGCCGGCTTCAAGGGTATCGGGTACAAGGACATCAATTCGGGTACTGCCGACTTGCTCCTCAACCCTTCGAACTATTCCGCCGTCGCCTCCTGCTCCGGCTCAGGGGACTGCTCCGGCAATTCCGGCCTTCGCGTCATGAAAGCAGAGGATCTGGACTTTCTCATGCATCCGGCCGGACCGCGCTTCACCGCAGGGGATGTCTGGTTTGAAAGTCTTTCTCCACTGACCTTCAACGAAGTCTCGCTGGCTGACAGCCAGCCTTAGCCGACCGAAAGGAAGGACACCATGAGCACCAAGCGTTGGATTGCTCCCATCGGAATATTGGTTACCTTGTTTGTCTTCAATGTGGCTGCATCGCCCGGCGGTTGTGGAGGAAGCGAGCCGAAAACGACGCAGACCACAACGCCAAGCGCGCCAGCTGAGGAGCCGGCCGCGCCGACTACGCAACCGACCTCAACGACCACGCAAACCGATACAACCAAGACCGAGCCGCCTCCCGTCGTGAAGCCGCCTGAACCGCCGGTGACGAAACCGCCCGAACCGGTCGTCATCCCGACCAAGGCCCTCATCACAACCAATGTCCGTAACGCGACTCTCGAGCCTCTTCCCGGCGCGCCCCCCCGCTTCTGGGATTGGGTCGGGTCTGGAGCCTTCGAAGAGGCGTTGCCGCGGCGGCAATCCTCAAGTTCCAAGGTGCAGGGCCAGTCCCTCGGAGCCCAGATCAAATCCCTGCGGGCCTACGTTCTGCGCATTCTGATCTGCAAGGAGGAGGGGGCCACGGTGGGAGGGTCGGGGCACCAAATCAACAACGCATTCAGGAACTGCATCATCCTGCATATGGATCCCGAACAAACCTCCAAGGGCCTGAGTTACTGGGAGAACTACAACGGTGACAACGCCAAGGCGGACGACGCGAAGTTCGTGAGCGTCATCGACCCCAATGATCTAAATAGGCTTCAGAACATCAAGACCGAGCTGGCGCCCTGCACCACAACTGCGGCCCCCGAAAGGCAGACTCAGAGCGGATACTGCAACAACAACGGGGTGTGCGAGAAGGACAAAGGCGAGTACCCTTTCGTCTGCCCCGGCGACTGCCCGAAGGAGACAACGGGATCAACGGAAGGAACTCGGGACGATGGTCGAACAGAAGGTTCCGGGACCGGCTCATCCTGTGTGGCCGGCGACTACGTCTGGGCGATCGTCGAAGACGCGCCCGCCGCCAAGATCAACGCCGAACTCACCATGAACGATGGTCGAACGCTGGTGACCAAGGATGGCCCGGTGATCCTCCAGAGCGGCACGGGGACGAGTTCGGTTTTCTTTACGCAGCCGGACAATCTGGCGGGCACACCGGGATCTTCCCAGGAGATGATCGTTCGACAGAGCCTCACCAAGGGTGTCTTCAGATTCCAGAAGGCATTCACGATCACCCAGGCCGATTTGGAAAACAAAGTGCAGTTTGTCTTGGACCTGGTCTTGAACCCCGAGGGCTTTCTGTATGGGCAGACTCCGGCCGATGGCCAGGAGCCGGTCAGGGACGAGAACGGAAACGCGATCACGCCCACGCCCGCCCGCCTCGCGCCGGTGCCCCACAAAGTGAGCGAGACGGTCCTGCGGGAAACCTACGTCCTCAACCTCCCCAAGATGGATTTCCGCCTCGAGCTCTACTCCATCAAAGAGGACGCCGCCAAAACGATCTACGCGGTGGATGCAAGGCCGATGGTGACCAAGGCGACAGACGTCAATGTGTCCACCAACAACAACATTCAATTCTTTTACATCGGGGCGGATCCGGACGGAAAGCTCAATTTTCAGGCGTACAACAAAGTCGCCATCATCTCGGGGTTCAGTAGACTGAGCGCCGTGGGAACCGCCGGCACGGCAAAAGTGCTCTGTGCCGATGCAGGTGGAGCCAGTGGATCGGGATGGTCCCTCTCAGGAAATCCTGGCAGCCTCGAGTCCGGATGCGCGTCTGCCTCATCCACGTTGAGCGTCGGCTACACCCTCGTGGGCTTGAAGGAGGTCAAGTAGTCTGGTAACGGAACACGGATCGGGAGGCCCATGGATACACTGGCAACCTACAAACAAGCGCTGACGGGAAAGTCCGAGGAGCAGGTGCTTGCCGAGTTCAAGCACCCGTTTCTTGTGAGAGTGCCGCGCGAAGTGGTGGCTTCGAAGTTGGCCGCCCGCACCGCATACCAAGAGCGGGCGAGCTTGGGCGTATCTCGTTCGACCTTCCGTCCCGATCCGAAATGCGAAGTCTTCAAGGTGGTTCGCAAGGAAACCGGGGCGTTCATTGCGGGCGACCGCGTGTTTGTGGGACGGGGAGAGGATTGCGACCTCCCGATTGCGGCCAGTACGATTTCCAAACATCACGCGTATCTCCTGGCGGGTCCTGCGGCGGGGACGGCCAATCTCGTCGAGATGACCTCAACCAATGGAACGTTCTTGAACGGGAAGCGGCTCGCCCCTCGGGAACAGAAGCCCCTGACGGACGGCGACATGGTGTCACTCGGCCCCGATACCCATTTTGCTTTCTTCACCCCGAAGGGTCTATTCCAAGCCTGCCAGGAGACGAAGGCCCCTCCGGCCGGTCCGCCCGCCCGCCTGATGGACGTGGACCCGGTCGTGTAGGGCTTGGGGGTCAATGGGAACGACTTGACCTCGTCAGCCGCCCACAGGCCCGCTTCCAAGCCCGTACTCCTTTGGGCTTTCTGGCCGGACGATCTTTCCCGCGCGCTGGAAAAGTTCTATCGAATCGCCTACCTCCAGATTCAGGCCGCCCCGGCCACCCTGGCCAACTATCATCTGCCCTCCATCCTGGAGTCCGTGGGGAAGGGGCAGGATCGCCCCGTGGCTTTCTTCCTCCACGGGTGGGCCCTCTGCGATTCGCTCCTTGATCTCGACCACTTGGGGATCCCCTCCGTGGCCTATTTCCACGACACGCATTTCCATCTCAATTCCTGGGCATGGGACTTCTCGCACGTGTTCGACCGTGTCTACTTGGATACCCAGGGCTCCGTGGAATATTTCATTCGGAGGGGATCGACGAACGATGTCGCCTATTGTCCCTTGTACTACAAAGGCGCCCGCGAGCGGGTCTCCTCGTTTGATCCGGGGCGTGAACGCCCCATCGACGTCGCATTCGTCGGGAATTGGGACGTCCGCCTGCACCCGGAGCGCCACCGGTTCTTCCAAGAGCTGCTCTCGAAGGTGGGTACCCGGTATCGCCTGCATGTGGGCGCGGGGGAGTTCGAATCCGTCTATCCTTCTTCGAAAATCGTGATCAATGAAACTGCGCCTCCGCCGGCGCAGAGGCAGAGCTCTGAATCCGTCGTCGATGCCCCCAATTTCCGGGTCTTCGAGGCCATGGGGTGCGGCGCGATGCTGCTGTGCGATTCGCCGGCACCCTCCGTCCGCGCGTTGTTTGAAGAAGGAGAGGATTTCGTCGCCTACCGGCATGCCGACGCGGCCGACGCCATGGATCGGATTGAACGGTATCTCCGGCACGGAGAGGAACGATTGGCGATTGCCTATCGCGGATGGCGGCGCGTGGTTGAACAGCACACACCCGAGGCGCGTGCGGAGATGATTGCCCCGGCCCTTCAGGATCTGATTGAGCGAAGGGGGTTGCCGGTGAGAAACCGCCCGGAGCACAAATTCCTTCTAGGCCGCGGCCTGTTGCGGCAGGCCCTTGTGTGGCGGTGGCAGGCTCCCTCGATGGGGGACCCGGCCTTCGGACGGCGCATCGCCACGGCGTGCCGATTGCTTTCGGAAGGGACCCGATCGGAGAAATACGGGCCCTTGGCTGCGGCCCTCCTTCCGCTGCTACCCTATCTGGTCGGAAAGGTGGATGAAGCGATCGAGGGATGGCGGAAGCTCAGGGGGACGGCCTCGCATTCCTACGCGGCACCGTTCCTGGCCGCCTGTGCCACGCTGATGGATGGAATGCGTGCGGAGGTGGAGGCCTTTGGGGAAGGGCCGGAAGCGATCCTTCTGAAAAACGCCGCCGAAGTCGAAGTGTACAGGGAAATTCTCGGCGGCTCTGTGTTTCAGAAACCGAAGTCCTGAGCGCGCCGGCCCTGCTACCCCCGGAGCCCGGTAGGGCCGGTGGTTGGGAGGAGCCTCGCCGACCTCATCGGGGAAGAAGCGAAGACGATTCCGCGCTCGGCCGCTTCGCTCAAACTCACACCGACCGTGCGGAGCGCAACGACCAGACCGATGAGGCCGAGCAAATAGAACCACGGAGGACGGCGCCAGGATGGCAAAGCCGCCCCGCGACTGGCTGGATGCCAGCCATGGAAGGTGCGGTACCCCGACCTCCGGGCCGGCCACGATGATAGGCCACTGAAGGCGGGGCGCTACACATGACAATCCCGAATCTTTGGAAATATATGTAATATTAACGTGTTGCCAATGTAATCAAATTACCATGGGAAAGAAGACGAAATTCGTGGTAAATAACCACGCGAATGGGTCAAAGCCCCACGAAGGGTTCAGGCTTCTTCGAGGGCGCGGAGTTCGGTGTCCGTCTGCCGGAGGCGGATGGACAGGGCGCGCGCGAGCCGGGCAATCACTCGCTTGGCCACCAGCGGGTGGCGGAGGGCAAAGGCATCGAACTGGGCCCGGGACAAGACATAAAGTTCGGTGGCAGAGCTGGTGACGGCGTCGGCCGATCGGTCTGCATGGTCGAGGAAAGACATATCGCCGAAGAAATCGCCGCGCGCAAATGTCGCCAGGTGATGGTGTTCGCCGCCTTCGAGCGGGAGGTTGATCCGCACCTCACCGGATCGGATCAGGAAGACCTCATCCCCTTTGTCCCCCCGGCTGAAAATCTTGCTCCTTGGGACGAACGACTTTGTCGCCGCCAATGCCTCGACTTCTTTGACGTCGGCCGCATCAAGGCCGTGCAGCAGGTCGAACTGGCCGAGCGTCAACGGGGGCTCCGTCGTCGCCTTTCGAACGCCTTCCTCTTCCAGGATACGATCCTCCACCCATTCCAACGCCTCGCTCAATTCTTCGAACATTTTCACGTTCCGCGAAGGTTTGTTGAGACCGACTTCGGCGAAAAATGCCTGGAGGTTCTGCTCTGTCGGAAGATGATGTGACAGCCCGGCAAAGACCAGGAAGGCCCCGCGCTCGGTGAGCTGGGCCTCGATTTGGTCCAGCTTGTGAGCGGCCGTCACGTCGACCGATCGGACCGAGCGCATGTCGAGGATCACGAATGTCTTCGTTCGGAGATCCGATTCCAACTCGGTGTAGAGATGGTCCGTGGTTCCGAAGAAGAGGCTTCCCACAAGTTCGTAAATGGCGGTTTGTTCCCCCTTCTTCTCAAGGATGGCCGCTTCGGAAGGGACGCGGCGTTTTTTTGAAAACGTGTGATCCCCGGTCGTCTTCCGGCGGACGATGGGCTCGCGGATTTGTTCCCGGAGAAAGAGCAGAATTGCAATGCCGAGTCCGACCGCCTCGGCGGTGACCAGATCCACGCTTACGGTCACGACGGCCACCACCGCCACGACAACGAAGTCGAGACGGGTGGACTTGTTTTTCAGCAGGTGGAAGCTGTCGCGATCGACCATGCGATAGGCGACCACGAGGAGGATGCCTGCGAGGGCGGCGAGGGGAATCCACGACACCCAGCGAGCGAACAGCAGGAAGACTACGAGGACGAGTACTCCCTCCACCAGTCCGGAGAAACGGGTTTTTGCCCCGCTGCTGAGGTTGATGAGCGTGGCCCCCATCGTTCCGGAGCCGGGCGCGCCCCCGATCAGTCCGGAGGCCACGTTGCCGATCCCCTGGCCGATCAGCTCCCGGTTCGCATTGCTTCGGGATCGGGTCAGCGCGTCGACGATGACGCAGGTCTTCAGCGTGTCGAGGGAGAGCAGGATGGCCATTGTGAGTGCCGGAAGAAAGACAAGCTTGAGTTGGGGAAGAGCGAGCTGTGTAACGGCGCTCCATCGGCCGACGAGGCTGGAGACGGAGAGGGCCTCGCGGCCGCCGACGGGTCCGATGACCAAGTGATTGTCGGTCAGGCTCAACAGGGTCGGATCGACGAGGAATGCGATCGCGAAATAGGCGCCTATTCCGCCGAGAAGGGCGATAATGACAGCCGGGAGTCGACGGGTAATCTTGGGGGCCACGACCATCCCACCGATGGTGATGAGTCCCACGACGATTCCCGGCCAGCGCCAGAGGTCCGGCTGGGTGAGGCCGCCCCACAACCCAGCCGATTTGGGAAATCCGAAGAACTTGGGGATTTGCCCCGTGAATATGACGATGGCGACCCCGCTCAGGAACCCGGCCACCACGGGGTAGGGGATGTACTTCATCAGTTTCCCGCCGCCCACGGCCCCGATGGCGAGCTGAAGGATTCCCGTAGCAACCCCCGTGATGGCGAGGAGGAGCAGGACGGCGGATATACCGGCGGGATCGGTCCCCGGCGAGAGGGCCTGATAAAACTCGGCGGCGGTGGCGGCGACCACGGCGGCGGCAGGCGCCGAAGGTGAAGTGATGAGCCGGGGCGTGCCGCCGAAGAGCGGCGCGAGGATGCCGAGCGCGATGGCACCGATCACCCCCGCCAGCGCGCCCTGCGCGGCGAAGGCGGCGCCTATCGCCGAGAACATGACCACGCCGTAGGCGATGGAGGAAGGAAGCGCCACGAGCGTGGCGGCCACGCCGCCCCAGACGTCTCCCGCGCGATTTTCGGACTTGCTCATGCGGGTGTCTTGGTAGGCGCATCCTTTAGGGTGCGTCTTGGACGCAGGCTAAAGCCTGCGGCTACCAGGTTTGAGGGGGAGCGACGAATACCCGGGATCAACACATGATGCTGAACGGGGCGAATGGTTGGCAGCCTATTCCTCAGCCGGTGCCTCTTCCGCCGCGGGTTCTCCCTCAGAAGTGGGTTCTTCCTCGGAGGCCTCCCCGGCCGGAGCCGTCGGTTTGGATTCCGCCGGCTCCTTGGTGGAGAAAATCATGATGTCGATGCGGCGATTCTTTGCCTGGTTATCCGGAAGAGGCGTTCCATCTTCCTTGTAGTCCGGGGCTACCGGACGCGTATCCGCGGCGGCGATTCCCCGGATTCGATTTGGGGCGAATCCTTTTTCGATGAAGTATCGAACCAGATTCGTGGCGCGGGCCCCCGAGAGCTCCCAGTTGGAGGGGAACTGCTCCGTGTGGATGGGAACGGTATCGGAGTGCCCGATCACTTCGATGTGGTATGGAATTTTGACCAGTCCCTCCACAATGACGGTGAATTTCTCCCGGGCTTCAGGAAGGAGGTCCGCGCTGCCGGGGGCGAAGAAGGCCGATCCCTTGGCGGAGAGGAGGATGCCGTCCGGCGTCACGGTCACGGTGATGACGTCCTCCAAGTGGGAGAGAGAGATGAGCCGGTTGACGTCTTCAATGAGATCCTCGGTAATGGCCCGCTCGGGGATTTCGATCCCCCCGATTTCATCCTGGATGGCGCCGGCGATGGCCTTCAGTTTCTTCTCGTCGATCGTGGAAATGGAGATGAGCATGACGAAGAACACCATGAGATTGGTGACGAGGTCGCCGAAGCTGGCGAGCCAGCCGGCGCCTTCGTCACCTCCACCGGCCTTTCGTGGGAGCGGCATGGTGGCCTCCGCCGAGGCGGAAGATCAGGCCTTTTCCTTTGTCTCGCTGCCGGCGGGCTTCTGGCCGGCCGCCGACTTCACGCCGCCCCACTTGCCCATCGGCAGGTAGGCTTTGAGCCGGTCGCGCACCAAATCCGGCGGTTGCCGGGTTGCAAGGAGCGTCAATCCTTCCATGATGACATTCATGAGGACCGTGCGCTGTTCGATACGCTTGTCGTATTTCGTGGCGATCGGGAGGAAAATCATGTTGGCAAGCATGACGCCGTAAAAGGTTGTGATCAGCGAGACGGCCATGCCCGTTCCGATTGTGCCCAGCCCGCCTCCCTCGGCGCCCAACCCCTGGAGCATGGCGATGAGGCCGATCAGCGTTCCGAGGAGGCCGAACGCCGGAGCATAGTTCGCCAACGATTTGAATATCGCGGCCTCGCCCTTCCCCTGGTCGTACATGGTTTGCATCGATGCCTGCATGTATTCCCGGATCTTGTCGATGGGCCGCTGGTCCACGAGCATTTGAAGTCCGTCCTTCAAGAACTCGTTTTCCTGCCCTTCCAAAGCGGAGCCCATCTTCATCGTGCCCTTCGCAAATACCTGCTTGGAGAGTTCCACAATCTGGTCGATGTACGTGCCGATCGGCAGATCCTCCTGCCTGAATACAGCGCCCGCCACTTTCAAACTTCGGACCACGTCCGCCATGGGAAAGGAAACGAACATGGCGCCGATCGTGCCGCCCAGAACGATACCGATGCTGGGGATGTTAAAGAAGACGCCGACCTGTGGGGTGGACGCGAAGAGCGACCAGACCAGGATGCCCATTCCGGCCCCCATCCCGAGAAGAGTGGCAATGTTCACGGGCGAGCCTTATCTCAGACGGACGGACAACGGGGCGCCGTTTCTCAAGCCGCCGGCGGAGGTGCGCCCGCCACAGACGCTTTCTTCATTGCCTTGATCTGCCCGATGATGTTCTCCTCGATGTCGGCGATCTCGACCTCGTCCACCTCTTCGATGTTCGGCATCTGCTCATTTACCATCTTGGACATGCGGTCCGAGAGGTTGGTGAGGAGCTTCTTCTTCGCGTCTTCCTCCGCGTGCTTGATGACCTTGCAGAGCTTGATGATGTCCGTTGAGCCGAGCACCTGCCGCAGGGTCTCATTGTCCACGTAGATCACGTCGTTGATGCCCTCAAGCTCCTCGATCTTTTTCAGCCTCTTTGTCGTCTTGTCGAAAAAGTCCTTGCCCTTTTCCTGCGCCCAGCGAAGGGCCTCGCTCCGGCGGAAGAAAAAGATGGTTTCGGGCACGTCCTTCGACATGATCTTCTTGTAGACTTTCTCGGCCTCGGTGCCGACGAGTTGAGAGAAGGTCTGGATGTCGATGAGCTCCTGCTCCTGTTTGAACCCTTGGGTCACCGAGGAATCCATTTCCTTGACGATGCCCTTCACATTCTCAAGGAATTTCTCCGGGTTCTCGATGGTGATCATCCGGTCGGTGGTTTTTGACGGCGCCTCGACGGTCAATTGTCGCATCCCGGCCATTTTCTTGAGGACGTTTTCCACATCCGCGCCGGTCATGGAAAGCGCCTCACGCAACTTCGCGAGAACGTCGCGGTAGGCGAGGGTCACCTTTGGGGTGCCCTC